>CALFXR010000105.1 GCA_937958475.1 uncultured Mesorhizobium sp. | reverse complement strand
CCGACGCCGACGCCGAAGACCAGCATGAAGATGCGATCGACATTGTGGCCGAGCATGCCGACCATTCCGGGATGGCTGAGCGCCGCCTGGACGATCAGGCCGATGCGCGTGTGGCGGATGATCATCAGGAGGACAAGAAAGATCGCCACCGAGATCAGCAGGACGAACAGCTTGAACGCGGGATAGCTGCTCGAGAACAGCGTGAAGGCGGAAAAGTCGAGCGCCGGCGGCACGCGGTAGTCGGTCGGCAGCTTGCCCCACACCATCTCCACGACCTCCTTGATGACGAAGGTCAGCCCGAAGGTGAAGAGCAGCTCCGCGACGTGTCCGTGCCTGTGGACGCGTCGCAGCCCGTAGCGCTCGACCGCCATGCCGATCAACGCAACAAGCACCGGGGCGACGACGAGCGCCGGCCAGAAGCCCAGCCGGCGGCTGATCTCGAAGCCGAAGAAGGCGCCCAGCATATAGAAGCTCGCATGGGCGAGGTTGAGCACGCCCATCATCGAGAAGATGACGGTTAGGCCGCTGGCCATCAGGAACAGCAGCATGCCGTACAGGACGCCGTTCAGCGTCGAAATGATGACGATCTCGAGCACGGTCCCGCTTTCCCCGCGCCGCCGCAGCAGCGATCAAGAAGGTTGCCTGGAAGTAGGGGCGGTGCCGGCGGCACCGCCCTCGTCGCGTCAGGGACGCTTCATCTGGCAGGTCGTGGGAAGCAGGGTGGATTCGGTCGGCACCGCCGCCGCCATCTTCCAGCCCCAGCCCGTGTGCTCTTCGTCGAATTTCTGCCCGGGCTCCAAGGTACCCAGCGTCGAGATGTAGAGCGGCTGGAAGAACTGGTGGTCGTCGGCGCGCATGAAGCCCTCGTCGCCGGCAGCGAAGCTCTTGTGCTTCATGCCTTCGAGCTTAGGAACGAAATCGCCCGGATCCTCGGACTTGGCTTCCTCCATCGCCTTGAAGACCATGTCCATCATGTTGAACATGCGGGGATAATAGACGGGCGCGTCGGAGAAGCGCTTCATCAGAGCCCCGGCGCGTTCCTCGGCCGGACCGTAGCCCTGGTTGTTGATGCCCTCGTTGATCTGGAAGACCTTGTTCTCCAGGCCCGCCTGCTTGATCGCGGTGGGCGCGCCGGCGCCGCCGGCGTAGAAGGTGTACCAGTTGACGTTCAGGCCGGCCTGGCCGGCGGCCTTGATCAGCAGGGCCAGGTCCTGCCCCCAGTTTCCGGTGATGACGGTGTCGGCGCCCGACGCCTGGATCTTGGCGACATAGGGCGAGAAATCGGTGATCTTGACCAGCGGATGGAACTCGTCGCCGACGATCTCGACGTCGGGACGCTTCGTCTGCAGCATGCTCTTCGCCGCGCTGGCGACGGCATGGCCGAACGAGTAGTCCTGCGAGATCAGGTAGACCTTCTTGAGGTCCTGCTTGTCCTTGATGAAGTTGGTCAGAGCTTCCATCTTGATGGCGGCGCTGGCGTCCCAGGTGAGGTGCCAGTAGCTGCACTTCTCGTTGGTCAGGACCGGGTCGATCGCCGCGTAGTTCAGGTGGACGATGTTGGCACCGGGATTGCGGTCATTGTACTTGGTGATGAAGTCCGACACGGCGACGGCGACCGACGAGCCGTTGCCCTGCACGATCACCTTGATGCCCTCGTCGATCGCCTTCTGCACCTGGACGAGGCTGACCTGCGGATTGGTCTGGTTGTCGTAGCCGATCACCTCGACCTTCTTGCCGTTGACCCCGCCCTTGGCGTTGATCTCGTCGGCGATGAAGTTGAGCTGGTTCATGCCGATCTGGCCGATGCTCGCGCCGCCGCCCGATAGCGGGTCGACATAGGCGATCTTCAGCGTTTCCTGCGCCATCACCGACAAGGCGGTGGCACCCAGGATAGACAGCGCAAGCGCCGTCGACTCGATTAGCTTCCTCATGGATAGTTCCTCCCTGGAATGACGCCGACCAATCCGGCGCCGCATCGATGCTGATTTGTTGCGCCTCCTCCTCGATCGCTTCGGCGCTTGCCTTGAACTTCATCGCCTGCGGGGCCGTTCTCTCAAAACCGCCCTGCCCGCCGCCTCTCCTGTTCCTTCCGCCCTCACCTGCCGAACCGCGGAACCGCGTTCGTTCCAGACGAGGTCGAGGTTCGCCGAGTTCATGCCGTCGGCTGGTTCGGCCCAGCTGTCGTCACCCGACCGTGCAACGGCAACCGCCTATCGGCTCCGCTTCACGTCATTCACTCACTAGATAATTAATTTAATGGAGGCAAGGGATTCTTTGTCGTGACCGCCCTCCGGGCGCGGGAATCCCCTCTTTCAACACCTTGCGATAAGGTTCACCATCAGGGCTTAGAATCCCCGTTCGGATACAGCGCGTACCGGTCAGCGCGGCCGGATTCGCATCGGCCGTCACAATGAAGCCCCTGGGCCGGCCCATCCTTCGCACGCCGGGAGATCATTTCAATCCGGCTGCGGCCGCCCCGGATCGTTCAGTGCACCGCCGCATACATGATGGTCTCCTGCGTCGCGACGTCCGGTGCGAATTCCTCGACGATGCGGCCGCGCTGCGAGACCAGAATCCGGTCGGACAGGTTGAGGATCTCGGGCAGGTAGGACGATATGACGATGACGGCCAGGCCGTCGTCGGCCAGCCGGTTGATCAGCCCGTGGATCTCGGCGATCGCTCCGACGTCGACACCGCGCGTCGGTTCGTCGAAAATGACGACGCCGGGCTTCTGCACCAGCGACTTGGCGATCACGACCTTCTGCTGGTTGCCGCCGGACAGTTCGATGACCCGCGCATTCGCGTCGCCCGCGCGAATGGCCAGGCGCCCGGTCCACTCGTCCGCCAGCGCCTGCATCTCGGCCATGCGCAGGACGAAGCCACGGCCCTCGCGGGAGGCGAGTTCGCCCATCTGCAGGTTCTCGGCGATCGACATCGTCTCGAAGAAGCCCTCGACCTTGCGATCCTCGGTGACGTAGCAGATGCCGTCGAGCACGGCCGAGCGCGGCACGCGATAGCGGACCGGCCGGTCGCCGAGGCGCACCTCGCCGCCGTGGAAGAAGTCGCGTTTCAGGACGCCCGCCACGATCTTCGCCGTCTCGGTACGGCCCGAGCCGATCAGGCCGAAGATGCCGGTGATCTGCCCGGCATAGATGGTGAAGGAGTTGTTGCGCACTGCCTGTCCCATGGACAGGTTCTGGACGCTGAGCACCCGCCGGCCCGGCCTGCGTACATGTCCGTCTGCGCGTGTATAGAGCTCGTCCGACAGGCTGCGCCCTACCATCGCCCGGATGATCCGATCGCGGTCGAAGTTCGCCGCGAGATCGGTGACGACGTGCTCGCCGTCGCGCAGGATCGTGATGCGGTCGGAGACTTGCAGGGCCTCCTCCAGCGCATGCGAGATGAAGACGATCGATACGCCGCGTGCCTTCAGGCGTCGGATCAGGGCGAAGAAGTGGTGTTTCTCCTCCGGCGTCAGCGAGGCGGTCGGCTCGTCGAAGATGATGACCTTGGCGTTCTGCCGCACGGCACGCGCGATCTCGACCATCTGCTTCTTGGCCGCGCCGAGCGTCGTCACGGTCGCCCAGGGGTCGACGTTGAAGTTCAGCGACTGCAGGAACTGCTGTGCGGCGATGTAGAGGCCGCGCAGGCGGTTGAAGAACCTCTCCTCTCCCAGATAGAGGTTCTGCGCCACCGTCATCGATGGGACGAGGCTGTTTTCCTGGAAAACCATGACGATGCCGTCGCGCAGCGCCTCCGCGGGCGTGGCGTAGGCGACGGGGCGACCGTCCACGGCGATCTCGCCCGACGTCGGCTCGACGACACCTGCCATCATCTTGGTCAGCGTCGACTTGCCGGCGCCGTTTTCGCCCAGAAGCGCATGGATTTCGCCGCGTTCCAGATCGAAGCTGACGTTCTTCACGGCCGGCACGCCCCGATAGGCTTTGGTGACGCCGCGCATCTCGATGAAGGAGGTCATTCGGGCGCTCCCGGACTGTCGAGCGGGACCGAGACGATCGCGTTGCCGCCCTTGCTGGTCAGGATCAGGCGCCCGCCGACCTCCAGTGCGCTGGTGATGCCGTGCCGGCGGCCGTCGGCGCGGCTGTGGAAGCTCGCCACAGGCTCGTTCCGCTCGTCGAGGCCGATCACCAGCCCATAGGACCGCGTCGGCGCCCAGGGCTTCAGAATGCCGAGTTGCTTCAGGCCGCCGAGTTGCATCGGCTCGAGGAACGAGTACGCCGCCGACAGCGACGGCGCCACCCAGTATTCCGGCTCGATCTCGGCCAGCATGCTGGCGCGGTAGTCGTCCTCGCGCAGCACGAACTCGACCAGTTGGCTGCGCGGCGCGAACACCGACAGCCATGACCCTCCGTTCGAGGCCGGCGACAACCGTCCCGGATAGCCGGCGATATCGGCCAGCACGACGGAAGGCTTCGTGCCGGTCCGCAGTTCGACAAGCCGGTTTCGCCAGCTCTCCGAAACCGTCAGGCCGCCGTCGCACCCAGCCAGCAGCCCGCCCGGCCAGGCGAGTCCGTCGGCAATGCAGACAGCCTCCCCGGTCGCCAGGTTGCATCGCCACACCGAGCCGCTGGCGTTCCTCTGCATCAGGTCGTGGCGCCACATCGACGGCGCATTCTGCCGCGAGCCGAGGGCGACGAACAGCGTGTCGGCGTCGGCGAAGAGCAGCGCCGTCGGACACGCCGCGGGACGGTCGCCGACGCCGGCGACCGTCTTGCCGTCATGCCTGCCGCCACTTAGGCGCACGCCGCCGCTCTCCAAGCCGACGGCTGTCCCGCCGTCGCCGTGCAACGCCAGCGCGGAGATCGGATGGTCGAATGCGGCGATCGGCTCCGCCGCAGCCAGCCGACCGTTGACGCCGAACCCCATGACCGTACGATCCGTGGAGAACACCATGCGGACGCCGTCCGACGCCAGATTGTCCGGCGCTTCCGCTTCCAGCAGGAGCGGCGCTTCCTCGATCGCCTGGTTGGGTCCCAGCACGCCGTCCATCGGCGGCACCGTGGCGGCATGGGCGCCGCTGCCGCGCCATCTGTCGAAAATGCTGCGCATGGCGCCGATCATCGGCCGGCTCCCCAGTAGGAGCCCTGGTTGGTGAAGTCCGGATCGGCGCCTTCGATCCGGTAGCGGCCGACGCGGTTGTTGACGATGCCGCCAAGATAGAGGTGGCCGCGGTGTTCGTTGCACGAGGTGATCATCGGGTGGTTGACGCCGCGCCGGTCCCACAGACAGTCGCGCACCGCGCCGTTCTCGTCGAACTTGACGACGCAGCCGACGTTCATCTGCGGGAACAGCCACTCGTCCTGCGCCAGTTGCTGCACCATGCGCCGGCGGAAGGCCGGTTTGCGCAGTGCGAGGTCGAAGGCCGGCGTGCGCATGCCGACAAGCGCCAGCCAGTAGGTGCCGTCCGAGGCGCGGTTGATGTTGTCGGGATAACCCGGCAAGTCGGCGATCACCGTCTCGGTGCGCCCCTTCTTCGGCCCCTCCAGCCAGTATCGTTCGATCGTGCAACTCCAGGTCGAGGCGAAGAACAGCGACCGGCCGTCATGCGCCAGGCAGATACCGTTCGGAAAGCGAATGCCCGAGACGACCGTTCGGGTCGTGCCGTCGCGCGGGTCGTGGCAGATGATGCGGCCGTTGCCGCGGGATTCCAGCGCGTCGACCATCCATTCATGCATGTCGAATCGGATGGTGGCCTCGCTGAAGAAGATGCGGCCGTCCGGCGCGATGTCGAGGTCGTCGGGCAGGCGCAGGCGCGAATCGTCGATGACGGAGAACCAGGAGCGATTGGTCTCGTCGGTCAGCTTCACCACCTCGCGCGTCTCGCGCACGATCTTGTAGAGGCCCATCCCGGCGATGCAGCAGACAAGGTCGCCGGCCTTGTCGAAGGCGAGGCCGAGCGGCATGCCGCCGACATGGGCGTAGACCTCCCACCTTTTGTGGTCGGGGCCGAAATAGCGGATGATGTCGCCTTGCCTGCTGCCGAAATAGAGGTTGTCGTCGATATCGAGGATCGGGTCCTCAGCGGCGTCGATCTCGCCCAGCCCGATCAGCTCCACGTCGCCCAGGCGGTCGTTCGGCGCATACGGTGAGTCCGCCCCCTCGATCGCGGCAGGCCGCGGCGGCAGGCGGAAATAGGCGGGCGAGACATAGACCCGCGACAGTAGCTTGAAGCGGTTCTTCAGCCACTTCACGTCGATCGCCACGGCGAACACGAGCACGACGCCCAGCGCCAATGCGTTGGTGCCGCTTCTCAAGCCCATCTGGATCAGGCTGTTGCCGATGACGAGGACGGTGGCGGCGCCGAGCATGGCCTTGGTCACCGAACCGCGACCGCCGCCCAGGCTGACCCCACCGAGAACGGCGGCGGTCAGCGCCGCGACTTCCATGCCCGCGCCGGTGCTCGCCGTCGCGGCGCCTAGACGCGAGGCGTAGAACACGCCTCCCGCGGCGGCCAGCACGCCGGACAGGACATAGGTCCCTGCCACGATACGGCGCACCGGCAGGCCGGCATTGTAGGCCGAGCGGCGCGAGCCGCCCACCGCGAGGATGCGCCAGCCGGGACGCAGCCGCGTCAGGAAGACGTGGCCGGTGACCGCGAGCAGGAGGGCGACGATGAAGGCGACCGGAACGCCGTTGATGTCCTCGTAGCTGAGATACTCCCACATCGGCGATTGCGCGACGGGCACGACCACCTTGTTGGAGTAGTTGAGTACCAGCGTGTCGACGATGGCGCGCACGACGATGAGTGTCACCAGGGTGGTGAGGAAGGCGCGCAGCCGCAGATATCCGACGAGGAAGCCGTTGAGCAGGCCGACCAGGGCCCCGGCCAGCAGGGCGCAGCCGATGGCGATGCCGGCCGGCCAGCCTTGCCAGTTGATCAGCGCCAGCGTGATGAAGTTCGCCAGCGCGAAGGTCGAGCCGACGGAAAGGTCGATGCCGCCCGCAAGCAGGACGACGGTCATGCCGAGCACGACGAGCGCGATCTCGCCGAACTCGCGCGCCTCGTCGGTCAGGTTGCCGAACAGGAAAAAGTTCGGGATGATCGAGCCGAAGACGCAGATCGCGAGGAGCAGCAGGGCGACGGGGATGGCGTTGTCGACCCAGTTCTTCGAAAGGATTTCGCCGACGACATGGTCGGGCACGAGCCGGGTGCGCCAGCGTGCATAGGTTTCCGACCTCGTCATTCCGTCAAGCTCCGCTCATGAGATACCGGTAGCGCGGCCCCGGGGCCGCGCTACCTTGGCTTCGCCCCGATTGTTTCCGATCAGGGACCGTTGGCCTTGATGTCCTCGATGGTCCAGCAGGCGCCTTCCATGTTGTCCTTGGTGAGGACCGTCACCGGGCTGTAGAGGCCGAAGGGGTGCGAGGCCGGCGGAGCCGGATCCTGCAGCAGCATCTTGACCACGTTGGCGAGGTCGCGGCCCTGCCCGCGGCCGTCATAGCTGAGGTAGGCCGAGAAATTGTCGTTGGCGAGGTTGTCGCAGGCCGCTGCGAGACGTCCCCCGCCCGACGAGGCGAGCATGACCTTGCCGGTCTTGCCGGCCTCCTTGATGGCGGCCGCGGTGCCGACGTCCTGGCCGTCCCAGATGCCGTAGAAGCCGCAGAGATCCTCGTGCTGCTTCAGCAGCGTGGCGGCGATGGCATGCGCCTTGGTCGGGTCGAAGTCGGCCGACTGGTTGGCGACGAGTTCGAGGTCCCCCTTGTGCTGTTCGAGCTTGTCGTTGATCGCCTGCATGCCGATGATCATGCCGGGATTGGTCGGCGTGCCGCTGATCAGGGCGATCTTGCCGGACTTGCCGGCACTCTTGGCGCAGCCCTTGACCAGCATGTCCATGCCCTGGCTGGCGAGGCCGTACCAGTCGGCGCCGACATAGGCGTCGGTGGTGGTCAGCGACTTCATGTTGACTTCGACCACCTTGATGCCGGAATCGACCGCCTTCTTGAGAAGCCGGACATAGGATTGCGGATCGGCCGGCTGCACGACGATCATGTCGGGCTTTTCGTCGATCAGCTGCGACAGCGCCTGGACGCCGGCGGCGACATCCCAGTTGGGGTCGCGGATGGTCA
>CALFXR010000104.1 GCA_937958475.1 uncultured Mesorhizobium sp. | reverse complement strand
TCCCACGGCTCCATCAGGGCGGCGTGGTACTCGTAGAACGCCTTGCGGTCGGCGTTCATCGACTTGTTGCCCGCCCACGCCTCGGGGATCAGCATCATCATCGCATGGCTGAGCGAGTAGCCGCCCTGGAACAGGAACTCCAGCGCGTTGTCGAAGCAGGCCGTGTCCGACTGGCCCTCGTAGGAGATCGGCCACAGCTTCGAGATGTCGTTGCCGAACAGCTCGGAATCGACGGACGCCTGGCGCGCCGCCATCCAGTTGACGTTGCCGCGCAGCGTGTTGATCTCGCCATTGTGGGCGACCATCCGGTACGGATGGGCGAGCTTCCACGACGGGAAGGTGTTGGTCGAGAAGCGCTGGTGGACGAGGATCAGGGCGGATTCGAACTCTGGATCGAGGAGATCCTTGTAGTAGGCGCCGACCTGGTAGGCGAGGAACATGCCCTTGTAGACGATGGTCCGCGCCGACAGCGAGACGATGTAGGCGCCGTTGTCGCGGCCCTGGGTCTCGTTGTAGATGCGGCCGGATATGACCTTGCGAAGGATATAGAGGCGCCGCTCGTAGTCGTCGTCGGTCTCGATCGCGGCTGAGCGGCCGAGGAAGACCTGGCGGTGGACCGGCTCGGACGCGGCGATGTCCGGCGCCTTCGACAACGACGCGTTGTCGACCGGCACATCGCGAAAGCCGAGCAGCGGCTGGCCTTCGGCATGCGCGACCTCGGCCACGATCGCCTCGATATGGGCGCGCAGATACGGATCGCGCGGCATGAAGACGTGGCCGACCGCATAGTGGCCGGGCTGCGGCAACTCGACCCCCTGCTTCGCCATCTCGCGACGGAAGAAGCGGTCCGGAATCTGCACCAGGACGCCGGCGCCGTCGCCCATCAGCGGGTCGGCGCCGACCGCACCGCGATGGGTGAGGTTTTCCAGCATCGCCAGCCCGTCTTCGACGATTCCGTGCGACTTCACGCCCTTCATCTGGGCGATGAAGCCGACGCCGCAGGCATCGTGTTCGTTGCGCGGATCGTAGAGGCCGGCAGGAGCGGCCTTGACGGCGGCCGCTTTCGTCTGAACGGCCGGGTTGGTTCCCGTCGTCGCAGATGGCGTTCTGTCCGTCATCGTCCCGTCCTCCATCTTCGCCCTCTCGGGCAACCCGTCACCGCGCTCCGCTTCCGGTGATACCGGCCGTACAGCGCCGCTTCGATCCAAGGTCGACACCGCAACCGCAGTTTCGACCACGCCCGCCTCCCGCGGTACCGGCCGGCCGCGCAAGTTGCGCCGACCGTCGCACTATACGCCGGTCCCGCGCCGCTTTGGCTCATTAAATAAGACAGCACTGCTGTCCTATCTCCCTCTATGCCAGAAATGGGCGGGGTCATCAAGATTGAAACGTAAATAATTCGGTTGCCCTGCCTCAGGAAGTTGCCGCGCAGGCGCTCGCGGCGAAACAATATTGCGCAACGGCTCCTGTGGCCGTCCGTCCGTTTGGCGGAGCGCTTCCCCGCCCGGCCGAGACCACCCTTGAACAAAGCCGTGGAAAGGAGAATGGTCCGCCGCTGACGATCGCTCGAACGGGACCTTCCAGACCATGATATTCGCCTCCGACAACTGGGCCGGCGCCCATCCGCAGATCGCGTCCTCACTTGCGGCGCAGGCACGCGACTACGCGCCAGCCTACGGCACCAGCGATCTCGACCGGACGGTCAGCGACCGCTTCAGTATCCTGTTCGAGCGCGAGGCCGCTGTGTTCTTCGTCGCCACGGGAACCGCGGCCAACGCGCTCTCGCTGGCGCTCGTCAATCGCCCCGGCGGCATCGCCTTCGCCCACCGCGAAGCCCACATGCTAGTCGACGAATGCGGCGCGCCCGAGTATCTGACCGGCGGTGGACGCCTGGCGGCCGTCGACGGCGCCCTTGGCCGCATCGACCCGGCCGGTCTCGAACGCGCCATCTCCCGGTACGATCCCGATTTCGTCCATGGCGGACGACCGATGGCAGTCTCGATCACGCAGGCAACGGAAGTCGGGACCGTCTACGGTCTCGACGAGATCGCAGCGATCGCCGCCGTCGCCTCGCGCCATTCCCTGCCGCTCCACATGGACGGGGCGCGGTTCGCCAACGCGCTCGTCGCCCTCGGGGCAACGCCGGCCGAAATGACCTGGAAGAACGGCGTCGACATCGTCTCCTTCGGCGGCACCAAGAACGGATGCTGGTGCGCCGAGGCGATCGTGCTGTTCGACCTGGACAAGGCGCGCGAGATGGCCTTCATCCGCAAGCGCGCCGCCCAGTTGTTCTCGAAGTCGCGGTTCATCGCGGCCCAGTTCGACGCCTATTTCCGCGATAATCTTTGGCTGGAGACGGCGCGGCATGCGAACGCGATGACGCAACGGCTCGCCGCCGCCTTGCGCGAAGGACGCGCGACGCGGCTGGCGTGGGAGCCGCAGGCCAACGAGGTCTTCGCCGTCATGGGGACCGGTTTGGCGGAGGAACTCAAGGGCCGGGGAGCCGTCTTCTATCCCTGGGAACAGCCGGCCGGCTGGGGCGACAAGCTCGAGGAGGGCGAGGCTCTCTATCGATTCGTCACCTCGTTTGCGACCACGGCCGACGACGTCGAGCGCTTTGCCGCGCTGATCGCCTGATCGAGGACGCAGAACGGCGGCGCCTCGGGCGCCGCCGTCGGATCGTTCGAGACTTCGTCCGTCCTTACGCGGCTTTCGCCTCGATCTGCCTGGAGGACTTGGCCGGAGCCGCCGCGACCGCGATCTTGCGGGGCTTCATCTCCTCGGGAATATTCCGCTTGAGGTCGATGTGGAGCAGCCCGTTCTTCAGAGCGGCGCCGACGACTTCGACATGGTCGGCAAGCTGGAAGCGGCGCTCGAAGGCGCGCGCGGCGATACCGCGATAGAGAAGCTCCGAGCCTTCGCCGGCGGTCTCCTCCTTGCGCTCGCCCTTGACGGTCAGCACGTTGCGGTGCGCCTCGATCGCGATGTCATCCTCGGAGAAACCGGCCACCGCCATGCTGATGCGATAGGAATCCTCGCCGGTGCGCTCGATATTGTAGGGCGGGTAGCTCTGGCCGGCGTCGGGCTGGCCGAGCGAATCGAGCATCGAGAAGAGCCGGTCGAAACCGACGGTCGAACGATAGAGGGGGGAAAAGTCGACGTGACGCATGGTTCTGTTCTCCTTCAGAGCAACATCGGTTCTTGCGTTTGGAGGCGAGCGGAAACCCGTATGGCGTTTCCTTGGCATCCAGCGGCCCCGCTTGGGCGGCCACGCGATTGATCTGGGCATCGCCCGGCACGATTTCAAGACCGGTCCGACAACCTCCATCAGCCCTTTTCTTGCCGCCGCGCACGCCGCGATCTCGATGAACGCACGATGAACCGGGCCTTCGCCCTGCGTTCAGGATCGGGGTGCTAGCTTGTTCTCAACAAAGACGGCGACACAGCGCAGCCGCAACGAAGTCGACCGGGTGTAACGTCCCTTCCTCCCGGTTCGTCGGAGGACCGGGAGCCAACAGGCTCCCGGTCTTCTTCGTCGCTCGAACGGCAATTTCCTTTGCTTTTCCGCCCTGCACTTCCTATCACGGCGCAGCGACTTGCGACCGTGGGACATGGACGACGCCTTTTTCGAGATACCGGGCAATCCCGTTCCCGACAGGGCGACCGTCGGCACCTTCACGGCCCGCGACCGCCGTCGGATCCGCTATGCGCTGTTCCGCGCCACCAGCCATCCGGTCAAGGGCACGGTCATTCTCCTGCACGGCCGCAACGAGTTCATCGAGAAGTATTTCGAGACGACCCGCGACCTGACCGGCCGCGGCTTCATGGTGGCGACGCTGGACTGGCGCGGCCAGGGCGGCTCGGACCGGCTTCTGCGCAACCGCGACAAGGGCTACGTCGACGATTTCCGCGAGTACGTCCGCGATCTCGAACAGTTCTTCGCGGAGATCGTCCTGCCGGACTGCCGCGGCCCCTACTATGTCCTCGGCCACTCCACCGGCTCGCTGGTGGCCCTGCTCGCCGCGCCGGAGATGACCAACCGCGTCAACCGCATGCTGCTCTGCGCGCCGCTGCTCGGGCTCGAAGGCCTGCCGGTCTCGATGGCGGCGCTGCAACGCATCGCCGGCATCCTCTACGGTCTCGGCCTGGGCAGCATGTATCTCGCCGGAGGACCGCGTCCCCGCGAGACGAAACCGTTCGCCACCAACAAGCTGACCACCGATCCCCGCCGCTACGCGCGCAATGCGCAGCTTTGCACGGCGCACCCTCATCTCGCGCTCGGCGGTCCGACCGTATCGTGGATCCGCGCCGCCTGCATGGCGATCGACCGTGTCGAGGATCCCGCCTTCATGGCGAGAATCCAGATCCCGGTCCTGTTCGTCGCGGCGGGCGCCGACGAGGTCGTGTCGACGCGGGCGACCGAAGCCTATGCGAGGCTGTTAAAGACCGGCTCGCTGTTGACCATCGACGGAGCGCGCCACGAGATCTGGCAGGAGGCCGATCTCTACCGCGAGCAGCTTCTCGCCGCATTCGACGCCTTCATTCCGGGCTCCGATCCCACGGTCTGAGGCCCGCCCGGCTCAGCCGCGCAGGCGTTCCATCGCCGCGGCGTGCAGTTCCGGCGTCGCCGCTGCGAGAATGTCGCCGCCCGGTTCGGCCGGCCCGCCCTCGAAGGTCGTGACCACCCCGCCGGCCTGCTCGATGATCGGGATCAACCCGACGATGTCGTAGGACTGCAGCCCCGGATCGGCGACGATGTCGACCGTTCCCGCGGCGATCATGGCGAAGGCGTAGCAATCCGTTCCGTAGCGGGCGAGGCGCACCATCCGCTCCAACTCGTCGTAGCGATTGCGCGCCACGCCCTTGAACAGCGCAGGCGTCGTGGTGAACAGCGTCGCCTCGGCCAGCGACGTGGTCTTGCGTGTCGCCAGGCGCCGGTCGCCGCCCGGGCCCTCGTAGAACGCCCCGCGCGCGTCGGCATAGAACAGTTCCCCGGTGAAGGGCTGCGACATCAGCCCGGCCACCGCCTCGCCATCGACGGTGAGACCGACCAGCGTCCCCCACACCGGGAGACCGGAGATGAAGGCGCGCGTGCCGTCGATCGGATCGATCACCCAGACATGGCTGGCGCCATCGTTCTCGCGGCCATGCTCCTCGCCGAGAATGCCGTGATCGGGGAACTCGGCCTTGATCAGCGCCCTGATGGCGCGTTCGGCCTCGCGATCGGCCTCCGTCACCGGATCGAACCCGCCCTCCTCCTTGTTGGCGATGTCGCCGCGTCGGCGGAAACGGGGCAATGTTTCCGCCGCTGCGACCTGGGCGATTCGTCTCATGAACTCCGGATCTATGTTCAACAAAGGCCTCCTGGTCAGAAACTGTGCAATCCGATTTGTTGCACAATTGTCACGCATGTATACAGAGTGCACGCTATCGCCGTCGAGAGGCGCTCATGGATCGCCGATCCGCTTGACATTTGTGCAGCGCACAATACGCTCTCTCTCGGACAGGTTCTCCTGTCCTGCCCTCCTTGGGCGTTTCCTCCCTAGACTCCGACCGCGTCGTGCGAACGATGCGGTCTTTTTTTTCGCCCGACGCGAGCCGGCGGGCGAAGTGCCGGATCTTACGCCCTATTCGGCGGCGAGCGGATGAACGTGGACGTGGTGCTCGGGCAGCGCCATCAGGTCGGCGGCGAAGCGGGTGAGGTCGGCGGCGAGCGCATCGAAGCCCGCGGTCCTCTGCAGGGTCCTCTCGTTCATGTAGAGCCCGCGGTTGATCTCGATCTGGATGGCGTGCAGCGCTCGACCGGGCCGTCCGTAATGTTCGGTGATGAACCCACCGGCATAGGGCTTGTTGTGCGCGACCGTGTATCCCATCGCCACCAGCAGGCCGATGGCGTGCTCCGAGATCGCGGCCGAGGCCGAAGTGCCGAAACGGTCGCCGACGATGAAATCCGGGCGTATGCCGGTCTCGCCGACGCGAACGCTGGCCGGCATCGAGTGGCAGTCGACCAGCACGGCCGCGCCGAAGCGGGTGTGGGTGAGGGCCAGCAGACGCTTCAGGCACTCGTGGTAGGGCTTGTAGAGCTGTTCGATACGGTCGTAGGCCTCTGCGAGCGGCAGGCGGCCGGGATAGATGTCGAGGCCTTCGCCGACCAGCCGCGGTATGGTGCCGAGCCCGCCGGCCACACGCGCCGAACGCGCGTTGGCATGGGGCGGCAGCGGTTCGGCGAACATGCGCGGATCGAGTTCCCACGGTTCGCGGTTCACGTCGAGGTAGGCGCGGGGAAAGTTCGCCGCGAGCAGCGGTGCGCCGAGCATGACGGCGCCGCCGAAGAGCTCGTCGACGTAGCAGTCCTCGGAGCGCCGGATCGCCAGCGCGTCGAGGCGCGACATCGCCAGGAACCGGCCCGGATAGTGGCGGCCGCTGTGCGGCGAGTTGAAGACGAAGGGAACACGCTGTTCGGCCGCGGAACGCACCTCGAAAGGCCGGATGCCGGCGAAGTCATGGGCGGCGCCGGTCATCGATTCTCTGTGGCGGCAGGGCGGGAACGCATGACGCGACCCTGCCATCGGCGCCTTTGCCTGTCCAGCCTCGGCAAGAGCGCCGCGATGCTTCTCGCTTCGATCACGTCGCGAGGCGTTCACTTGATATTTACCGGCGACCCTTCATATACGCGATGGTTAACGGGCCGGCGTTCGAGCGGCCCCGCAGACAGTCGGACGGGACAAGATGGCACGAATTCTCCTCGCGGAAGACGATGACGACATGCGCCGGTTCCTCGTGAAGGCGCTGGAGCGGGCAGGATACGACGTCAGCGACTTCGACAACGGCGCCAGTGCCTACGAGCGGCTGCGCGAAGAACCGTTCTCGCTGCTCCTGACCGACATCGTCATGCCCGAGATGGACGGCATCGAACTCGCCCGCCGCGCAACCGAGATCGATCCCGACCTGAAGGTGATGTTCATCACCGGCTTCGCCGCGGTGGCCCTGAACCCCGATTCCAAGGCACCCAAGGACGCCAAGGTCCTGTCGAAACCGTTCCACCTGCGCGACCTCGTCAACGAGGTCGAGAAGATGCTTCACGCCGCGTGAACCCCGGCGCCTCCGCGCTTCGGGGCAACCTTCCCCAGCGTCTGCCGGCGGTGTCCGACCGCTATTGACGCGCCGGGGCAAAAGTGGTGTATGCGCGGCCACGGATGGGCGTGTAGCTCAGCGGGAGAGCACTACGTTGACATCGTAGGGGTCACAGGTTC
>CALFXR010000103.1 GCA_937958475.1 uncultured Mesorhizobium sp. | reverse complement strand
CTCTTCTTCAATGGCCAGGGCCGAAAGGCAGCGTGGCGGCGAGAAACCGTGTGCGGACGGGGCTTCACATGCCAGCGCCGGGTTTCCCTCCCCCTCGAGGGGAGGGTGGACAATCGCCGAAGGCGATTGGACGGGTGGGGTTGCCGATGACGTGCGCGGCGCCGATTCAAACGCCGGGGCCGGCCTGGACGACCCCACCCGGCCGCTTCGCGGCCACCCTCCCCTCGAGGGGGAGGGAAACGCCGAGCGCCGCCCACGCCCCGCCCCCCTTCGCAAACGCCGCGATAATGTCTATACATATTCACCTCTCGAACCGATGCGGGATCCGGCCATGACCACACTCCACGCCGCCGAGGCGCTGCTGCCCGAAGGCTGGGCGTCGAACGTCCGCATCGCGGTCTCCGGCGGGCGCATCGCCGCCGTCGCCGCAGGCGTCGCGCCGCTGCCCGGCGACGAACGCCACGCCATCCTGCTTCCGGCGATGCCCGACCTGCACAGCCACGCCTTCCAGCGCGCCATGGCGGGCCTGGCCGAGACGCGCGGCCCCGGCGCCGACTCCTTCTGGAGCTGGCGCGAGGTGATGTACCGCTTCGCCCTGAAGATGACGCCCGACGATGTCGAGGCGGTCGCCGCGCAGCTCTATGTCGAGATGCTGGAGGCGGGTTTCGGCCGCGTCGGCGAGTTCCACTACCTCCACCACGATGCCGGCGGCGGCGCTTATGCCGATCCGGCGGAAATGGCGGCGCGGATCGCCGCGGCGGCTTCGGCGACCGGGCTCGGGCTGACGCTGCTGCCGGTGTTCTACGCCCATTCCGGCTTCGGCGGGCTGCCGCCGGGCGACGGCCAGCGCCGCTTCATCTGCGACCTCGACCTCTACGCGAAAGTGCTCGACGGCTCGCGCCGGATCGCGGCAGGCCTCGACGGCGCAAACGTCGGCGTCGCCCCGCACAGCCTGCGCGCGGTGACGCCCGGCGAGCTCGCCGCCGTGATCGATCTCGCCGGCGGCGGGCCGATCCACATCCATGCGGCGGAACAGGTGCGCGAGGTCGAGGATTGCATCGCCTGGTCGGGCGAACGGCCGGTCGAGTGGCTGGTCCGCCATGCTGGCGTCGACCGGCGCTGGTGCCTGATCCACGCCACCCACATGACGGGTTCCGAGACGGCCGCACTCGCCGCGTCGGGCGCGGTCGCCGGGCTCTGCCCGATCACCGAGGCCAATCTCGGCGACGGCACCTTCCCGGCGCCCGAATTTCTGGCGGCCGGCGGCCGCTACGGCATCGGCTCGGATTCCAACGTCCTGATCGGCGTCGGCGACGAGCTGCGCCAGCTCGAATATTCGCAGCGCCTCGAGCGGCGGGCCCGCAACGTGCTCGCCCGGCCCGGCAGCTCCAACGGCCGCGCTTTGTTCGACGCCGCACTCGCCGGCGGCGCCCGGGCGCTCGGCGCGCCGACGGGTCGAATCGCGCCCGGCGCCGACGCCGACCTCGTCTCGCTCGACGAAAACCACCCGACGCTGGCGGGCAAGCGCGGCGACGCCATCCTCGACGCCTGGATCTTCGCCGCGGGCGCCCGCGTCGACTGCGTCTGGGCGCGGGGAAAGAAACGCGTGGAGGGCGGCCGCCACCATTTGCGCGACGAGATCGCGGCGCGCTACCGTCGCACCATGACCGGCCTCGCCGGACGGGCCTAGCGGGCGGGAGGGGACACGTGTCGGAAGCGGCGGAACAGCACGCGCCCACCACCTCGCTGCACCAGCGCATCCTCGACGACATCCGCGGCCGCATCGTCTCGGGCGAGCTCGCGCCGGGCGCGCGCATCCCCTTCGAGCACGAGCTGACGGCGGCCTATTCCTGCTCGCGCATGACCGTCAACAAGGCGCTGTCACAGCTCGCCAAGGCCGGCCTGATCGAGCGGCGCCGGCGTTCGGGCAGCTTCGTCACGCGGCCGCGCTCGCAGGCCGCGGTGCTGGAGATTCACGACATCAAGACCGAGGTCGAGGCGCTCGGCCTGCCCTACGGCTTCGCGGTGACGGAACGGCGGCGGCGCAAGGCGACGCGCGAGGACCGCGACCGCCTGGAACTCGGCGAGGGCGGCCAGGTGCTGGAACTCGCCTGCCGCCACATGGCCGGCGGCCGGCCGTTCTGCCTGGAGGAGCGCATCATCAATCTCGCCGCCGTGCCCGACGCGGCCGACGAGCGCTTCGCCGAACTGGCGCCCGGCCCGTGGCTCATCGGGCGCGTGCCGTGGAGCGCGGCCGAGCATGCCATCAGCGCGGCGGCGGCCGACGCCCGCATCGCCGCCGCCCTCGGTATCGCCGAGGGGGCCGCGTGCCTGGTGATCGAGCGCCGCACCTGGAGCGCCGACAACCCGATCACCCATGTCCGGCTGATCTATCCCGGCGACAGCCACCGGCTGGTCGCGCGCTTCGCCCCGTCCTCGGGATGAAGGTCGTCCGGATGAAGGCGGTCGGGATGAAGGCGGTCGTCACGGGAACGAAAACGGGCGGCGCGGCCGCCGCCGCCAAGTCCCGCGTCGCCGCGGCTCAGATCGCCGCGGTGATGATGATCTCGACCTTGTATTTCGGCGCGGCGAGCTTGGCCTCGCCGGTGGCGCGCGCCGGCGTGTTCGCCGCGTCCACCCACTTGTCCCATACCGAATTCATCTCGGCGAAATTGGCCATGTCGTCGAGCCAGATGATCGCCTGCAGGATCTTCGACTTGTCGGTGCCGGCGGCGGCGAGCAGCCGGTCGACCTCCGCAAGGCACGAGGCCGTCTGCGCCGCGACCGAGTCGCCGTCGCCGACCTGGCCGGCGAGATAGACGGTGTTGCCGTGGACGACGGCCTGGCTCATGCGCGGTCCGGCTTCGATGCGGCGAATGGTCATGGGATTTCCTTCCTCGGTTCGTTCTCAGGCGGCGCCGCGAAAGCGCGCGGGCGACAGCGGCTCGACCAGCGGTTCAAGGCCCGCCGGCGGCGTGGCGCGCCTTATCAACCGTCCGGCGAGCATTGACAAGGCCGGCGCGGTCTGGATGCCGTAGCCGCCCTGCCCGGCCAGCCAGAAGAAGCCTTCGGCCGTCGGATCGAAGCCGGCGACCGGCGTGCGATCCGGCGCGAAGCTGCGCAGGCCGGCCCAGCTGCGCTCGACCCGGGTCACCGGATAGTCGACCGCCTCCTCGAAGCGGAACAGGCCCTCCGCCAGCACCATGTCGTCGACGAAGGCGTCATGCGGGTCGACCGGGATTTCCTCGGCCGGCGAGACGAACAGGCGACCGGAATCCGGCTTGGCGTACCAGGTTTCGGAAGCGTCGCCGAACAGCGGCCAGCGGTTGATGTCGCGCCCCTCCGGCGCCGGCAGCACCGCCATCGAGCGGCGCATCGGCTGGATGCCGAGCGGCGCGACGCCGCTCAGTCGCGCCACCGTGTCGGCCCAGGCGCCCGCCGCATCGACGAGGACCTTTGCCCTGACCGTCGCCTTCGGCGTCTCGATCGTCCAGAAACCGGCGTCGTACGAAGCCCGGGTCAGTGGCGCGTCGGAGATCAGCCGGGCTCCTCCGGCGCGCGCCTTGCGCTGAAAACCCTGGTGGAGGGCGTCGACATCGATGTCCTGGGCGTCGTGCTCGTAGGCCGCCGCCTTCAGCCGGTCGGCGCGCAGCACCGGCACCATCGCAAGCGCCTCGGCAATCGTCAGTTCGCGCATGCCCTCGGCGCCGTCGACCAGCGCATGATAGGCACCGAGGCCTGCCTCGTCGGAAATGTGCAGGATGCCGCGCTGGGAAAGCAGCGGCGTCGGGAAGAGTGTCTTGTCGGCACCGTGGAACAGCGGCGCGCTCGCCCGGCTCAGGCCGCGGATGACGTCGTTGCCGTAGTTCTGGATGAAGATCGCCGCCGAGCGGCCGGTGGAGTGGTAGCCCGGCCGGCTCTCCTGCTCGAGCAGCACCACGTCGAAGTCCCCGGCGAGATCGGCCGCAAGGCCGGTTCCGGCGATGCCCGCGCCGACGATCGCCACGTCGGCTCTGAGTTCCTCGGCCATGATGCGCTCCCTCGCGTCGCAAAGCGGCGGCTCTTCTGCGCCGTCATAGATCAACGGCGCCGCTGGTTCCATAGGCGGGGGTACCCTCGCGATCTCGCGCGATGATTGACATATGTAATAACATCACATATTCACCCCATTCGTCTTCCCCCGAGACCGTCCGATGACGACTGCCTGCCTCACATTTCGCGACCTGACGCTCGGCTACAGCAGCCATCCGGCGGTCCATCATCTCAGCGGCGAGGTGCGCAAGGGCTCGCTCATGGCGGTGGTCGGCGCCAACGGGTCGGGAAAGTCGACGCTGCTCAAGGGCATCGTCGGCGTGCTTCAGCCGATGGCCGGATCCTGCGTCGTGGCCCCCGGCACGCGCATCGCCTACCTGCCGCAACTGTCGGAACTCGACCGTACCTTCCCCGCCCGCGTCGTCGACCTGGTTTCGCTCGGGCTCTGGCCGAAGCGCGGCCTGCTCGGCCGCATCACCGGCGAAGACCGCGCCACCGTCGCCAGGGCGATCTCGGCGGTCGGTCTCGAAGGCTTCGAGGAGCGCAGCCTCGACACGCTGTCGGGCGGCCAGCTGCAGCGCGCGCTGTTCGCCCGCGTGCTGGTCCAGGACGCCGAACTGATCCTGCTCGACGAGCCGTTCAACGCCGTCGATACGAAAACCGTCGCCGATCTCGTCGCCCTGATCGGCCGCTGGCACGGCGAGAAGCGCACGGTCATCGTCGTCGCGCACGACCTCGACCTGGTGCGCCGTGCCTTCCCGGAAACACTGCTGCTCGCCCGTCGCCCGATCGCATGGGGCGGGACGGCCGAGACGCTGAAGCCGGAGAACCTCCTGCGCGCCCGTCGCTTCGACGAGGCCTGGCACGACGACGCGCCCTGGTGCGAAACCGACGACCACGAGCATTCCGACGGCCACGCGCACGGCCATTCCCACGGCGACCACGCGCACCACGATCACGGCCACGACCATGCGCATCACGACCATGCGCATGGCGGCGGCCAGCGCCCGCCGGCGGCCTGACCCATGTACGATCTTCTCGTCGGCCCCTTCGTCGAATTCGCCTTCATGCAGCGCGCCCTTGGCGGCTCGCTGATGCTGTCGCTCGCCGCCTGCCCGGTCGGCGTGTTCCTGATGCTGAGGCGCATGAGCCTGACCGGCGACGCCATGGCGCATGCCATCCTGCCCGGCGCTGCCGCGGGTTTCCTGCTCTACGGGCTGGAGATCGTGCCGATGACCATCGGCGGGCTGATCGCCGGCGTCGTCGTCGCGCTGGGCGCGGGCGCGGTGTCGCGCTTCACGCTGCAGAAGGAGGACGCCTCGATGGCGGCGTTCTACCTGATCTCGCTGGCACTCGGCGTGCTGATCGTGTCGATGCGCGGCTCCAGCGTCGACCTGATGCACGTCCTCTTCGGCTCGGTCCTCGCCCTCAACGACGACGCGCTGACGCTGATCGCGCTGATCGCCGGCACCACGCTGCTGACGCTGTTCGTCTTCTGGCGGGCACTGGTTGCGGAATGCCTCGATCCCCTGTTCCTGCGCTCGGTCAGCCGGCTCGGCACGCCGGTCCACTTCATCTTCCTCGGCCTTGTCGTGCTCAACCTCGTCGGCGGCTTCCAGGCGCTCGGCACGCTTCTGTCGGTCGGGCTGATGATGCTGCCGGCCGCCGCGGCGCGCTTCTGGACGTCGCGGGTCGAGCCGATGTGCGCACTCGCCATCGCCATCGGCTTCGCCTCCTGCATCGCCGGGCTGCTGCTGTCCTATCACGCCGCCCTGCCGTCGGGGCCGGCGATCATCCTCTCGGCTGGCGCCGTCTACCTCGCCTCGGTCCTGTTCGGATCCCGCGGCATCGTGCGCGCCCGCATCGCTCACCACCGTCACCGCACCGCCTGAAGAACAGGGAGACCCCCATGCTCAAGTCCTTTCGCCGCGCCGCTCTCGCGAGCGTTATAACATTCACCCTCCCCGGCATCGCCATGGCCGACGGCCTGAATGTCGTCGCCAGCTTCTCGATCATCGGCGACTTCGCCCGCAACGTCGGCGGCGACAGGGTGACGATCACCACACTGGTCGGTCCGGACGGCGACGCCCATGTCTACGAGCCGAAACCCGCCGACGCGGCCGCCGTCAGCGGCGCCGACGTCGTCCTGGTCAACGGCCTGCAGTTCGAAGGCTTCCTTAAGCGGCTCGTCGAGGCGAGCGGGACCAGTGCGCCGATCGCCGAACTGACCAAGGGTGCCGAGGTGCTGAAGCCTTCCGAGGAGGAGCACCATCACGCCGAGGGCGAGCAAAAGCACGACGCCGAGGGCGAGGAGCATGCCGCCGATGAAGGCCACGATCACGGCGAGTTCGACCCGCATGCCTGGCAGTCGGTTCACAATGCCGAAATCTATGTGAAGAACATCGCCGAGGCCTTCTGCGCGGCCGATGCCGCCGGCTGCGAAACCTACAAGGCCAACGCCGCGGCCTATGGCGAGAAGCTCGAGGCGCTCGACGCCGAGATCCGCGCCGCGGCCGCCGAGATCCCCGCCGAGAAGCGGACGATCATCACCTCGCACGACGCATTCGGCTATTTCGAGCACGAATACGGCCTCCGCTTCCTGGCGCCGGAAGGCGTGTCGACGGAATCGGAAGCGTCGGCGGCGGACGTCGCGGCCCTGATCAGGCAGATCCGCGAAGACAAGGCTTCGGCGATCTTCGTGGAGAACATCTCCAACCCGCGCCTCGTCGAGCAGATCGCCTCGGAGACCGGCCTCAAGGTCGGCGGCTCGCTCTACTCCGACGCGCTGTCCGCCGCAGACGGACCGGCCGCGACCTATATCGACATGATGCGCCACAACATCACGACGATCAAAGGCGCCATCCTCGGCAGCTGAGCCCTCTGCCGGCCGGCGCAGGGCGTCGGCCGGCTTTCGTCACCAGAAGTTCGCAGCCCGACGAAACCCGATTGTGCCCGAGATGACGGCACGACGCCGGGACAGGCTTGCCAAGCGTCGTAATGTTATACTATAACGTTTTCATTATGCAGGAGATTCCGATGAACCGCACCCCGCCCGCCGTCCTTGCCTACCTCGCCGCGGCGCTCGCCGGGACGGCCGCTTATGCCGCCGACGATGTAGCGGCGCCGACAGAGGAAGCTTTTCCCTATGTCGAGCTGGAGCTGGAGACGACCCTCGGCGACGACTTCACCTTCCGCTCGGACGAGCCCGGAGCGGAAATCAACGACCTCTATCCGGAGGCCGCACTCTCCGTGAAGGTCGGCCTGACGCCGGTCTTCTCGCTCAATGCCGGGCTCACGCTGGAGCCGGTGCGCGATCCGGAGCCGTTCGAGGATCGTGTGTTCCGCGACATCGGCCTCTATGTCGACACGCTGAACGTCCAGGCCGAAATCGGCGGCTTCAGCCTGGTCGCCGGCAAGTTCGCGCCGGGCTTCGGCCGTGCCTGGGACAACACGCCGGGCGTCTACGGCACCGCCTTCGCCGAAGATTACGAGCTTTCCGAGCAGATCGGCCTCGGCGCGGCCTATGCGTTCTCCGGCGCATGGGGCACGCACACACTCGGCGCCAACGTCTTCTTCGCCGACACGACCGTCCTTTCGGACTCGGTCTTCACCCGGCGCGGACGGCTGTCCGTCTCGGACGGCGGCGCCGGCAACACCGGCCGGCTCGACAATGTGTCGCTAACGCTCGACGGCGGCGAATTCGCTTCGCTTCCCGGCTTCTCCTATCACCTCGGCTATCGCCGCCTGTCGCCCGGCGAGGGCGACGCCGCCGCCGAGCATGGCTTCGTCGCAGGCCTCGCGCAGGAAACCGAGCTTTCGGGCGGCTCCACGCTCGGCCTCAACGGCGAGGTCGCGCATTTCGTCAACCAGGGCGGCGGGCTCGACGACGCCACCTACCTCACCGGTGGCGTCTCGCTGGCCAACGGCCCATGGCACGGCGAACTCGCCGCCTCGCTGCGCCGCGTCGCCTTCGACGGCGGCGGCGGCCGTTCGGACGCCATGGGCCAGGTCTCGGGCGGATACACGTTCGACAACGGCATCGACCTGTCGCTGGGCTATGCGCTCGCACGCGCCGAGGACGTCACCAGCCATACGCTCGGCGTCAGGCTGTCGAAGACGTTCTCCTACTCGTCGCGCTGAAATCCCGGAGAACAGAAATGCGAAACCATCTTCCCGTCACCGTGCTCTCCGGCTTTCTCGGCGCCGGAAAGACGACGCTCCTCAACCATGTCCTCGCCAACCGCGAAGGGCTGCGCGTCGCCGTCATCGTCAACGACATGAGCGAGATCAACATCGACGCGGAACTCGTCCGCGACAGCGCCAACCTGTCGCGGACCGAGGAGCAGCTGGTCGAGATGACCAATGGCTGCATCTGCTGCACGCTGCGCGACGACCTGCTGAAGGAGGTCCGCTCGCTCGCCGCACAAGGGCGCTTCGACTACCTTCTGATCGAATCGACCGGGATCTCGGAGCCACTGCCGATCGCCTCTACTTTCGAGTTCCGCGACGAGGAAGGCAACAGCCTCTCCGACGTGGCGAAGCTCGACACGATGGTGACGGTGGTCGACGCGGTGCACCTTCTCCAGGACTATTCGTCGGCCGATTTCCTGCACGAACGCGGCGAATCGCTCGGCGAGGCCGACCAGCGCACGCTGGTCGACCTGCTCGTCGACCAGATCGAATTCGCCGACGTGATCGTGCTCAACAAGGTCGGCGCCGCCGATCCGCAGCGCTTGCAGATGGCGCGCACCATCGTCCGCGCCCTCAATCCCGATGCCCGCGTCGTCGAGGCCGATTTCGGCAAGGTGCCGCTCGACGCCGTCCTCGGCACCGGCCTGTTCGACTTCGACAAGGCCCACGAACACCCGCTCTGGTTCAAGGAACTCAACGGTTTTCGCGACCATGTCCCGGAAACGGAGGAATACGGAATCCGCTCCTTCGTCTACCGCGCCCGCCAGCCCTTCGCGCCGTCGCGCCTGCAAGCCTTTCTCAACCGGCCGTGGCCGGGCGTGATTCGGGCCAAGGGCTTCTTCTGGCTGGCGACGCGGCCGGATCATGTCGGCGAACTGCACCAGGCCGGGCCGCTGGTGCGCATCGGCTGCCGCGGCCTGTGGTGGGATTCGGTGCCGAAGAACCGTTGGCCCGACCATGCGGAATGGCGCGCCTCGATCGCCCGCTTCCTCGACCCGACCTGGGGCGACCGACGCCAGGAGATCGTCTTTATCGGCGCCGATCCGATGGACGAGGCCGAGATCCGCGAGGAGCTGGATTCCTGCCTGGTCAAGGACGGCCGCTTCATCCCGGCGCTGTGGAAGGACCTGCCCGATCCCTTCCCGAAATGGACGCCGGCGAACGCATAGAACCGCACGACGCGCGCGTAACCGATTGACCGGCGCAACCAGATACAACATACTCGGTAGTATGTTCGGCGGTTGGGGAGGACCGGCATGGCTTTTGCGCGCGTCAACGGCGTGGTCATCCATCATGAGGTGCGCGGCCCCGCCGGTGCGCCGGTCATCGCCTTCTCGAATTCGCTCGGCACCGATTTCCGCATCTGGGACGCGGTCGCGGCACGGCTGGAGGATGACTATCGCCTTGTCCTCTACGACAAGCGCGGCCACGGCCTCTCCGAATCGACGCCGGCGCCCTATGCCCTGTCCGACCATGTCGAGGACCTGTCGGCGCTGCTCGGCCATCTCGGCGTCGACCGCGCGGCGGTCGTCGGCCTGTCCGTCGGCGGCATGATCGCGCAGGGGCTGGCCGCCCTCCATCCGGAGAAGGTCGCGGCGCTGGTGCTCAGCGACACCGCGCACAAGATCGGCACCGAGGCGATGTGGAACGACCGCATCGCCGCCGTCACCGGCCGGGGCATCGCCGCGATCGCCGACGCGATCATGCAGCGCTGGTTCACACCCGCCTACCGCTCGCCCGACAATGCCGACTTCGTCGGCTACACCGCAATGCTGACGCGCACCGACGTCGACGGCTATGCCGGCACCTGTGCCGCGCTGCGCGACGCCGACCTGACCGAATCGACGCGGGCGCTGACGGTGCCGACGCTGCTCATCGTCGGAGACCAGGACGGATCGACGCCGCCCGACCTTGTGCGCTCGACGGCGGCGCTGATAAGGGGATCGGAGTTCAGGATCGTCGAGGGGGCGGGACACCTGCCCTGCATCGAGAAGCCGGATGCCGTGGCGTCGCTGATCCGCGGCTTCCTCCGCACCGCGCGCCACGCCTGACATCACGAACACCCGCGCGCCGGACCGGCGCGCAGCCACAGGAATTGCAGGAGCTTGCCCATGACCCAGCCGGTCACCATCACCCGCGACGGCGACGTCGCAATCCTGACGCTGGACAACCCGCCGGTGAACGCGATGAGCTTCCACCTGCGCGAAGCCCTGGCGAAGGCGCTGGAGAGCGTGCGCGAAGACGGCTCGGTCGCGGCCGTCGTGATCACATGCGCGGGACGCACCTTCGTCGCCGGCGCCGACATCACCGAGTTCAACACACCGAAGGCCACCGCCTCTCCCAACCTGCGCGAACTGATCGCCATGCTGGAGGGCTTCGCCAAGCCGACAGTGGCGGCGATCCACGGCACGGCGTTCGGCGGCGGCCTGGAACTGGCCATGGGGTGCCATTTCCGCGTTGCCGACAGCCGCGCCCAGTTCGGCCTGCCGGAGGTCAAGCTCGGCCTGTTGCCCGGCGCCGGCGGCACCGTACGCCTGCCGCGCCTCATCGGCCCGGAAAGGGCCTTGCCGGCGATCGTCTCGGGCAACCCGATCGGAGCAAAGGCCGCGCTCGCGGATGGACTCGTCGATGCCGTCCATGACGCCGACCTCGTCGCCAACGCCGTCGCCTTCGCTCGCGAGGCGGCCGCTTCGGGCAGACCGCTGGTGGCCGTGCGCGACCGCGAGGACAAGCTTGCCGCCGCCCGCGCCGACCTCGCCGGTTTCGATGCCCGTATCGCCGACGTCCTGAAGAAGACAAAAGGCCTCGACGCACCCAGGCGCTGCGCCGACGCCGTGCGAAATTCACTCACCCTCCCCTTCGACGAGGCGCTGGCCGCCGAACGCAAACTTTTCGTCGAGCTTGTGGAGGGCAACCAGTCGAAGGCGCAACGCCACCTGTTCTTCGCCGAGCGCGAGGCGAACAAGGTGCCCGGCGTCGGCAAGGACGACAGGCCGCGAAAGATCGCCAAGGTCGGCGTCATCGGCGCCGGCACGATGGGCGGCGGCATCTCGATGTCCTTCGTCAATGGCGGCATCCCGGTCACCATCCTCGAGATGACCGAAGAGGCGCTGAAGCGCGGCCTCGGCGTCATCGACAGGAACTACGGCATCTCCGTCTCGCGCGGCTCTCTGACCGAAGAGGCGAAGGCCAGGCGCATGTCGATGTTCAAGGGCACGACCGACTATGCCGACCTCGCCGACTGCGACCTCATCGTCGAGGCCGTGTTCGAGGAGATGGGCGTCAAGAAGCAGGTCTTCGAGACGCTGGACCGGATCGCCAAGCCGGGCGCCATCCTCGCCTCCAACACCTCCTATCTCGACGTCAACGAGATCGCGAAGTTCACCTCGCGTCCCGCCGACGTGCTCGGCATGCACTTCTTCTCGCCGGCCAACGTCATGAAGCTGCTCGAGATCGTGCGCGGGGAGAAGACCGCGCCGGACGTGATCGCCACGGCCATTGCCGTCGGCAGGCAGATCGCCAAGGTGCCGGTTGTCGTCGGGGTGTGCCACGGCTTCGTCGGCAACCGCATGCTCGGCGCCCGCGGCGCGGAGGCCGAGGACCTGCTCCTCGAGGGCGCCACGCCGGCGCAGGTCGACAAGGTCTTCACCGATTTCGGCTGGCCGATGGGCACCTACCAGATGTGGGACCTCGCCGGCCTCGATATCGGCTGGCGCACGCGAAAGTCGCTGGGCAAGACGGCGGCGATCGGCGACGCGCTCTGCGAGCAGGGTCGCTACGGGCAGAAGACCGGGAAGGGCTACTACCTCTATCCGGACGGACGCACGGCGGTTTCCGATCCGGAGGTCGAGGCGCTGATCGTCGAGAAGGCACGTGAGAAGGGCGTCAACCGCCGCGACATCTCCGAAACCGAGATCGTCGAACGCACCATGTATCCGATGATCAACGAGGGCGCGAAAATCCTCGAGGAAGGCATCGCCATCCGCTCGTCCGACATCGACACGGTATGGGCCAACGGCTACGGCTTCCCGGTCGGACAGGGCGGCCCGATGTTCTGGGCCGAGCTCGTCGGCCTGGCGAAGATCGTCGAGCGGCTGGACGAATGGTACGGCCGGACGGGCAAGGAGGTCTACAACCCCTCGCCGCTGCTGCGGAAGCTGGCAGCCTCGGGCGGCTCCTTCGCCGACGCCGGCAAAGCCGCCGCATGACCGACCCCCGGGACATCGCGCGGCCCTGGCCGTGGACGAAGTCCTACCCGGCGGGTATCTCGCCGGACGTCGCGCTCGACACGTGGCCGGCGCCGGAGATGATCCGGCGCTCGGCCGAGCGGTTCGCCGAGCACAACGCCTTCGAATTCCGCGGCACCGCGGTCTCGTACCGTCGGCTCGCCGAGGAAATGGATCGCGCTGCGGCCGCCTTCCTCGCAGCCGGCTGTGGCCGGGGAACGCGGATCGCGCTGTTCCTGCCCAACACGCTCTACCATCCCTTCGCCTTCCTCGGCGCGCTGCGCGCCGGCGCGACAGTGGTGCATCTGAGCCCGCTCGACAGTCCCGCGACGCTCGCCCACAAGCTCGCCGACAGCGGCGCGCGCATCCTGGTGACGACCAACATCGGCGAGATGGCAACCGGCGCGGAGAAGCTGCTGGCCGCCGGCCTGATCGACCGCCTGATCGTCGGCGACGATGCGGCCTTCGGCCCCTCCCCGCTGACCGGACCGTTGCCGGCGGGTCCCGGCATCGTCGCCTGGGACGCGTTCGTCGGGCAGGCGCCCGGCGACGCAACGTTCCCCGAGGTTCTGACGACGGACCTCGCGCTGCTGCAGTACACCGGCGGCACTACGGGACTGCCGAAGGGCGCGATGCTCACCCACGCCAACCTCTCGGCGGCGGTGTCGTCCTACGTCCTGTGGAGCCAGGCCGACGGATTGACGCGGCCGGAACAGGAACGCTTCCTCCTCGTCCTGCCGCTGTTTCACATCTACGCGCTGGTCGCGGTGACGATGCGCGCGTTGGTCGATGGCCAGACGCTGGTCATGCACACCCGTTTCGATGCAGATACGGCTCTCGCCGAGATCGAGCGCGGCGTCACCGTCTTCGCCGGCGTGCCCACGATGTGGATCGCGCTGTCGCAACTGCCGCGCTTCGCCTCGGCCGACCTTTCCAGCCTGCACTACTGCGCCTCGGGCGGCGCGCCGCTGCCGGTCGAGGTGGCGAGGAGACTGAAGGCGATGGCCGGCGTCGAGCTTCTCGGCGGCTGGGGCATGACCGAGACCGCGCCGGCCGGCACCAACATCCCCAAGGGACGCCCCGACAAGGCCGGCACGATCGGCCTGCCGCTACCGGGCGTCTACATCGACGTCGTCGCGCTCGACGATCCCCGCCGCGTGCTTTCTGCCGGCGAGACCGGCGAGTTGCGCGTCTATGGTCCCAATGTCACGTCCGGCTACTGGAACCGGCCGGAAGAAACAGCGCGCGTATTTTCCGAGGGCGGCTTCCTCACCGGCGACATCGGCTTCATGGACGCGGACGGCTTCTTCTTCCTCGTCGACCGCAAGTCGGACATGATCATTTCCGGCGGCTTCAACGTCTATCCGCAGATGATCGAGCAGGCGATCTACGAACACCCCGACGTCGAGGAGGCGCTGGTCATCGGCGTGCCCGACGCCTATCGCGGCGAGGCGGCGAAGGCCTTCGTCAAGCTGCGCGAGGGCGCGCCGCCGCTGACGCTGGAGGCGCTGGCGGAATTCCTCAAGGATCGCGTCGGCCGGCACGAGATGCCGAAGGCCCTGGAAACCTGGCCGGCCCTGCCGCGCACGCCGGTCGGCAAGCTGTCGAAACTCGAACTGAAACGCCGGGAGGCGGCGCGCGCCGCCCCGGCAACTGCCCCATAGGAAGGAAAAAATGGTCGACGCAGTCATCGTATCCACCGCCCGCACGCCGATCGGCAAGGCCTATCGCGGCGCCCTCAACGACACCACCGGGGCCACGCTCGGCGGCCATGCCATCGCCCACGCCCTGGCGCGTGCAGGCATCGAGGGAGGAGACGTCGAGGACGTCGTCATGGGCAGTGCGCTTCAACAGGGCACGACCGGCGCTAATGTCGCCCGCCGTGCTGCGCTCGCCGCCGGGCTGCCGGTCTCGGTCGCCGGCACGACGATCGACCGCCAGTGCGCTTCCGGCCTGCAATCCATGGCGCTGCTCGCCAACGCCATCCGCAACGACGGCGTGCCGGTCGGCATCGCCGGCGGGCTGGAATCGATCAGCCTCGTGCAGAATGAGAAGATGAATGTCTTCAAGCTCGCCGACGAGAAGCTGATGGGCATCAAGCCCGAGGTCTATATGGCGATGATCGACACGGCGGAGATCGTTGCCAAGCGTTACGGCATCTCGCGCGAGGCGCAGGACGAGTATGCGCTGGAGAGCCAGCGCCGCGTCGCCGCCGCCCGCGAGGCGGGCCTGTTCGCCGACGAGATCGCGCCGATCAAGGCGCGGATGGCCGTGGTCGACAAGGAAACCAAGGAGATCAGCTACAGGGAGCTCGAGATGGCGCACGACGAAGGTCCGCGCGCCGACACGACCGCGCAGGGCCTGGCGTCGCTGAAGCCGGTTCGCGAGGGCGGCGTCGTCACCGCCGGCAATGCCAGCCAGCTCTCCGACGGCGCCTCGGCCAACGTGATGATGAGCGACCGCGAGGCCGCAAGGCGCGGGCTTGCCCCGCTCGGCGTCCTGCGCGGCTTCGCCGTCGCCGGCTGCGAGCCGGACGAGATGGGCATCGGCCCGGTCTTCGCCGTGCCGCGGCTGCTCCAGCGCCACGGGCTCAAGGTCGACGACATCGGCCTTTGGGAGCTGAACGAAGCCTTTGCCGTCCAGGTCATCTACTGCCGCGACCGGCTCGGCATCGATCCTGCGAAGCTCAACGTCAACGGCGGCGCCATCGCGGTCGGCCATCCCTACGGCATGAGCGGGTCGCGGCTCGCCGGCCACGCGCTGATCGAGGGCAAGCGGCGCGGCGTCAAATACGCCGTGGTCACCATGTGCGTCGGCGGCGGCATGGGAGCCGCGGGCCTGCTCGAAATCGTGTGATAAGTCGGTCGTTGTTCGTCGGTCGTCGGTCGTAACCCCTCGACCGACGACCGACGACTGACGACCGACTCCGGCTGCAAGGAGGATTGCAATGGACCTGCGTTTCACACCCGAAGAGATCGCCTTCCGCGAGGAGGTTCGCGCCTTCTTCCGCGACAACGTCGTCGAAGCGACCCGCCAGAAACTGCTCGACGGCGAGATGGTGTCGAAGGAGGAGTATGTCACCTGGACGAGGATCCTCGACGCCAGGGGCTGGGGCGCTCCGCACTGGCCCGTCGAATACGGCGGCACCGGCTGGGGGCCGATGAGGCAGTACATCTTCCTGGAGGAACTCCAGCGCCATCCGGCGCCGCAGCCGCTGGCCTTCGGCGTCAACATGGTCGGGCCGGTCATCTATACCTTCGGCAATGCCGCGCAGAAGGCGCGCTACCTGCCGCGCATCCTCAGCCTCGACGACTGGTGGTGCCAGGGCTTCTCCGAGCCGGGCGCCGGCTCCGACCTCGCCTCGCTGAAGACGAAGGCCGTGCGCGACGGCGACCATTACGTCGTCAACGGCCAGAAGACCTGGACGACGCTCGCCCAGTATGCCGACTGGATCTTCTGCCTCGTGCGCACCAATCCCGAAGCCAAGAAGCAGGAAGGCATCTCCTTCCTGCTGATCGACATGAAGACGCCCGGCATCGAGGTCCGGCCAATCGTCACCATGGACGGCGGCCGCGAGATCAACGAGGTGTTCCTGACCGACGTGCGCGTGCCAGTGGAGAACCTGGTCGGCGAGGAGAACCGCGGCTGGGACTACGCGAAGTTCCTGCTCGGCAACGAGCGCACCAACATCGCGCGCGTCGGCATGTCGAAGCAGCGCATCGCCCGCATCCGCGAGCTCGCCGGCAAGGAGATGTCGGGCGGCCGCCCGCTGATCGAGGACCCGCGCTTCCGCGAGAAGATCGCTGCGGTCGAGGTCGAGCTGAAGGCGCTGGAGATGACGCAGTTGCGCGTCGTCGCGGCGGACGCCAGGCGCGGCGCCACCGGGCGGCCGGACCCGGCCTCGTCCTATCTCAAGATCAAGGGATCGGAGATCCAGCAGGCGACCACGCATCTCCTGATGGAGGTGATGGGTCCCTACGCCATGCCTTACCAGCCGGAAGCGGACGACTTCTCCAACGAGCCGCCGATCGGCCCCGGCTACGGCAGCCATGCCGCGCCGTCCTACTTCAACAACCGCAAGGTCTCGATCTACGGCGGCTCGAACGAGATCCAGAAGAACATCATCGCCAAGGCGGTTCTGGGGCTCTAGCGTGGTTTTCCTAGTCGGAATCGACGAGTACATCGACGGGAAGGTCAAGCGTCTGGCTCAGTTTCAGCCAAAGCTCGACGGGCCCCGCTCGCCGGCCGTTCTCGACGTCGGAAAGGTAGTTCTGCGTGATCGACACTCTCGCCGCCAGCGCCGACTGCGTCAGGCCGCGATGCTTGCGCCAGAAGGCCAGCGGCGACGACGCTTCGACGAGCGCCCTCGTCTGTTCGGGCGAAAGCCCCGTCAAGCGGCCGGCGCGATAGCTTTCGACGTCGCGGGCGTGCGCGGACGCTTCGGCCAGCGCCTCGAGCTCGGCGCGCGGGAGGATCGCCATTTCCTCTCCGGCCGGCGTGGTAAAGTACTGAACGTTCACGTCTTCGCTCCGCTAGTCGTAGACCGAGCTGCGAGGCCCGATCCTGGTAACGATGATTTCGGTCTCCGTTTCCTCGAAGACCACCCGGAAATCGCCGACCCGAAGGCGCAGCGCCGTGCTTCCGACGAGCCTTCTGACGTTGTTTGCCTGGGACGTCGGGTCGAGAGCATAGGCCTCGATCTTGTCGAGAATCCTGCCCGCCTCGCTGCGGTGCCGGCGAAGAGCTTTCGCCGCCGCGGGAAGGATCACGACGACCTTGGTCACCACCAATTAATCGCATATCGCGATATGAAGTCAAGCAAGTTGCGATAGAACTCGCCACCTCGGAGTTTCTCAAGATGGATTTCGATCTCACCGAAGAACAGTCGATCCTCAAGGATTCGCTCGATCGCCTGCTCGCCGCAAATTACGGCTTCGAGCAGCGCAAGCGCGCCATGGCCTCGCCCGAAGGCTGGAGCGCCGAGGTGTGGCGCAGCTTTGCCGAGATGGGCCTGATGGCCCTGCCGTTCGCCGAGGATGACGGCGGCATCGGCGGCGGTCCCGTCGAGACGATGATCGTCATGGAGGCGCTCGGCCGGGTGCTGGCGCTCGAACCCTACTTCCCGACCGTCGTGCTCGGCGGCGGCTTCCTGCGGCTGGGCGGCAGCGCGGCGCAGAAGGCCGAGTTGATCCCCGGCATCGCCGAAGGTTCGCGAAAGCTCGCCTTCGCCCAGGCCGAGCGCCATTCGCGCTACGACCTCCACCATGTCGAGACGACCGCGCGGCGCGACGGGGCCGGCTACGTACTCTCGGGCGCCAAGGGCGTCGTGCTGCACGGGGACAGCGCCGACACGCTGGTGGTGACCGCCCGCACGGCCGGCGGGACCCGCGACGAGGGCGGCATCGGCGTCTTCCTCGTCGATGCCAACGCTGCCGGAGTGGCGCGCCAGGGCTACGTCATGCAGGACGGCCTGCGCGCCGCCGAGATCCTCCTGGACGGGGTCAAAGTCGGGGCCGACGCGGTGCTCGGCGATCCGGAAGGCGGGCTGCCGCTGGTCCGCCGCGTCGTCGATCAGGCGATCGCGGCGCTGGCCGCGGAGGCAGTCGGCGTGATGTCCGCCATGCACGCGCTGACGCTGGACTACATCAAGGTGCGCAAGCAGTTCGGCGTGCCGATCGGCATGTTCCAGGCCTTGCAGCACAAGGCGGTCGACATCTATGTCGCGCTGGAACAGGCACGCTCGATCACCCTCTACGCGACGACGATGGCCGACAGCGAGGATGCCGCCGAACGCGCGCGCGCCATGCACGCCGCCAAGATCGAGATCGGCCGCGGCGGGCGGCTGGCGGGCGAGAATGCGATCCAGCTGCACGGCGGCGTCGGCATGACCATGGAGTATGCGATCGGCCACTATTTCAAGCGCATGACGATGATCGACCTGACCTTCGGCGACCACGACCATCACCTGCGCGCGCTGGCGGACGCCGGAAGCCTGTTCGCGGCCTGAGATGGCCGCGGCGTGACTTCGTCTGGGTGCGGGAGAATTTTATTCCGATTCTTCGCGAATGACGAAACGGACGTTCCAATCACCGGACGAAAGCAGGATCGCGGTCGTTCGACACGGGATACCTCGGGGCCTAGGGTGCGCGGCCTGAATGCCGCGCACGCCCAAGGACCATCCGATGACCGATTTCACTCCCCTGCAATCGCTGTTCGGCGGCGCGCTGATCGGCCTGTCGGCCGTGCTGCTGATGGCGTTCCACGGCCGCATCGCCGGCATTACCGGCATCATCTCCGGCGTCATCCCGCCGCTCGCCGGTGACTGGCAGTGGCGCGCGGCCTTCCTCGCCGGATCCGCGTTGATCCCGCTCGCCTATGTGCTAGCCGGCGGTGAAGTCGCATTCTCCGTGCCCGTCTCGACGGCAGCCCTGGTGATCGGCGGCGTTCTCGTCGGCATCGGCGTGCATTTCGGCAATGGATGCCCCTCCGGCCACGGCATCTGCGGCATCGCCCGGCTGTCGCCGCGCTCGATCGTCGCCGTGCTCACCTTCATGGCCACCGCCTTCGTCACCGTCTTCGTCGTCCGCCACCTCATCGGAGCCTGACCGTCATGAACAGGATCCTCTCGGCCTTATTCATCGGCGGCCTCTTCGGCCTCGGCATCGTCATCGCCGGCATGGCCAATCCGGCCAAGGTGCTGAACTTCTTCGATATCGCCGGCACCTGGGACCCCAGCCTCGCCTTCGTCATGGGCGGCGGCCTGGCGGTCGCCTTCGTCGGCTACCGGCTGGTCTTCGGCACGCAGGCCCGTCCGGTGCTCGAACCGGCCTTCGACCTGCCGAAGCAGCGGCGCATCGACGTCGAACTTGTCGCAGGCGCGGCCATCTTCGGCGTCGGCTGGGGCATCGCCGGCTTCTGCCCGGGCGGAGCGGTGCCGGCGCTCGGCCTCGGCTACTCCGAGACGGTGATCTTCCTGGCGGCAATGGTGGCGGGTATCATCGTCGGCCGCGCGCTGCGTTCGCGGATCTCCACAACGGCGCCGGTGCGGCATCGCCCGGTACCCGTTGCGGCCGACGCGCCGTGATGGCATGACAGCGCGGGCCGGCTAGGACACAGGCCGTTGCGAGGAGACGAAATGGAACACCGCCCGCTGACCCCCGATTTCGCCGTCGCCGGACAGATCACGCCGGAACAGATCGCCGAGATCAAGGCGGCCGGCTACCGCTCGGTGATCTGCAACCGCCCCGACGACGAGCAGCCCGGCCAGCCGAGCGTCGCGGCAGTGCGCGCCGCGGCCGAAGCCGCCGGCCTCGCCTTCCGCCACATCCCGGTCTCGGGTGGCATCTTCCCCCCTGACGCCGTCGCGGCGACCGCCGCCGCGCTGGACGAACTCGAAGGACCGATCTTCGCCTATTGCCGTTCGGGCGCGCGCTCGACCACGCTCTACTCGATGGCGCAGCAGCTTAAGGGCTGAGCACGGACGCGGCTCAATAGAGCCAGCGCACCAGGAACAGCGAGATCACCGGAAACACGGCAAGGATCGTCGTGCGCACGAGGTCGCTGATCACGAAGGGCACGACGCCGCGATAGGTCTGGCCGATCGGCGTCTCCTTCGCCATCGAGTTGATGACGAACAGGTTCATGCCCACCGGAGGCGTGATCAGGCCGACCTCGACGACGATCAGCACCAGGATGCCGAACCAGATGGCGAACTCCTCCGGCGGGAGACCGTAGTCGAGCGCGGTCACGATCGGGAAGAAGATCGGGATCGTGAGCAGGATCATCGACAGCGAATCCATCACGCAGCCGAGGAGCAGATAGAGCACGAGGATCGCGACCATGACGATCCACGGATTGAAGCCCTCGCCCGAGATGAAGGCGGCGGCCTCCTGGGGCACCTGCGACAGGGCGAGGAACGAGTTGTAGAAGCCTGCGCCCAGCACGATGAAGAAGATCATCCCCGAAGCGCTCGCCGTCGCCAGGATGGCTCCGATCAGCGTGCGGCGATTGAGCCCGCCATTGATCCAGGCGATCAGCCCCGTGCCGGCGGCGCCGACCGCCGCGCCTTCGGTGGGCGTGAACCAGCCGAAATAGATGCCGCCGACGACGGCGAAGAAGACGAGCATCACCGGCCAGACCGCCGCCAGCGCGCGGAAACGCTCCGAATAGGGCGCGCGTTCGCTGGAGCCCGCCGAGCCGGGATTCAGGCGCACGTAGATCGAGATGGCGACCATGTAGCCGATCGCCGCGAGGATGCCGGGCACGAAGGCGGCGAGGAACAGCTTGGCGATGTTCTGCTCAGCGAGGATCGCATAGATGACCAGCACGACGGATGGCGGGATCAGGATGCCGAGCGTGCCGCCGGCGGCGAGGGTCCCGGTGGCGAGCGCACCGGAATAGCCGTAACGGCGCAGTTCGGGCAGCGCCACCTGTCCCATGGTCGCGGCGGTGGCCAGCGAGGATCCGCAGATCGCGCCGAATCCGGCGCATGCGCCGATGGCGGCCATGGCGACGCCGCCGCGCCGGTGTCCGAGCCATTTCTGCGCAGCCTCGAACAGCGACTGCGACATGCCGCCCAGCGAGGCGAACTGGCCCATGAGCAGGAACAGCGGGATGATCGACAAGGAATAGCTGGAGAAGGTCGAGAAGGTCTCGTTCTTCAGTTTGGCCAGCACCGGCGCGGTGCCGCCCATCAGGATCCAGGTCCCGCCGAGCCCGCAGATCAGCATCGCCAGGCCGATCGGAAGGCGCAGGAAGATCAACAGGAGCAGGATTGGGAAGGACAGCAGTCCGATCTCGAAGGCGGTCAATGTGAGCTCCCCTGCCCGGGCGCCAGGATGGCGCGCCCTTTCGCGACCTCGGCGAGCCGCACGCCGAGCACGACCACCGACACGACGACCGCAACCGCCGCCGCGGCCATGCATGCGGCATAGGCCCACCATACGGGGAACTGCAGGATGAAGGTCGTCTCGCCATAGTTTATCTTGTCGATCATGCCGGCCCACAGCCGCCAGGCGATCAGCACGATGACGATCGTCATCAGCAGTTCGCTGACGAGATCGATGAGCCGGTTGACGCCCTCCGACAACATGGCGGTGAAGAGGTCCACCGTGGCGTGACCACGGCGCAGTTGGCACCATGGCAGGAAGGCAAACACGGCGAAGCCGGTGCCCGCCTCGACGAGCTCGTAGTCGCCGGGGACAGGCCCGAGGCCCGCCCATATGAAGCCCCGTCCGACGATGGAGACAGCGACGACGGCGGTAATGGCGACGAGGACCAGCCCGCCGAGAATGGCAAGCCCCCTCGCCAGCACCTCCACTGCGCGCAGCACCATGACCTCCTCCCAGATCAATAACCCCAGAGGACGCTAGCGCTTGCCGTCGGGGAGAGCAACAAGCACATGCATCATTTTGCTATGTAACATAACAATCAGCGCCCCGGCACCGGGTCACCCAGCGGCAAGGCCGCGGTTTCCTTCAGCGTCTCGAGTACGATCGCGGTCTTGACGTGCTGGACCGATTCATGCGGCAGGAGCTCGCCGTTGACGAACGCCGCGAGCGATTTCAGGTCCGGCGTGACGACCTTGAGGATGTAGTCCATCTCGCCGGTCAGCGCGTGCGCCTCCTGGATTTCGGGCAGGCGCGCGACGAGTTCGGCGAAGCGCCGGGCATTGTCGCGGTTGTGGGTGGCGAGCGTCACGGTCACCACGTTGGTCAGGGGGAACCCCAGCCTGTCGCGATCGAGGATCGCCCGGTAGCCGCGGATGTAGCCGTCCTCCTCGAGCCGCTGACGCCGCCGCGAGCACTGCGACGGCGACAGGTTGACGCGCTCGGAGAGGTCGTTGTTGGTGAGCCGCGCATCGTCCTGGAGCAGCGCAAGGATCTTGCGGTCGAAAGCATCGATCTGCGACGAACCCATACCCGATCCGCTCCCGGCGCACCCTCAACGCATGAGATATGCACGGCACGCGCCATCGCGCAATCGCACCGTCCGCGAAACGCGACGGCGCGTCGTCTTCAGCCGCCGGGGCCGGCGAATTGCACGAAAAGGCCGAACAGCGCGAATCCGGCGAGCAGGACGAGGAAGCGCGAATTGGCGCGTCGGCGGAGCGCCTGCGTCTCGGGGTCCCGGGAGACGCCGACATTCGCGATCACCTGCGGCCATTTGGCGTACATCGGCAGGCCGGTGCGATCGCGCAGCCGTTCGGATCGTTCCTCGACCCGGTAGCAAAGCCGGATCGCCGAGATCAGCACCGCGACCATGGCGGTGCCCCAAAGCCCGGAAAAGACGTAGAACGCGATACCCGGTTCCATGCCGGCGCTTACTTCGCCGGCGTATCTGCGGCGCCGTCGCCGAGCGGCAGGGTCAGGCCGTCCGTGGCGATCGACAGTTTGCCCCCCCAGGTCGGGCGTACCGCATCGATCCAGTCGGCGATGCCGAAGTCGGGATCGTCGGCCGGGATGAGGTGGTTGAGGACGAGCCTACCGACACCGGCTTCCGAGGCGATTCGCCCGGCGTCGGCGGCGAAGCTATGGCTGGCGACGAGGTGCTCCTTCAGCCGCTCGCCATTGCCGGTCCGCGCCACCAGACGGTCGAGGCCTTCTGCCAGCATCGCCTCGTGCACGAGGACGTCGGCGCCTTTCGCGAAATCCGCGAGTGGGGGGAAATGGACGGTGTCCGCGGAGAAGACGACGCTTCGCCCGCCGAAGTCGAAGCGCAGGGCATAGCATTCGGTGACCGGCGGATGATCGACGCGCAGCGCTCGCACCTTGAGCCGGTCCTCCTCGAAGACGTCGCCCTCGCCGTACTCCTCGACCGTGACGAGTTCGGCTATGTCGGGCCGGCCTTCGTCGCCGATGCGGATCTCGATGTCGAACTCCATCGACTGCAGGAACCGGGTCCAGTAGTGGGCGGTACCGGCGGGCCCGTAGACCCGCACCGGCGTCGACAGCCCGGCCGTCCACGCCGTGTGCAGGAGCGGTCCGAGCTCCAGCACATGGTCTGAATGCAGGTGCGTCACGAAGACGAGGTCGAGCGTCTTCAGCGGCATTCCCGCCTCGGTCAGCCCGCGCGTCACGCCGAGCCCACAGTCGACGACGATCCGGCGGCCGCCGGCCTCGAGAAGCGCCGAGCTCGGCCACGGTCCGCCGGGGCGGAGGGCGGGACCGCCCTTCGAGCCGAGGATGACGAGACGGTCAGTCACGGACGCCCCTCCCCGGGATACAGGTCCGTCCGTGCCGCGGCGCCGGCCGAAAGTCTCGCATCGCCTTCATCATCGTTTCCGCCGGCCCCGAATTGACCAGCGCTCCGGTTCGTTGCATCTGTAACCATCGGCGACTGCAGGGGGTCGGCTTGGCGACAATCGAAGGTAACGGCACGGCGGCGGAAGGCAAGGGGGGCATGTCGGCTCCGATGGACGCGGTACTGGCCCTGGAGAGTTTCCTGCCCTACCGGCTGAACCGGCTCGCCGACGCCGTCAGTCGCGAGTTCCAGAAGATCTACAAGGACCGCTACGGCCTGACGCGGCCCGAATGGCGGGCCCTGGCGACGCTGGGGCAGAACGGCGTCATGACCGCGACCGCGATCTGCGAGCATTCGTCCATGCACAAGACCAAGGTGTCGCGGGCCGTGGCCGAGCTCGAGCGGCGCAAATGGCTGACAAGGACCGCCGACGGCAACGATCGCCGCGTCGAACTCCTGTCGCTGACGCGCGCCGGCGAGAAGACCTACCGCGAACTCGTGCCGCTGGCGAAGGCGTTCGAGGACGCTTTGTTGGCGAAGCTGGGGGAAAGGGAACGCACAGCTCTCGCCCGGGGCCTGTCGGCCCTGGAAGGCACGATCGCCAGATAGCGGAGGCGATGGCGCCTTCCCTACCAGTCCATCACCACCTTGCCGGAATTGCCGCTCTTCATCGCCTCGAAGCCGGCGACGTAGTCGTCGATGCCGATGCGGTGGGTGATCAGGCCCGACACGTCGAGCGGCCCCTGGACCAGCGCGATCATCTTGTACCAGGTCTCGAACATCTCGCGGCCGTAGATGCCCTTCAAGTGCAGCATCTTGAAGATGACCTTGTTCCAGTCGATCTCGAAGCCGGTCGGCGCAATGCCGAGGATGGCGATCTTGCCGCCATTGTTCATCGTGTCGATCATGTCGCGGAAGGCGGGAGCGGCCCCCGACATCTCCAGCCCGACGTCGAAACCCTCGGTCATGCCGATGTCGCGCATGACGTCGCGCAATTTCTCCTTCGAGGCGTCGACGACGTGGCGGACGCCGAGCTTGCGGGCGAGATCGAGGCGAACCGGGTTGATGTCGGTGACGACCACTTTCCGCGCGCCGACGCACTGCGCCACCAGCGCGCCCATGATGCCGATCGGCCCGGCGCCGGTGACCAGCACGTCCTCGCCGACGAGGTCGAA
>CALFXR010000102.1 GCA_937958475.1 uncultured Mesorhizobium sp. | reverse complement strand
TAAAGCTCCGCGCTCGCCAGTACGCCCACCGGCGTCGCCGCGCCGGTCAGGCCGCGGCGGGAGAGCCTAGTCTTCCAGCGGCCGGGCTTTCCGGAAATCTCGAACAGGTTCCACTGCGCCGCCGGGTGGTGGCCGCCGATGCCCTGGCCGGCCGCGGCGACGCCGATCACCGGCACGCTGCGCCCCGCCGGCCCCTCGATGGCGCCGGCGGTCGGCAGGTGGGAATGGCCGTGCAGCACCAGTTCGGCGCCGTGCTCGCGCACCACGCGCTGGAACCGCCTGATCCCGTAGAGGCGCTTGTGCTGCGACACCGCGTTGCGCAGCGGCGGGTGGTGGATCATGACGACGCGGTAGAGGTCGCGCCCGCCCGTGTCGTCGAGGAGCCTGCGCAGCCGGTCGGCCTGGCGGTCGCGGAAGAAGCCGTTGGCCATGAACGGCGCCGTCGCGGCGGCAGACGATACGCCGATCAGCGCCACGCGGCCGCGCACGCGCAGGTAGGGAAAGGCGTTGCTGTCGAAGGGCTGGTTGGCGCCGTCGCCGGCCATGAAGGCGCCCCAGGCGCGGCAGGCCTTGTCGAGCGCGCCGGGCACGTAGGCGTCGTGGTTGCCGGGCACCACCGAGACGTCGTGCGGCGCGCCGATCGCCTCCAGCCACTGGCGCGCCATGTCGATCTCGATGTCGAGCGCGATGTTGACGAGATCGCCGGTGACCGCCACATGGTCTGGCTCGGCCGCCTTGATGTCGGCGAGGATTGCGTCGATGACGTGGTCGTGGAGAAACTGTCGCCGGTTGCGGTGCCAGTTGACGTAGCCCAGCATCCGCTTCGAGGCGAGCTGACCGTAACTCACCTCCGGCAGCGGGCCGAGATGGACGTCGGAGAGGTGGGCGAGCCTGAACATGCCTCCTCCTTTACGGGAGGAATCCGGCAATTTGAACCCGAGGCGGTCGAATGGACGAGGAAGAAGAGGCGCGTTTCCGGCAGACCGGATGGCCGGGCCTGCGCGCCAGGCTGTTCCATTTCTACTTCCTCGCCCGCCGGCCGATGACGCTCGGCGCGCGCGGCCTGGTCCACGACCGCGCGGCGGGCACCGTCTTCCTGATCCGCCACACCTACGTGCCCGGCTGGCAGCTGCCCGGCGGCGGCGTCGAGGCCGGCGAGACCATGGAGCAGGCGCTGGCGCGCGAGCTTTCCGAGGAGGGCAACATCGAGATCACGGCGCCGCCGCTGCTGCGCTCGCTGCACTTCAACGCCCGCTCCAGCCGCCGCGACCATGTCGGCTTCTACCTCGTCGACACCTTCCGCCAGACCGCGCCGCGCCTGGCCGACCGCGAGATCGCCGAAGCCGGCTTCTTCCCGCTCGACGCGCTGCCCGCCGAGACGACGCCGGCGACGCTGCGGCGCATCGGCGAGGTTTTTCAAGGCGCGGCGGTGTCGCGGTACTGGTAATCGGGCAAATCCTCATGCTGCAATCCTACATCCTCTGCGCCACGCCACGATCCGGCAGCACGCTGCTGTGCGACCTGCTGGCCGCGACCAGCGTCGCCGGACGGCCGAACTCCTTCTTCCGCCAGGAGGACATGCTGGAATGGGCCGAGTATTGGGGACTGTCCCCGGCCGATCTCGACGGCGAAGGGACCTTCAGCCGCGCCTATGTCGAGGCGATGATCCGGGAGGGCCGTGGCGGTACGGAGGTGTTCGGGCTTCGGCTGATGTGGGGCAGCGTGGCGGCGGCGTCGCAAAGTCTCGACCGGCTCCATCCCGGCTTGCCGGATATTCCCGCGCGTTTCGAGCGCGCCTTCGGGCCGACGCTTTACGTGCACCTGTCCCGCCGGGACAAGGTGGCGCAGGCGGTGTCGCGGCTGCAGGCGGAGCAGAGCGGGCTCTGGCATCTCGGCGCCGATGGCGTGGAGCGCGAGAGGTCGGCGCCGCCGGGACCCGCGTTCTACGATGCGGAACGCCTCGCCTTCCTCGTCGAGGAACTGCATGCCGACGACGCGGCATGGAACGCGTTCTTTGCCGAACACGCCGTCGCGCCGCTGCGGCTGAACTACGAAACCATGGCAGCGGCGCCGCATGCCGCCGTGGCGGCCATCCTGTCCGCACTCGGCCGCGACCCGGAGATCGCCCGGACGGTCGAATTGCGCACCGCGAAGCTGGCGAACGCAACGAGCCGCGAATGGGCCGAGCGCTTCCGCAAGGACGCCGGCATCGCCTGATCGCGCGGCCGGTCGCACCGGGACCGGTTGGGGCTTTCTAGAACCGCCCCCGGTCGTGCGGTGCGTCGAGGTCGATCGCCGGGCCCTTCGGCACGATGCCGGTCGGGTTGATGTTGGTGTGGCTCTGGTAATAGTGCCGCTTGATGTGGTCGAGGCTGACCGTCCCGGCGACGCCCGGCACCTGGTAGAGGTCGCGCAGATAGTTCGACAGGTTCGGATAGTCGGCGATGCGCTGCCGGTTGCACTTGAAGTGGCCGACATAGACCGGGTCGAAGCGCACCAGCGTGGTGAACAGCCGCCAGTCGGCCTCGGTGAGGCGGTCGCCCACCAGATAGCGCTGCCGCGACAGCCGGTCCTCCAGCATGTGGAGCGTGGCGAACAGCTCGTCGAAGGCCTCCTCGTAGGCCTCCTGCGTGGTGGCGAAGCCGGCGCGGTAGACGCCGTTGTTCACCGCCGGATAGATCTTCGCGTTGAGCGCGTCGATCTCGCCGCGCAGTTCAGCCGGATAGAAATCGAGCGACGCGTCGGCGAAGGCGTCGAAGGCCGAATTGAACATGCGGATGATCTCGGAGGACTCGTTGCTGACGATCGTCTGCCGCTCCTTGTCCCACAGCACCGGCACGGTGACGCGGCCCGAATAGGCCGGGTCGGCGCGGGTGTAGATCTGGTGGAGGTAGTCGAGGCCGTGGAGCCCGTCGCCGGTGGCGCCGTCCTCGGCGCGGAAGGTCCAGCCGTGCTCGGCCATGAGGGGATGCACGATCGAAACGGATATCGCGGCGTCGAGCTTCTTCAGGGCGCGGAAGATCAGCGTGCGGTGCGCCCAGGGGCAGGCGAGCGAGACGTAGAGGTGGTAGCGGCCGGGCTCGGCGCGAAAGCCGCCGGCACCGGTCGGGCCGGGGGCACCGTCCGCCGTCACCCAGTTGCGGAAGCGCGAATCCTGGCGCTGGAAGCGGCCGCCGGTCTCCTTCGTCGAATACCAGACGTCGTGCCATTCACCGTCGACCAGCATGCCCATCGTCGTCTCCTTCTCGTCTGCCGCCGATGTAGGGCCGGCCGCGGCCCGAGACCACCCGCAGCGCCGGAAACAGTCCGTCACCGGGTGCGAACGCCGGCGGGAGAGGTCCGTTCCGCGCCAACATGGCCATGGACGAGACCGGAAAATGATGGTAGCGGGGCGGACCATGATGCAGACCTTCACGATCCGGATCGACCGACGACGAATGAGCGCCCGCGCCTGACCAGGCGCCGACAGGCCGAAGCCGCGCCTCATGCGGCCCTCCATTCGCCACAACGACCGGACGAGAAGACCATGACCGCCGACGACGTCGCCTACCTGCCGGAGACCCCGGCGCACGACCCCGAAATCGAAGCGATCAACGAGGAGGCCTTCGGCCCCGGACGCTTCGTGCGCGCCGCCTACAGGATCCGCGAGGGCGGGCCGCACGAGCGGGCGCTGTCCTTCGTCGCCATGGACGGCGAGCACGTCATCGGCTCGGTCAGGATGACCCGCGTCGCCGCCGGCGCCGGCCGGGCGCTGATGCTCGGGCCGCTCGCGGTGAAGCCGGCCTACAAGAATGTCGGCATCGGCCGGCGGCTGGTCGGGATCGCGCTCGATGCCGCCGGGAAGGCGGGTGCGGGCGCCGTCATCCTGGTCGGCGACGAGCCCTATTACGGCCCGCTCGGCTTCAAGCGCATCCCGCGCGGCCAGGTGTCGATGCCGAGACCCGTCGATCTCGCCCGCGTGCTCGCCTGCGAACTGAAGCCCGGCGCGGTCGCCCTGATCCAGGGCATGATCGACCACGAGGACCAG
>CALFXR010000101.1 GCA_937958475.1 uncultured Mesorhizobium sp. | reverse complement strand
GCGCGGCCTGTGGGTCCGGCACGAGCCAGGACACGAGCCCGGATACGAGCCCGGACACGATCGCGGGCACGGGTACGAACCCGGCCTGTGCGTCAGGCTACGAACGCGGACGCAAACCAGGACACGAGCCGGAGACGATCTCGGACACGATCTTGGGCACGAGCCGGCCTACGCGCCCGGACAGTAGGCCTCGAGCCGGTAGCCGTCGGGATCGACGACGAAGGCGGCGTAGTATCCGGCGCCGTAGTCGGCTCTGAGCCCGGGCCGGCCGTTGTCCGTGCCGCCGCTCGACAGCGCTGCCGCATGAAACCGGTCGACTGCCTCGCGCGACGCGGCGGACAGGCAGACATGCAGGCCCGATTGCGGATCCGCGGGCACGGGGCGGGCTGCCGCGAGCACCCACAGCCCGATCGCGTCCGCGCCGTAGCCGAGCGCTTCGGCGCCGTCGGAAAGGCGCCGGAGGCCGAGCGGAACAAGGGCCGCGTCGTAGAAGGAGCGGCTGCGGGCGATGTCGGCGACGCCGATGGAGAGGTGGTCGAACATGGTGTTTTCCTGTTTGTGAAGGATGTTGCTTGAGAAGGATGTGGCGGTTTCAGGCGCGGCGGGCGAAGAACTCGACCGTCTTCGACCATCGGCCGTCGGGCGCGTGCTCGCCAGTGGAAGCTTGCCGGCGTGATCTCGGTGAAGGTCCAGCGGTTCTTCACGCCCCCGGCCGTCTCGCCTTCCTGGACGATGTCGTTGCCGACGGCGCGGCCGATCTGGCGGGAATGGAACTGGCGGACGGGATCGACCCAGATGATGTGCCAGGCGTCGAGGCCCCGGTCGTAGATGCGCAGCGTCGTACCGTACATGACGCTGCGCGACGGATCGTCGGGCACGCCGGGCCTGGGCCCCGGTATGCGCCAGACGTCCTGGATGGCGCGTCCCTCGAGGACCCAGCCGAAATGGATGGAGCCCGTCGCCTTGCGCGTCGTGCCGTCCGGCTCAAAGGCGAGAACGTCCATCGCCCAGTCGCCGACGAAGCGGCCGTAGAGCGATAGCGCGTCGGCGCGATCCGCCGCCGGGCCGTCGCTATGCAGCTGGGCCGCGAAGGCGGACACTGAAGGATTTGTCATGGTCAACTCCGTCGCTTGTCAGGAGAGGCAGTGCCATAGGCCGTGCGCCGCTACGCGCGCTTGGGAAAAATTGCTAATCTGTTCGCCATGAGCGCGACCGCCATGAAGATCGCCGCGGGGCAGGGCTGGGAGGCGAGCGACGTCGTCTGCTCGGCCGGCCCGGGCGACCCCGCGTTCGAGGAAGAGCACCGCGCGATCTGCGTCGCCCTCGTCACCGAAGGCATGTTCGGCTACCGAACGCGGCAGGGCGACGCGCTGATGACGCCCGGCGCGCTGCTGCTCGGCAATGCGCACGCCTGCTACGAATGCGGCCACGATCACGCCGCCGGCGACCGCTGCCTGTCCTTTCACTTTTCCGGCGAATTCCACGAAAGCGTTCTCGCCAGCCTGCCGGGAGCGCGGCGGCCCGGTTTCCGCGCCGCCCGCCTGCCGCCCACGACCAGGCTTGCGCGGCTCGCCGCCGACGCCAGGGCCGCTTGCGAGGAGGCGGACGCCGAGACGCTCGGCGAAGTGGCGTTGCGACTGGCGGGCGCGGCCGCGACGCTGGATGCCGAGCTCGACATGCCGAGGTCGCCCAGGCCGGGGGAGGCCCGGCGCATCGTGCGCGCGATCCGCCGCGTCGAGCATGAACCCGAGACGCGGCTCGGCCTCGAAGACCTCGCGGCGGAGGCCCGCATGAGTCCCTACCACTTCCTGCGCACCTTCTCCGCAGTGGCCGGAATGACGCCGCACCAATACGTCCTGAAGACCCGGCTCGGGCACGCTGCCGACCGCCTGCGCCGTGGCGACGACAAGGTCTGCGACATCGCGCTGGATGCCGGGTTCAACGATCTCTCGACCTTCAACCGGCGGTTTCGCAAGCTGATGGGGGTGACGCCGCTCGCGTGGCGGCGGATGCGCCGGGGCCGCTGAGGCGGCAGGGCGGGGAAGTCGCGGCCGCCCCGCGCGATGGTGCCGGCGCCGGCGATTCGCCCGTTCGCGCAGGCGGTTTCCCGCCAGCGCGCCGCCCCTTTTTCGGCCGCCCGGCGCCGTCTTTTCGCGCGCCTTCGGCGAGGCCGTCTAAGTGATTGTAAAGGCGTGCGAAAATTATCTCCGGAGGAGAAACGGCCGAGCGTGGAAAAGCCGGGCCGTGGATTGGAGTGTGCGCAACGTTTCCTATATAAGATCGGTATGATTCCCGACCTGATTGTGACCGATTTTGACTGACCAGAAGACACCGCGCGGCGCCGACGGCGGCCCGACAGGCATCGAGCCGATCTCGATCATCGAGGAAATGCAGCGTTCCTATCTCGATTACGCCATGAGCGTGATCGTCAGCCGGGCGCTGCCGGACGTGCGCGACGGGCTGAAGCCGGTGCACCGGCGCATCCTCTACGCGTCCCACGAGAGCGGCTACCACTGGAACCGCAAATACGTGAAATCGGCGCGTCCCGTCTCCGACGTCATGGGCAAATACCATCCGCACGGCGACGCCTCGATCTACGACGCCCTGGTGCGCATGGCGCAGGACTGGTCGCTGCGCGTGCCGCTGATCGACGGGCAGGGCAATTACGGCTCGATCGACGGCGACCCGCCGGCGGCGATGCGCTACACCGAAGCGCGCCTGACCAAGGTTGCCCACGAACTGCTGGAGGACATCGACAAGGACACGGTCGACTTCCAGGACAATTACGACGGCTCCGACAGCGAGCCGAAGGTGTTGCCGGCGCGTTTTCCCAACCTGCTGGTCAACGGCTCGGGCGGCATCGCGGTCGGCATGGCCACCAACATCCCGCCGCACAACCTCTCCGAGATCTGCAACGGGGCCATCGCGCTGATCGACAACCCGGCGATGGAGCTGCCGGAGCTGATGGAGATCATCCCCGGGCCGGACTTCCCCACCGGCGGCATCGTGCTCGGCCGCTCCGGCATCTACAGCGCCTACGCCACCGGCCGCGGCTCGATCCTGATGCGCGGCAAGGTCAACATCGAGCAGCGCGCCAACGACCGCGAATCCATCATCATCACCGAAGTTCCCTACCAGGTGAACAAGGCGACGATGATCGAGAAGATGGCCGAACTGGTGCGCGACAAGCGCATCGAGGGCATTTCCGACATCCGCGACGAGAGCGACCGCCAGGGCTACCGGGTGGTGATCGAGCTGAAGCGCGACGCGGTCGCCGACGTCGTGCTCAACCAGCTCTACCGCTACACGCCGCTGCAGACCTCGTTCGGCGCCAACGTGGTGGCGCTGAACGGCGGCAAGCCCGAGCAGCTGTCGCTGATCGACATGCTGAAGGCGTTCGTCGCCTTCCGTGAAGAGGTCGTCAGCCGGCGCACGAAGTTCCTCTTGCGCAAGGCGCGCGACCGCGCCCACGTTCTGGTGGGCCTCGCCATAGCGGTGGCCAATATCGACGAGGTGATCCGCGTCATCCGCCAGGCGCCCGATCCGCAGACGGCGCGCGAGCAGCTGATGGAGCGGCGCTGGCCGGCGGTCGACGTCGAGGCGCTGATCCTCTTGATCGACGACCCGCGCCACAGGATCAACGAGGACGCCACCTACAACCTCTCCGAGGAGCAGGCGCGCGCCATCCTCGAGCTGCGCCTGGCGCGGCTGACCGCGCTCGGCCGCGACGAGATCGACGAAGAGCTGAACGAGATCGGCACCGAGATCACCGACTATCTCGACATCCTCGCCTCGCGCGCCCGCATCCAGTCGATCATCAAGGACGAGCTCGCCGCCGTGCGCGACGAGTTCGGCACGCCGCGGCGCACCGAGCTGGCCGATGGCGGCGCCGACATGGAGGACGAGGACCTCATCCAGCGCGAGGACATGGTCGTCACGGTGACGCATGCCGGCTACATCAAGCGCGTGCCGCTGTCGATCTACCGGGCGCAGGCGCGCGGCGGCAAGGGCCGCTCCGGCATGTCGACCAAGGACGAGGATTTCGTCACCCGGCTGTTCGTCGCCAACACGCACACGCCGATCCTGTTCTTCTCCTCGCGCGGCATCGTCTACAAGGAGAAGGTCTGGCGGCTGCCGATCGGCACGCCGCAGTCGAAGGGCAAGTTCCTGCGCAACATGCTGCCGCTGGAGGAGGGCGACCGCATCACAGCGATCCTGCCGCTGCCCGACGAGAGCGAGTGGGACAAGCTCGACGTCATGTTCGCCACAACGCGCGGCACGGTCAGGCGCAACAAGCTTTCCGACTTCGCCGACGTGAAGCGCAACGGCAAGATCGCCATGAAGTTCGACGAGGAGGGCGACGCCATCCTGGCAGTCGAGACCTGCACGGAGAACGACGACGTGCTGCTGACGGCCGACAGCGGCCAGTGCATCCGCTTCGCCGTGACCGACGTACGCGTCTTTGCCGGCCGCTCCTCGCAGGGCGTGCGCGGCATCGCCATGGGCGAGGGCGATCGCGCCATCTCGATGACCATCCTCGAGCATGTCGAGGCCGAGGCCTGGGAGCGGGCCGCCTACCTGAAGCGTTCCGTCTCCGAGCGCCGCGTGGCCTCGGCCGAGGAAGGCGAGGATGAGGTGGCGCTGACCAACGAGGACGTCGGCGAGGGCGGCGAGCTTTCCGACCAGCGCTACGAGGAACTCAAGGCGCACGAACAGTTCGTGCTGACCGTCACCGAATACGGCTACGGCAAGCGCTCGTCGTCCTACGATTTCCGCGTCATCGGCCGCGGCGGCAAGGGCATCCGCGCCACTGACATCTCAAAGGTCGACGAGATCGGGCGGCTGGTGGCGGCTTTCCCGGTGGCGCCGGCCGACCAGATCATGCTGGTCTCCGACGGCGGCCAGGTGATCCGCGTGCCGGTCGGCGGCATCCGCATGGCCAGCCGCGCCACCAAGGGCGTCACCATCTTCGACACGGCCGAAGGCGAGAAGGTGGTCTCCGTGGAGCGCATCTCGGAGGAGACCGAGGAGCCGGCGGCGTCCCAGGCGGGCGCCGGCACGGCGGAAGGCGACGGACCGGCGGCCTGAGGCCGCCGCGCCGCTTCGGTCGTCAGGTGCGCGGTCGTCAGGTGCGCGGGCCGAAGCGTGTGAAGCGGTCCTTCCGGTCGTCGAAACGGACCTTTTGCGCTTCCTGATGCACGCTGAAGGCGGTCGCGATCAGCATGGCGAGGGTCATGGCCGCGGCAAGCATGAAGATCAGCATGGCATGGTTCTCCTGTCCCGATAACGGAAACCGGGCCGTTTGGTTTCACCCTGGGAAAGGACGCTAGCGGCCGAGCACTGAACCGGTGCTGATAAGCGCGTTCATCGGGCATTCAGGTGGCGGGCAGGCGGCGCGAGGTCGCCAGAGGCTGCAACGACCGGATTGCGGCAGCTGGCAGTCATGCCGATGGTCGCGTGCAAACGCCAGGAGCGGCGAGACGGGCGGTCGCCGCGGCACCTCCCGTCACATGGCACCAAACCGGCCGCGCGGCGTTGTCGGACATGGACAGGATCAGGAACCTCGCCGCGCTCTTCCGCGCCCAGCTTTGGCCGGTTCCGGCGGTCTTCATCGTCGCCGCGGGCCTGCTCGCCTATCTCCTGCTGGAATACGGCGCCACGCTCGGCACAGACGGACACTGGTGGCTCTACAGCGGCGACGCGGCGACCGCCCGCGACCTGCTGGGAAGCCTGCTGTCCGGCCTGATGACGATGACCTCGCTGGTCGTGTCGGTGACCTTCGTCATCCTGACGCTCGCGGCGAACCAGCTCGGGCCGCGGCTGATCGCCATCTTCATGGCCGACCGGCAGATCCAGTCGGTGCTCGGCCTGTTCATCGGCACCATCCTCTACGTGATCCTCGTCTCGCGCACCCTGAACGACGCGCTCGGCACCGACGGCGTGCCGCATCTGGCCGTCTCGGCCGCCAGCAGCCTGACGATCCTGTGCCTCCTCGCCCTGCTGTTCTACATCCACAAGGTGGCGCGGCTGATCATCGCCGACAACGTCGTCGAGACCGTCGCGCGCGAACTCCGGGCGACGCTGGGGGCGATCCTGCCGGACGGACGGCAGGCGGAACGACCGGTCCCGCCAGGCCTCGCCGCCGGTGCCGGCATCGACCTGTCGATCGGCACGCCGGGCTACGTGCAGGTGATCGACTACGACGCGCTCAAGGCCGTCGCCGCCGACGCCGACATCGTCATGGTCGTCCATGTGCGCGCCGGCCACCATGTGCTCGGCGAAGGCAGCCATGTCTCGGTCCACGGCACCGCCAAGCTTTCGGACGAACGCGCCGACGCGGTGCGGGCGGCCTTCACCGTCGGCTCCGAGCGGACGCCCGCCCAGGACCCGGAGCACGGCATCAGGCAAATGGTCGAGATCGCAACCCGGGCCCTTTCGCCGGGCACCAACGATCCGTTCACCGCGATCGCCGTCATCGACAGGCTGGGTCCGGCGCTCGAGGACGTGATCCGCTTCGGCACGCAGCCGCGCGCCCTGTTCGGCGACGAGAACGCGTTGCGCATCCTCGCCAACCGCAGCGATCTCCCCGGCATCCTGGCGGCCGCCCTGCATCCGATCCGCCAGGCGGGGGCGAACCATCCCGCGATCCTCATCCGGCTCGCCCGGTTGCTCGGCGACCTCGCCTATGTCGCCCCGGCGCGCGACGAGCCGTCGCTCCGCGCGCAACTGGCGAGACTGCGGGAAACCCTCGATACGGGCGACTTCCCCCCAGTCGACCGCGGCGACGTCGCGTCGAGCCTGGACGATGCCGGTCGAAGGCTGGATGCGATCCGCCGTGCCTAATCGCGGCGCGGCAACGCGTAGGCGATGACCTCGTCGCCGACGGGCGTTTCCATGAAGTGATG
>CALFXR010000100.1 GCA_937958475.1 uncultured Mesorhizobium sp. | reverse complement strand
TTCGTCATCCCGCAGGGGGAAAATGAAAGACGACGGCCACGCGAGGCCGGGAGGCCGGGCGCAAACTGGTTTTCCGCAGTGCAACAACGGTCTGGAGAATGCCCGGCATCTGTGAAAAGGTGGCGGTTCCGAAGCCGACGCACGACATGACCGGAGCGCCATGGCAATCCTCGCCGCCGTCCACCACCTGACCCATTATCGCTACGACCGGCCGGTGGTGCTGGGGCCGCAGGTGATCCGGCTCAGGCCCGCCCCGCATTCGCGCACGAAGGTGCTCAGCCATTCGCTGCGCGTCCACCCGTCGAACCATTTCGTCAACCTGCAGCAGGACCCCTACGGCAACTTCCTCGCCCGCTTCGTCTTTCCCGAGCCGGTGACCGAGCTGAAGATCGAGGTCGACCTCGTCGCCGACATGACGGTGTACAACCCGTTCGACTTCTTCGTCGAACCGGAGGCCGAGACCTGGCCGTTCGACTATCCCGAAGACATAAGGGCCGACCTCGCCATCTACCGCACGCCCGAGCCGGCGGGGCCGCTGCTCGACACCTTCCTGAAGACGATCGACCGCACGCCGACCAACACGGTCAACTTCGTCGTCGACCTGAACGCCCGCATCCAGCGCGAGGTCGGCTACGTCATCCGCCTGGAGACGGGCGTGCAGACGCCGGAGGAGACGCTGCGCGTCGCCAGGGGCTCGTGCCGCGATTCGTCCTGGCTGCTGGTCCAGGCGCTGCGCCATCTCGGCCTCGCCGCGCGCTTCGTCTCCGGATACCTGATCCAGCTGAAGCCCGACCTCGTCGCGCTCGACGGCCCGGCCGGCACGGCGGTCGACTTCACCGACCTGCATGCCTGGTGCGAGGTGTATCTCCCCGGCGCCGGCTGGATCGGCCTCGACCCGACGTCGGGGCTTCTGACGGGCGAGAGCCATGTGCCGCTCGCCGCCACCCCGCACTACCGCAACGCCGCCCCCATCGCCGGCATGGCGAGCTTCGCCAACGTCGATTTCGCCTTCGACATGCGGGTCGACCGCATCGCCGAGCACCCGCGCATCACGAAGCCGTTCTCCGACGAATCCTGGGAGGCGCTGGACCGCCTCGGCGGCGCGGTCGACGCCGTGCTGAAGGCCGAGGACGTGCGCCTGACCATGGGCGGCGAGCCGACCTTCGTCTCGATCGACGACTTCGAGGCGGCCGAGTGGAACACGGCCGCCGTCGGCCCGACCAAGCGCGAGAAGGCCGACGTGCTGATCCGCCGCCTGCGCGAGCGCTTCGCGCCGGGCGGCTTCCTGCATTACGGCCAGGGCAAGTGGTATCCGGGCGAAACCCTGCCGCGCTGGACGTTCTCGCTCTACTGGCGCAGCGACGGCGAGCCGGTGTGGCGCGATCCGGCGCTGATCGCGGCGGAGAAGTCCGGCGGCAAGCCGACGCCCGCCGACGCCCGCAAGCTGACGGCGGAGATCGCCCGCGAACTCGGCATCGAGGCCGAGATGGTCGCCGAGGCCTACGAGGATCCCGGCGAGTGGCTGCTCAAGGAAGGCAAGCTGCCCGACAATGTCGACCCGGCGAACTCGAAGCTGGAAGACCCCGAGGAGCGCAGCCGCATGACGCGCGTCTTCGAGCGCGGCCTGACCGTGCCGTCGGGCTACATCCTGCCGGTGCAGCGCTGGAACGCCGCCGCGTCTGATCCGCGCTGGCGCTCGGAGAAGTGGAAGACACGCCGCGGCCGGCTGTTCCTGGTGCCCGGCGATTCGCCGGTCGGCTACCGCCTGCCGCTCGGCTCGCTGCCCTACGTGCCGCCGGCGCAATATCCCTACATCGTGCCGATGGATCCCTCGCTGCCGCGCCCGCCCCTGCCGCCGCGCGAGGCGATCCTCGCCGACGAGCCCGGCGCCGACGCCATGGCGCACCGCCAGGCCGAAGCCTCGTTCACGCCCGCCGGCGACCAGCAGGACCGCGTCGAGCAGCATCTGGGCGAGATCGGCGGCGCGGTGCGCACGGCGCTGTCGGTCGAGCCGCGCGACGGCCGGCTGAACGTGTTCATGCCGCCGGTGGAGGCGCTGGAGGACTATCTGGAGCTCGTCGCCGCGGCCGAGAACGCCGCCCGCCGCGTCGGCCTGCCGGTCCATATCGAGGGCTACGCGCCGCCGCACGACCCGCGCCTCAACGTCATCCGCGTCGCGCCGGACCCCGGCGTCATCGAGGTCAACATCCACCCGGCCTCGTCCTGGCAGGACTGCGTGGCGACCACCGCGGCGATCTACGAGGAAGCCCGGCAGAGCCGGCTCGGCGCCGACAAGTTCATGATCGACGGCCGCCACACCGGCACCGGCGGCGGCAACCACGTCGTGGTCGGCGGCGCCACGCCCGCCGACAGCCCGTTCCTGCGCCGGCCGGACCTCCTGAAGAGCCTGATCCTCGAATGGCAGCGCCACCCCGCGCTGTCCTACCTGTTCTCCGGCCTGTTCATCGGCCCGACGAGCCAGGCGCCGCGCTTCGACGAGGCGCGCCACGATTCGCTCTACGAGCTCGAGATCGCCATGGCGCAGGTGCCGGCGCCGGGCAGGGGCGAGAGCCCCCTGCCCTGGCTGGTCGACCGGCTGTTCCGCAACCTGCTCGTCGACGTCACCGGCAACACGCACCGCTCGGAAATCTGCATCGACAAGCTGTTCTCGCCCGACGGCCCGACGGGGCGGCTCGGCCTGGTCGAGTTCCGCGGTTTCGAGATGCCGCCCAACGCGCGCATGAGCCTCGCCCAGCAGCTTCTCGTCAGGGCGCTGATCGCGCATCGGTGGAAGAACCCGCTCGGCGGCCGCCTGGTGCGCTGGGGCACGGCGCTGCACGACCGCTTCATGCTGCCGCACCACGTCTGGCAGGACTTCCTCGACGTGCTCGCCGAGCTGCGCGCCGGCGGCTTCGACTTCCGTTCCGAATGGTTCGCCGCACAGCTCGAGTTCCGCTTCCCCTTCTGCGGCGAGGTCGAATACGGCGGGGTGAAGCTGGAGTTGCGCCAGGCGCTGGAGCCGTGGCACGTGATGGGCGAGCAGGGCGCCATCGGCGGTACGGTTCGTTTCGTCGATTCCTCGGTCGAGCGCCTGCAGGTGCGCACCGAGGGGCTCAACCCGGAGCGCCACGCCATCGCCTGCAACGGCCGCCCGGTGCCGATGCGCCAGACCGCCAACCGCGAGGTGGCGGTGGCCGGCGTGCGCTACAAGGCCTGGCAGCCGGCGTCCGGCCTGCATCCGGTGCTGCCGGTGAACACGCCGCTGGTGTTCGACATCTACGACCGCTGGTCGGGCCGCTCCGTCGGCGGCTGCGTCTACCACGTCGCCCATCCGGGCGGGCGCAACTACGAGACCTTCCCGGTCAACGCCAACGAGGCGGAGGCGCGGCGGCTGGCCCGCTTCGAGCACATGAACCACACCGGCGGCGCCTTCACGCTGGCCCACGAGGAGCCTTCCGCCGACTTCCCGATGACGCTCGACCTGCGTCGCCCGGCGGGGATCTGACCGTGGAACGACGCCCCTCGGGACGGAGCCAGGCGCGGCCGCCGGCCGCGCCGCTGCTCGACGCCTACCAGCCGGTGCCCGGCGTCCACGACGAGATGGTCGACGCGGCGGGAAATCCGCGGCCGGCCTGGGCGTTCTTCATCGACGCGCTGGAACGCCTCGGCGTCGACGAGCTGTCGCGCCGCTTTGGCCGCGCCGACCAGTACCTGCGCGACGCCGGCGTCTACTACCGGGTCTACGACCACCGCGGCGAGATCGAGCGCGAGTGGCCGCTGGCGCACGTCCCCCTGCTGATCGCCGAGGACGAGTGGAACGGCATCGCCGCCGGCCTGGTCGAGCGCGCCGACCTCTACGAGGAGATCGTCGCCGACATCTACGGCGACGGCCGGCTGGTGCGCGACGGGCTGCTGCCGGCCGAACTGGTCGCGGCAAGCCCCGAATTCCTGCGGCCGATGGTGGGCACCAAGCCCGCGGGCGGCCGCTTCCTGCATTTCTGCGCCTTCGAGCTCGGCCGCGGGCCGAACGGAAACTGGTGGGTGCTCGGCGACCGCACGCAGGCGCCGTCGGGCGCGGGCTTCGCGCTGGAGAACCGCGTCGCGACGACGCGCGCGCTGTCCGACATCTACGGCGACATGCACGTCCACCGCCTGGCCGGCTTCTTCCGCGGCTTCCGCGACTCGCTGCTGGCGCAGGCGGACGCAGGTTCGCGCGCGGCGATCCTGACGCCCGGCCCCCACAACGAGACCTATTTCGAGCACGCCTACATCGCCCGCTATCTCGGCATGATGCTGCTCGAGGGCGAGGACCTGACGGTGGCAGGCGGCCGGCTGATGGTGCGCACCGTGTCGGGCCTGAAGCCGGTCGGCGTGCTCTGGCGCCGTCTCGACGCGGCGTTCTCGGACCCGCTCGAGTTCAACCCGGAATCGCGGATCGGCACGCCCGGCCTGGCCGAGGCGCTGCGCCGCGGCTCGGCGATCGTCGTCAACGCGCTGGGCTCGGGCATCCTGGAGACGCGCGCGCTGCTGGCCTTCCTGCCGACGATCGCGCGGGCCCTGAACGGCAGGGAACTGGCGTTGCCGTCGATCGCGACGTGGTGGTGCGGGCAGGCGCGCGAGCGGCGCCACGTGCGCGACAATTTCGAGCGGATGATGATCGGCCCGGCCCTGTCGACCAGGCTCGCCTTCGAGGACGACGGCGCCACGGTGCTCGGCTCCGCGCTCGACGCCGACGCCCGCGCCGGGCTGCTGGAGAGGCTGGAGCGCGACGGCGGCTCCCTCGTCGCCCAGGAGGCGGTGAAGCTGTCGACGACGCCGGTCTACGTGCAGGGCTCGCTGGAGCCGCGCCCGGCGACGCTGCGCGTCTACCTCGCCCGGACGGCGGACGGCTGGACGGTGATGCCGGGCGGCTTCGCCCGCATCGGCTTCTCGCTCGACCCGACCGCGATCGCCATGCAGCGCGGCGGCCAGGCGGCCGACGTCTGGGTGGTCTCCGACCGGCCGGTGCCGCAGGACACGCTGCTGCCGCGCGAAGGCGAGGAATTCCGCCGGAACGTGCCGGGCAGCCTGCCCAGCCGCGCCGCCGAGAACCTGCTCTGGCTCGGCCGCTACGTCGAGCGCTCGGAAGAAACCGTGCGCATCCTGCGCGCCTATCACGTGCGGCTGGCCGAGACGTCGGATCCCGACCTGCCGCTGCTCGCCTATGTGCGCGACAGCCTCGCCCCCTACGGGATCGACGTCGGCGAGGCGATCCCCGACGCGCTGGTGGCTTCGCTCGACAGCGCCGTCTACAGCGCCGGCCGCATCCGCGACCGCTTCTCGCCGGACGGCTGGCTGGCGCTGCGCGACCTGTCGAAGACCATCCACGACTTCGAGGAGCGGATCACGCCCGGCGACGACGCGACGCGCGCCATGACGGTGCTGCTGCGCAAGCTCGCCGGCTTCTCCGGCCTGCTGCACGAAAACATGTACCGCTTCACCGGCTGGCGCTTCCTCGAGATCGGCCGGCGCATCGAGCGCGGCATCCAGATGTCGCGCTCGCTCGGCCGCCTGACCACCAAGGCGGCGCCGGACGGCGCGCTCGACATGATGCTCGAGATCGGCGACAGCGTGCTCACCCACCGGCGCCAGTACAATGTGCGCTCCGGGCGGCGCACCGTGCTCGACCTTCTGGCGCTCGACCCGCTCAACCCGCGCTCGCTGCTCTTCCAGCTCGACCGGCTGAAGAGCGAAGTCGAGCTTCTGCCCGGCGGCTCGCCGAGCAACATGACGGCGGCGACGAAGGAGGTGCTGCGCCTGCACACCGCGCTCGCCGTCAGGGAGCCGGCCGACCTGACGCCCGAGACGCTGGACGGGCTCGTCGACGGGCTGTCGAGGGTCTACGACGAGCTGGCGCGGTTCTATTTCGCCTGAACAGAGCGGAAGCGGTCGCGCCGCGGTGCGAAGCGCCCTACCCATTTCCCGGCTTTGCCGCTACCTACGGTGCGGCCGAACGTTCGGCGGCGGAACCCGGTCTTGGAATACGACATCAGGCTGAAGCTCTCCTACGACTACGACGCGCCCGTCGGCGGCGGACGCCACCAGGTGCGCGTTGCGCCGCGCACGCTGGCCGGGCAGCAGCGCGTCGTCGCCGCTTCGGTCGATTTCGCGCCGCGGCCGGCGGAGCGCTCCGACTTCGCCGACTTCTTCGGCAACCCGGTCACCGCGATCGCCTATCGCGATCCCCATGACGAACTCGACGTGCGCATGAGCGCCCGCGTCACGGTCACCCGGCCCCAGCCCGGCATCGACCTCTCGCCAGCGCCCGGCGAACTGAGGTCGGAGATCCTGGCGGTCCGCTCGCTGGGAGCGGAGACGCCGCACCATTTCCTCGCGGCCAGCCGCCATGCACCCCTCGACGAGGCGATCACCGATTTCGCCCGCGCGTGCCTGTCGCCGCCGACGTCGACGTTCGGCCTCGCCGAAGCGCTGTGCCGGCTGATCCACGAGGAGTTCGTCTACGACGGCGACGCCACCACGGTCTCGACCAAGGCCGTCGAGGCCTTCCAACTGCGCAGCGGGGTGTGCCAGGACTTCAGCCACGTCATGATCGCCGGGCTGCGCGGGCTGGGCGTGCCGGCCGGCTACGTGTCGGGATTCCTGCGCACCATCCCGCCGGTCGGGCAGCCGCGGCTGGAAGGCGCCGACGCCATGCACGCCTGGGTCAGGGTCTGGTGCGGCCGCGACGCCGGCTGGCGCGAGTTCGACCCGACCAACGGCATCCTCGCCGGCAACGACCACATCACCGTCGGCTACGGCCGCGACTACGGCGACGTCGCGCCGATCGTCGGCGTGCTGAAGATGACCGGCGGCCAGGCGATCCGCCACGCCGTCGACGTGGTGCCGGTCGGATAGCGACGGGAGCCCGGCGCGGCCGGCGCACACCCCCCTCCTTGCATGGCTTGTTAACGCGCCTCGGGCATTCTCGGCCACCGATCGACATCGCCACCGGGACGACCTTGAGACCGCCTTTCAAAGCCTACGACCTGCGCGGCCGCATCCCGGCCGAGATCAACGCGCCCTTCGCCTACCGCTTCGCCAAGGCGACGGCGAAGGTGCTGGCCCCGGGCGCCGTGGTGATCGGCCATGACATGCGCCAGGACAGCCCGGCGCTCGCCGAGGCGATGGCGCAGGGTTTCCTCGACGCCGGGGTCGGCGTGCTGCCCGTCGGCCTGTGCGGGACGGAGGAAGTCTATTTCCACACCGCCGACAGCGGCGCCGATGCCGGCCTGATGGTCACCGCGAGCCACAATCCCGCCGACTACAACGGCATCAAGATGGTGCTGAAGGGCGCGGCGGCCGCGACCCGCGACAACGCGCTGGCGGCGATCGAGGCGGCCGTCTTCTCCGACGATCCGCTGCCGGCGGTCGCCGGCTACGCCGCGCGCGGCCGCCTGGCGCCGATCCTCGACCGCCGCCCCTACATCGACCGCCTCCTGAACCAGGTTGCGGGACGCGACCTGAAGCCGCTGAAGATCGTCTGCCACGCCGGCAACGGCTGCGCCGGGCCGATCATCGACCTGCTCGAACCGCATCTGCCGTTCGAGTTCGTGAAGATCGACCACCTACCCGATCCGGCGCTGCCCAACGGCATCCCCAATCCGCTGCTCCCCGAGAAGCGGACCAGGGCGGCGCAGGCGGTGATCGACCACGGCGCCGACCTCGGCATCGCCTGGGATGGCGACTTCGACCGCTGCTTCCTCTACGACCATCGCGGCCGCTTCGTCGAAGGCTACTACCTCGTCGGCATGATCGCCGAGACGCTGCTGCGCGACGCACCGGGCGCCACCGTGCTCTACGACCCGCGCCTGACCTGGAACACGATCGAGAGGGTTTCGCGGGCCGGCGGCGTGGCGAAGGTCTGCCCGACGGGCCACGCCTTCTTCAAGGCGAGGATGCGCGCCGAAAATGCCGTCTACGGCGGCGAGATGAGCGCGCACCACTATTTCCGTGACTTCGCCTTCTGCGATTCGGGCATGCTCGCCTGGCTGGTGGTCGTCGCCGACGTTTGCCAGAGCGGCGCTACGCTCGCCGGGATCATGGAGGACCGCATCGCCGCCTATCCCTGCTCCGGCGAGATCAACTTCACCGTCGCCGACGCCGGGGCGAGCCAGGCGCGCGTCGCCGACGCCTACATGCGCCTCGGCCCGAAGGTCGAGACGATCGACGGGCTCAGCCTCGAGTTCGACGACTGGCGGCTCAATCTCCGCGCCTCCAACACCGAGCCGCTGCTGCGGCTCAACGTCGAAACCCGTGGCGACGCCGCGCTGCTCGAGCGCAAGGTGGGTGAGCTGAAGGCGTTGATCGCCGGATGACGTTTCAGCCCGCGGAGCCCTTCATCCAGGCGTCGTAATCGGAGACGAGCAGGCGCAGGGGCGCCTCGTCCTCTTCAATTTCGGAGAATCGGGGGAGCGGGGTGGCGAAGACGTTGTCGGTGAGGTCGTCGTTGACCATCGACACCTCGCCGATGAGCACGTCGGCGCCCTCGGCCCAGAATGCGTGCCAGATTCCGGGCAGGAGCGTGACGCTTTCGCCCGGTTCGAGCGAAAGCCGGCCGCCGGCGGGCAACGTCCGCTCGACGCCGTCGCAGGGCACGGTGACCGGCGCCTCCGCGTCGATGCCGCCGTCGGCCAGCGACGCGTGGAGCTCGAGCACGAGGCTGCCGCCGCCGCGGTTGATGATGTCCTCGGCCTTCACCACGTGCCGGTGCATGGGCGACAGCTGGTCCTTGCGCGAGATCATGATCTTCTCGGCGTAGAGCATGCCCGAACCGCGCGCCAGGTCGGCCGCGCGCCCGTTGCGCAGGGTGAACAGGAACAGGCCGAGCTCGTCGAAGCGGTCCTGACCGTAGTCGGTGATGTCCCAGCCGAGCCGCGCGCCGACGATGCCCTCGGGGCGCCTTTCGGCCAGCTCGCGCGGCGACCAGTAGGCGAAGGGCGGCAGGCGGAAGCCGAAGGAGCGGATGAAGGCGTCGCCGTCGCGAATGATCTCGTTGATGCGCGAACGCTTCATCCCTGCCTCCGCCGGAACCGCTGGACCGAGAAGAAGCGGTCGCACATTCCGCGCGCGGAATAAAGGCGGCGCTCACGCGAAAGGCCGCGGCGGTGCCGCGGCCTTCGAGGATCAAGCTCAGGAGGAGGTCAGGCCGGAGGCCCGTCCGCCGTCAGCCCTGGAAGAGCGAGAGGATGCCCTGGACGCTGGAGTTGGCGATCGACAGGCCCTGGATACCGAGCTGCTGCTGGACCTGGAGGGCCTGCAGGCGGGTCGATTCCTCGTTCATGTCGGCGTCGACCAGCGTGCCCACGCCGCGGTCGATGGCGTCCATGAGGTTGTTGACGAAGTCGACCTGCAGGCTGATGCGGCTCTTGGCGGCGCCGAGGTCGGAAGCCGAGTTGGTCATCGCCTGGAGCGCGGCGTCGACATAGGAGATCATCTCGTCGAGGTCGGCGAGATCGGCATCCGAGCTGGCCAGCGTCGAGATGTCGAGGGTCGAGACCGAGTAGGTGACGCCGCCGTTGGTCGTCGTCGTCTCGGTGTCGAGCAGGCCCGACTGGTCGGCCTCGTCGTAGAGTTTCGAGGAGTTGACGCTGATCGAGATGGTGCCGATCGAGACGGTGCCGTCGGAAGCGCGGGCGAAGGATGCGACGATGGCCTTGGTGTCGTTGTAGTCCGGGTCGCTGGAGTCGACCGAGAGCCAGTTCTCGCCGGAGAAGGAGGCGGATGCAGCGATGCCGACCAGCTGCTGCTGCAACTGCGTGATCTCGGCCTGCACCTTGGCACGGTCGACACCGGGCTCGCGGGCGGCGACGAGCTTCGACTTGATCTCGTCGACCACGTCGATGGCGCTGTTGGTCGCCGTGTAGGCGATGTCGATCTTCGAGGCACCGAGGCCGAGGGCGTCCTGGACGGTGAGCAGCGCCTTGTTGTCGGACCGCATCGTCGTGGCGATCGACCAGTAGGCGGCATTGTCGCTGGCGCCGGCGACCCGGTAGCCGGTGGAGATCCGCGCCTGAGTTTCCTCGAGGCTCTTATTGGTCGCCTGAAGGCTCTTCAGAGCCGTCATCGCGGAGACGTTGGTCAAGATGCTGGTCATAGGGCACCGACTCCTGGATCTTTCATCGCCGTCGCGCCGGCAAGTCCGGCCCGAAGGTGCCGATGGGCCGGGGCCCCTTCAGGGGGCGAGCAGCCATCTGCTGTTAACACCTATGAACGAACATCCTTAACAAATGCCTAATAGCAACATCCGGTTAACCATAATTGCAGCAAGGCTCGCGAAATGCCGCCGGCTGCACAATTCGTTAACTGCCGCGGTTTCCATGGCGTCGCGCCGGCACCCCAGCAAATAACGTGAACTGACCGCAATCCCGCGGGTTGCCGGGAAAGCGTTAATCAGCCCGAAACCATTCGTGACCGATAGTGTACGTACCGGGGCGTGGGCGCGACGCGCTCGAAGGCATGATGCCGCGCACCGGATCCGGCCAGTCCGGAATGATCCCCCATAAATTTTGGATAATTCATGGCCACGCATTTTGGCTCGCATTCCGTCTTGCAGGAACGTCTCGACCTCATAGGCCTCGACGGCGAGGCACGCAGGCGCCTCAAGCAATTGAAACCGTTCATCGAGAAGGCGATCGGGCCGGCGCTCGACAGCTTCTACGAAGCCGTCCGCGCGAATTCCGAGACGCGCAAGTTCTTCCGCGACGAAGCGCATCTTTCCGGCGCCAAGAGCCGCCAGGCCGCGCATTGGGGCGTCATCGCCGACGCCGAGTACGGCGATTCCTACATGAAGGCGGTGCGCGGCATCGGCCTCGCGCACGCCCGGCTCGGCCTGGAGCCCCGCCTCTACATCGGCGGCTACGCCCTCGTCGCCGAACAGCTGATCAAGGCCCTGGTCAAGGAATACAGACCCGGGCTGTTCGACCGTTCCGCAAGGAAGCGGGAAGAACTCGCCGCTTCGATCTCGATACTCGTCAAGGCGATCTTCCTCGACATGGATCTCGCCATCTGCACGTATCTCGAGGAACTCGACACGCAGCGGCGCAAGGCGGAAGCCGAGCGCGCCGAAGCCGCCAGGAACCAGAAGGAAGCGCTCGACGCGCTGACCGCAAGCCTCAAGCGGCTCGCGGCGGGAGACTTGCGGACACGGCTCACGGCCGAGGTGGCGAACGAATTCGAGCAGCTGAAGGAAGACTTCAACGGCGCCACGGCGGAACTCGAGCGGGCGATCGCCCGCGTCGCCGCAGCCAGCACCGCCATCAGCAACGGCACCGCGGAAATCGGCCAGGCCGCCGACGACATGTCGCGCCGCACCGAGCAGCAGGCGGCCAGCCTGGAACAGTCGGCCGCCGCCCTCAGCCAGCTGACGTCGGCGGCGAAACGCTCCAACATCAGTGCGGCCGAGACAGCATCGAAGGTCGTGACGGCGCGCATCGAAGCCCAGAACTCCGGCGACATCGTCAGGAACGCCGTCTCGGCGATGAGCCAGATCGAGAAATCCTCCTCGGAGATCAGCAACATCATCGGCGTCATCGACGAGATCGCCTTCCAGACCAACCTGCTCGCGCTGAACGCGGGCGTCGAGGCAGCACGCGCCGGCGAGGCGGGCAGAGGCTTCGCCGTCGTCGCCCAGGAAGTGCGCAGCCTGGCGCAGCGCTCGGCCGATGCGGCGAAGGAGATCAAGACGCTGATCTCGGCAAGCACCTCGCAGGTGCTTTCCGGCGTCAAGCTGATGGCCGAGACGGGCGCCGTTTCCGAGAAGATCATCGCCAAGGTCGTCGAGATCGACGGTGGCGTCGCCCAGCTCGCCGGCACGTCCTCCGAACAGTCGACCGGACTGGCCGAGGTGACCGTGGCCATCTCGCAGATGGACCAGGCGACCCAGCAGAACGCCGCGATGGTCGAGCAGACCACGGCGGCGGTGCATTCGCTGCGATCGCAGGCCGACGAACTCGTGCGCACGGTCGCCCGCTTCAAGATCCACGAGGTGCTGCCCTCGGCGCACGAACGTCGCGACCGGCACGAGCGGCATGAGCGGCCCGCCGCGCGCGCACCCGTCTTCGCCAGCGACGGCAACGCGGCGCTGGCGACGGAAGTGGCGGATGGCTGGCATGAATTCTGAGGTCCTGGGAATGAGAAGCGCAATCAGCGAGAAAATCAACCTGCCGCCGATGATGGACATCACCGCGGCGGCTCCGCTCACGAACGAATTCCTGCTCCTCAGGGGCAAGGACGTGCTCGTGGACGCCTCAGCAGTCGAACGCGTCGGCGGCCAATGCCTGCAGGTCCTGCTGTCGGCCGCCGCCACCTGGGCGCACGACGGGATGGAACTGGATCTCGTCGCCCCTTCAACGAACTTCACCGAAGCCCTGGAGACAGCAGGGCTAGGCCTGGAAAACCTTTCGGTAAGGAACAGCTAAATGAAGAAAGTCATTCTCACCGTAGACGACTCGCGGACCATCCGCGAAATGCTGCGCACCACCCTTGCCGAAGCCGGCATGGACGTGCTCCAGGCCGAGGACGGTGTCCACGGACTTGAAGTCCTTCGCTCGGCGATGCCGCACGTGATCGTCACCGACATCAACATGCCCCGCCTCGACGGCTTCGGCTTCATCGAGGCGGTGCGCAGCAACGACCAGTATCGCGCCATCCCCATCCTCGTCCTGACCACGGAAAGCATGGACGAGAAGAAGGATCGTGCCCGCCGCGCCGGCGCCACGGGGTGGATCGTCAAGCCGTTCGATCCCGTGAAGCTCGTCAGCGCCATCAACCGCGTCGCTGCCTAACAAAACCGGAGGCTACTGCGCATGGATACCATGGCGGCAATCAAGCAGACGTTCTTCCAGGAATGCGAGGAACAGCTCGCGGAACTGGAAAACGGATTGCTGGCGATCGAGCGTCAGGAAGGCGATCTCGAGACGATCAACGCCGTCTTCCGCGCGGTCCATTCCATCAAGGGCGGCGCGGGAGCGTTCGGCCTCGATGACCTCGTCCGCTTCGCTCACACGTTCGAGACGACCCTCGATCTGATGCGCAGCAACGAACTCGAGATAACGACCGGGCTGATCAAGCTGATGCTGCGCGCCGCCGACGGCCTTGCCGACCTCGTGCGTTTTTCGCGCGACGGCGCCGATCTCGACCGCGCCCGCATCGCCCAGCTCAACGGCGAGCTGGCGCGGGCGGCCAAGGGCGAACCCGCCGCCGCGGCCGAACCAATGCCGGCCGCGCCGGCGATCGCCGACGAACCGGCCGCCGACGAGAACGGCTTCGTCCCGATCCGCTTCTCGCTCGACGACCTCCTGGGCGAGCCGGCGCCCTCCGCCGACGAAACGCCGGCCGACGCGCCGCTGACCGTGCGCTTCAAGCCGAAGCCGGAACTCTACGCCAAGGCCAACGACGCGGTCGTGCTGCTGCGCGAGATCCGCCGGCTCGGCGAGGCGAAAATCGCCTGCGACACGTCGGAGATCCCGCTGCTCACCGAACTCGATCCCGAGGGAGCCTATCTCTCGTGGGCGGTCGAGCTCGACCCGGCCGTCCAGGAAGCCTCGGTGCGCGAAATCTTCGAATTCGTCGTCTTCGATTGCGACCTCGACATCGGGATCGCTCCCGAACCGGTTTCCGCGACCATCCTGACGCTGCCCGAACCGCCGTCGACCGTCGCCGAGGCCGCCTTCGCGCCGGCGCCGGTCCAACAGACCGAGACCGCGACGGTCATCCCGCTGACGCCCGAGCGCGACCTGACGCCGACCGAGAGCCTGATCAAGGCCGGACAGACGCAGCAGGCCGCCGCCGGCGGCCAGCAGACAACGATCCGCGTCGACCTCGACCGCGTCGACCGGCTGATCGACCTCGTCGGCGAGCTGGTGATCAACCAGTCGATGCTGGCTCAGCGCGTCATGGAGGCCGGCATCGCCCGGCTCTCGGAAGTCGCCGTCGGCCTCGACGATCTCGAGCACCTGACCCGCGAGATCCAGGACAGCGTGATGGCGATCCGCGCCCAGCCCGTGCGCCCGATCTTCCAGCGCATGTCGCGGGTGGTGCGCGAGGTCGCCGACATGACCGGCAAGTCGGTGCGCCTGGTGACCGAGGGCGAAGGCTGCGAGGTCGACAAGACCGTCATCGAGCGCCTCGCCGACCCGCTGACGCACATGATCCGCAACGCGATCGACCACGGGCTGGAGAAGCCCGAGGATCGGCTCGCGGCGGGCAAGCCCGAACAGGGCATCGTGCGCATGACCGCCGCGCACCGCTCCGGCCGCGTCATCATCGAGGTTTCCGACGACGGCGCCGGCATCAACCGCGCCCGCGTCAGGGAGATCGCGGTGAAGAAGGGCCTGGTCGAGGCCAACGCCCAGCTTTCCGACAGCGAGATCGACGACCTGATCTTCCATCCCGGCTTCTCGACGGCGAGCTCGATCTCGGACGTCTCCGGCCGCGGCGTCGGCATGGACGTCGTCAAGCGTTCGATCCAGGCGCTGGGCGGCCGCATCAGCATCACCTCGCGGCCCGGCCGCGGCACCGTGTTCACGCTGAGCCTGCCGCTCACGCTCGCCGTCCTCGACGGCATGGTGGTGACGGTTTCCGGCCAGACGCTGGTGGTGCCGCTGACCGCGATCGTCGAGACGCTGCAGCCGAAGAAGCAGGACGTCCACGGCCTCGGCGACACCAGCCGGGTGATCGCCATCCGCGGCTCGTTCATCCCGCTGATCGACATCGGCCGCGAGCTCGGCTACCGGCACGAGGAAGCCGATCCGCTGAACAGCGTCGCCATCATGGTGGAATCGGAGAACCGGTCGCAGAGCGCCTTGCTGGTCGACGGGATCATCGGCCAGCAGCAGGTCGTCATCAAGAGTCTCGAAACGAATTACGGCCATGTTTTCGGCGTGGCCGCCGCAACCATCCTGGGTGACGGCCGGGTGGCCGTGATCCTTGACGTCGACGCCGTCGTCGCCGGCTCCCGGGCCGACGCGGGAAGGTCCGACATATCAAATCGCAAGAGGAACGCAGCATGATGCACGTGAGCGAGAAAGACATGACCGCGAACAGCGAGCTGATCGCGTTTCGGCTGGGAGGCCAGGAATTCTGCGTCGACATCATGTCGGTGCGCGACATCAGGGGCTGGACGCAGACGACCCCCCTGCCCCATTCGCCCGAATACGTGAAGGGCGTGATCAACCTGCGCGGCTCGGTGCTGCCGGTGATCGACCTCGCCGCCCGCCTCGGCTTCCGGCCGACGGAACCGACGGCCCGCCACGTCATCATCGTCACCCAGGTCAACAACCAGAGCGTCGGCCTGCTGGTCGAGGCGGTCTCCGACATCCTGACGATCAACGCCGGCGCGATCCAGCCGACGCCCGACGTGGCATCGGACCTGGCCCGCCTGTTCATGCGCGGCGTGCTGGCGATCGAGGGCCGCATGATCAGCCTGATCTCGCTCGACTGTGTGCTCCCCAACAGCACCGAATCGGCAGGAACCGTGCATTGAGCGCAACACCGGCCCAGAAGGACGCGGCAATCGTCCCGGGAGAATACCTCCTCACGGTCGCCGACTTCCGCCAGATCGCGGCGATCCTCCACGACGACGCGGGCATCAGCCTGTCGGAGGCGAAGGCCGCGCTGGTCTACGCGCGGCTGGCGAAACGCCTGCGCGCGCTGGGCCTGTCGTCCTTCCGCGACTACTGCGCGCTCGTCTCGGACGGCGGCGCGATCGACGAACGCCAGAAGCTGGTCGCCGCGCTGACGACCAACGTCACCAAGTTCTTCCGCGAAAAGCACCATTTCGAACACCTCCAGCGCACGGCGCTGCCGGCCCTGGTCGAGCGCGCCCGCAAGGGCGGACAGGTGCGTATCTGGTCGGCCGGCTGCTCCAACGGGCAGGAGGCCTATTCGGCGGCGCTGGTGATCCTGGCCATGGTGCCGGAAGTGCTGTCGCTCGACTTCAAGATCCTCGCCACGGACATCGATCCGAACATGATCGCCGAGGGCAGGATCGGCCGCTATTCCTCGACCGCGGTCGAGGACGTTCCGCCGGAACTGAAGAAGCGCTGGCTGCGCAAGGTCCGCGAGGACGAATGGCAGGTCGCCGACGAGGCGATGCAGATGGTCAGCTTCCGCGAACTCAACCTGTTCGCGCAGTGGCCGATGAAGCGGCCCTTCGACATCATCTTCTGCCGCAACGTGGCGATCTACTTCGACAAGACCAAGCAGGCCGAGCTCTGGGCGCGCTTCGCCAAGACGCTGCTGCCCGCCGGCTACCTCTACATCGGCCATTCCGAACGGATCACCGGGCCGGCCACCGACATCTTCGCCAATGACGGCATCACCACCTGGCGCCGCTCGCAAGGGAGCATCCGATGAGCCCCGTCCGTGTACTGGTCATCGACGACAGCGCCACCATGCGCAAGCTGATCTCCTATGCGCTCAACGGCGCGCCCGGCATCGAGGTCGTCGGCGAGGCGCCGGACCCGACGGAGGCGTTCCGCCTCGTCGACTCGCTCGATCCAGACGTCATCACCCTCGACGTCGAGATGCCGAAGATGAACGGGCTCGACTTCCTGCGCCGCGTCATGAAGCACCGGCCGCGCCCGGTGATCATGGTGTCGACGCTGACGGTGAGCGGCGCCGCCGTGACCATCGAGGCGCTGATGAACGGCGCCTTCGACTGCGTCGGCAAGCCCTCCCTCCAGGACGACCGCACCTTCAGCGAACTGGTCGAAAAGGTGCGCGCCGCCGGCGAGATGCGCCGCCAGCGCCGCGACCGCGGCCATGTGCCGGCCGACGCCTCCCACGCCGGCGCCAATGCCGCGGCCCACGCCGCCGCGCACGCCCCGGCCGGCTCCTACCGCGCCACCGAGAAGCTGATCGCCATCGGCGCGTCGACCGGCGGCGTCGAAGCGCTGATCACCGTGCTGAGCGGCTTCCCGGCGGACTGCCCGCCGACCGTCATCACCCAGCACATGCCGGCGAACTTCACCCGCAGCTTCGCCGACCGGCTCGACCGCATGTGCAAGCCGACGGTGAGCGAGGCGGTCGACCGTGCCGTGCTGTCGCGCGGCCACGTCTACATCGCGCCGGGCGGACAGTACCATCTCGAGGTCCATCGCCGCGGCGACGGCTTCGAAAGCCGGCTTCGCGACAGCGAACCGGTGTCGGGCCACCGCCCATCCGTCGACGTGCTGATGACGTCGGTGGCGCGGGCGGCGGGACGCGATGCGGTCGGGGTCATCCTGACCGGAATGGGGCGCGACGGTGCGCAGGGCCTGCTGCAGATGCGGCAGGCCGGGGCGCGCACCATCGGCCAGAACGAGGCAAGTTCGCTGATCTACGGCATGCCGCGCGTGGCCTTCGAGGTCGGTGCGGTCGAAAAGCAGGTTCACCTGACGAGAATAAGCCAGGAAATCCTCGACCCGAGCCGGGTCCGGAACGAAGGAAGCTTGATGTGTCACTCCTAGCCCAACTGAAGATCCTCGTCGTCGACGACACCACGACAAGCCGGCTTCTGCTGCGCGATGCCCTGGAGAATCTGGGATTCCGGCACATCCAGGTCGCCGCGAATGGCGAAGAGGCCATGAAGATCATGCTCTCCGCCCCCTCGCACCTGATCATCTCGGACTACAACATGCCGAAGATGGACGGGCTGCAGCTGCTGAAGGCGATCCGCGAGTGCAAGCCGCTGAGCCGCACGCCCTTCATCATCCTGACCGGCAACGCCGACCGCAAGGTGCTCGAGGACGGCGCCAAGCTCGGCCTCAACAACTACCTCACCAAGCCGTTCACGCCCGACAACCTGCGGCGATCGTTGGAAGCGATCGTCGGGAGGCTTCATTGATACCCAGCGCGCGTCCCAACCGGATCCACATCATCCAGGGCGACTGCTACGTTACCGACGAGCCGGACACCGTGCTGACGACCGTGCTCGGGAGTTGCGTGTCCGCCTGCATGCGCGACCCGGTCCTCGGCATCGGCGGCATGAACCATTTCCTGCTGCCGGGTGACGGCGAGCGGTCGCGCCCCGGCGAGGGCGAGCGCTTCGGCGTGTACCTGATGGAATTGCTGGTGAACGGCCTGCTCAAGCGCGGCGCCAGCCGGCATACGCTGGAAGCGAAGCTGTTCGGCGGCGCCCGGACGGTGCAGGGCTTCGCCGACATCGGCGCCAAGAACGTCGAATTCGCCCGCCGCTTCCTCGAGAACGAATCCATCAAGTTCACCGGCGGCAGCTGCGGCGGCGATCAGGGCCGGCGCATCGAATTCCAGCCGTCCACCGGCAGAGCCCGGCAGTTCCTGCTTCCGCGCAGCACGGTGGAGCCGGCCCAGCCGGTGGTCCGCCGCCCCGCTCCGGTCGATCTCGGCGACGTCGAACTTTTCTAGGAAAACCGCTCATGCAGCCTGCCCAGAACGTTGCTTACGCGTCCGAATTCCACGAGCCGCTGGCGAGCGTGATCTCGCGCGTGGAAGAAGAGCTCGGCGACATCGCCCAGCTGATCGACTACAACCAGTCGGTCATCGCCAAGCTCACCTGGGAGGCGGGCGGATCCGACCCCGCCTATGTCAAGGCGATGCAGGATGCCGACCTGATCTCGCAGAAACTGGCCGGCATCGCCGAGTTCCTGCGCAACGTCGCCGACGCCGTGCCGCCGGACTTCCACGTCGAGACCCATCGCGCGACGGGCAACCTGCGCCTGGCCGAGCTGATGCACAAGATCGGCGCCAAGGGCCGCGAGATGGACTACAAGGCCGCGTTCGAGGCGGGCGACTTCGACCTCTTCTGAGCAACCGCCCGGCCGGGCGGCTGCCGCCGCGCGGCAGCCGCATGGTTAACATCGACTGAATATTGCCAAGATTTTCTTTCAGTATTTCTCCGATAAAGGCGATCGGTAACATCTTTTTGAGCTTTGCCGGATAGAACAGTTCCCGCGCCGCATGGAACTTCGACTCCAAGGCATGATGCCGCTGCGACGCCGCCCGCGGGCACTGTCTCCCTCAGCCAGTCACCGGTTCATGTCGGCACCTCGCACCCCACGCCGCCTGCCCGCGATGCATCGCCCCCGCCGCCCGGACGAAGGGCCGGCAGGACGCCGACACGCGCAGCGACCGGACCGACCGGCGAGCGCTGCCCGACCCCCTCGATACTCTACTGGAGAGCAGTCATGATTCGCCGCCCGTACAGCCTTCGCGGTTTCTCCACCCTCGGCTTCGGGCTGGGCGCCCTGACATCCAGGTTCAGGCTGACGATATCGCGCGCCATGATCGCGTTCGCGCTGCTGTTCGTCGCCGGCTTCGCCGCGGTCGTGGCGACGGGCTACATCGCGCTGTCGAAACTGGAGGTCAACGGGCCGGCCTACAACGGCATCATGCTCGGCCGCGAACTGGTGGGCGACATCCAGCCGCCGCCGATCTTCACGGTGGAAGCCTACATCCTCGCCATGCAGGTCAACGAGGGAATCGAATCCGTCAACGGCGGCAAGAAGCGGCTGGCCGCGCTGAAGGAGACGTACCTGGAGCGCAAGGCCTACTGGGACAAGGCCGCCCTGTCGGGCCCGATGCGGGCCGAGCTGAACATGGTGATCATCGGCAACAACTCCTTCTGGACCGAGCTCGAGACGGTGTTCTTCGCGGCCGCGGAACGCGGCGACAAGGCAGCCATGCTCAGCTCCTTCGAGAAGCTGAGCAAGACGTTCAACATCCATGCCGGCAAGATCACGCGCCTCGTCTCCAAGGTCGAGGCCTACCAGGCCGACATCGCGGCAAAGGTCGCGACCGACAAGACGTTCTACCAGTCGCTCATGTTCGGCACGTCGGCCCTGGTGCTGGTCCTGGTCGGGGCCATGCTGGTCTGGCTGCACCGGCGCATGGTCAAGGCGATCTCGGTGATGTCGGGCTACATGGGACGGCTGGCGGCCGACGATTTCGAAAATTCCGTGCCGTATGCGTCGCGCCGCGACGAGATCGGCGAGATGGCCAAGGCGGTCGCCGTGTTCAGGGACGCCGGCCTCGAGAAGCGCCGGCTGGAAGCCGAGGCCGAGGCGACGCGGTCGGCCATCGAGAGCGAACGGGCCAACCGCGAAGCAGAGACGGCGGAGAGCCAGCGCTCGGCCCGGTTCGCCGTCGAGACGATCGGCCAGAGCCTGCACAAGCTCGCCGAGGGCAACCTGGTCAACCGTATCGAGACCCGGCTGAGCGACGGGGCCGAGCCGCTTCGCGCCGACTTCAACGTCGCGGTCGAGAAGCTGCAGCAGACCCTCGTCGGCATCCACGGCGCGGCCGCGGCGATCAAGGTCGGCCTGCAGGAGATCTCGACGGCATCGGACGACCTCTCCCGGCGCAGCGAGCAGCAGGCGGCCAGCCTCGAGGAGACCGCGGCGGCGCTTGACCACATCACCGAGACCGTGCGCAAGACCGCCGACGGCGCCGGCCACGCCCGCAAGGTCGTTGCCGAGACGAAGGCCAACGCCGAGACCAGCAGCACCGTCGTGCGCCAGGCCATCGAGGCCATGGGCCAGATCGAGAAGTCGTCACGGCAGATCAGCAACATCATCGGCGTCATCGACGAGATCGCCTTCCAGACCAACCTGCTGGCGCTCAATGCGGGCGTCGAGGCGGCCCGCGCCGGAGAGGCCGGCCGCGGCTTCGCGGTGGTCGCCCAGGAGGTGCGCAGCCTGGCGCAGCGTTCGGCCGAAGCCGCGAAGGAGATCAAGCAGCTCATCGGCAACTCCACGGTGCAGGTCGACGCCGGCGTGCGGCTGGTCGCCGACACCGGCAACGCACTCGAGCGGATCATGGCGCAGGTCAACGACATCAACGCCGTCGTGGTCGACATCGCGGCGAGTGCCTCCGAACAGTCGACCGGCCTGCGCGAGGTGAACGTCGCCGTCAACCAGATGGACCAGGTCACCCAGCAGAATGCGGCGATGGTCGAGGAGACCACGGCCGCCAGCCACAACCTGTCGCGCGAAGCCGGCGAACTGGTGCGCCTGATCGGACAGTTCGACGTCGGCACCACCGCCGCGCCGGGCGCCGTGGCGCCGGCGAGGCACGCCGCGCGCCACAGCCCCGCCAGCCGCCCGTCGGTCTCCGGAGCGCTCGCGATGAAGATCGCCGAGCCCGACCCTGTCGGCGACTGGGAAGAGTTCTGAGGACGGGGCGAGCCGTGGGGGCGGACGGGCAGGCTGACGG
>CALFXR010000099.1 GCA_937958475.1 uncultured Mesorhizobium sp. | reverse complement strand
GCGGCAACGCGTAGGCGATGACCTCGTCGCCGACGGGCGTTTCCATGAAGTGATGGCCGCCCGTCATGATGACGACGTACTGGCGACCGCCGACCTCGTAGGTCATCGGCGTCGACTGGCCGCCCGCCGGCAGGGTGTCCTGCCAGACGGTCTCGCCGGTCTCGATGTCGATCGCGCGGAAGAGGCCGTCCGTGGCGGCGGCGATGAAGACGAGGCCTCCAGCGGTCACGACGGAGCCGCCGTTGTTGGGCGTGCCGATCGTCACCGGCAGCATGGAAGGAATGCCGAACGGCCCGTTGTTCAGGGCCTGGCCGAACGGGCGGTCCCACAGCGTCTCGCCGGTAGCGAGATCGATGGCGCGAATGCCGCCGTAGGGCGGCTGCTTGCACAGCAGGTTGGTGAAGGGCATGCGCCAGCCGGCGTTGACGTCGATGGCGTAGGGCGTGCCGGCCTGCGGGTCGCCGGCGCCTTCGGCTCCGCCGTCGCCGAGGTTGCCCCCGCGCGCCTCGCCGCGCGGAACCCAGCCCTGCGCGTCGGCCTCCGCGCGCGGCACCAGGCGGTTGTGGTTCGGCATGTCGTTGTAGTTGGCGACGATGATGCCGCGGCGCGGATCGACCGATACGCCGCCCCAGTCCGAGCCGCCATTGTAGCCGGGGTACTGGATCCAGTGGGTGTCGCTCGTCGGCGGCGTGTAGAAGCCCTCGTAGTGCGCCTGGCGGAACTGGATGCGGCAGGCCATCTGGTCGATGGGGGACATTCCCCACATCGAGGCTTCGGTCAGTTCGGGCTTGCGCAGGGTGTGATAGGTCGAGAAGGGCTGGGTCGGCGAGCGCTCCTGCGGCTCGACCCCACCCTGCGGTACCGGGCGTTCCTCGACGCCGGTGAGCGGTTCGCCCGTGCGGCGGTCGAGGATGTAGAGGTCGCCCTGCTTGCTCGGCAGGACGAGCGCTGGCACCGTGCCGCCCTGCGCGGGAAAGTCGACGAGCGTCGCCTGCGAGCCGAGATCGTAGTCCCAGACGTCCTTGTGGACGGTCTGGAATGACCAGGCGGGGCGGCCGGTGGTGACGTCGATCGCGGTGAGCGAGGTCGAGTAGCGGTTCTCCGCCTCGGAGCGGCTGCCGCTCCAGTAGTCGACGGCCGAGTTGCCCATCGGCAGGTAGACGAGACCGAGCTGTTCGTCGCCGGTCGCGGTCGTCCACATGTTCGGGGTGCCGCGCGTGTAGATCGCATCGCCCGGCGGCGGCGCCGGCAGGTCGGGCCGGGTCATGTCCCACGCCCAGCGCAAGGCGCCGGTGACGGCGTCGAAGCCCTTGATCACGCCCGAAGGCGCATCCCGTTTCTGCCCGTCGAGGATCTGGTGGCCGACCACCACGACGCCGCGCACGATCGTCGGCGCCGACGTCATCGACACCATGCCGGGGACGATGTCGCCCATGTTCTCCGACGTCGACACCTGGCCGTCGCCGCCGAAGTCGGCGCAGGCCCGGCCCGTGGAGGCATCGACCGCGATCAGCCGCGCGTCCAGCGTTCCCTCGATGATGCGGCGGGCGCAGGGCGCATCGGCGGCGAGGCCCGGTGCCTCGAAATAGGCGACGCCGCGGCACGCCGCGGTATAGGGAATGTTGTCCTCCGAAACCTCGGGATCGTGTCGCCAGCGTTCCGCGCCGGTGGCGGCGTCGTAGGCGATGATGATGTTCATCGGCGTACAGACATAGAGGCTGTCGCCGATCTTGAGCGGCGTGTTCTCGGCGCCGTACTTGTGCCCGGCGGACTCCGATCGCGGCAGGTCCCCGGTATGGGCCAGCCAGACCCGCTGCAACTCACCGACAGTGTCGCGGTTGATCTGATCGAGCGGCGAGTAGCGTCTCGCAGCGTAGGTCGCACCGTAAGCCGGCCAGTCGGCACCGACGTCCTGCAGGGACGGCTCCGACATGGTGCCTTCGCGCGGCTCGGGAACCGCCCGGACGAGCGTGGCAGGCGCGCTCGCCGAAATGGCCCAGCCGGCGATCGCCGCGACGACGACGACCGCAGCGATGCCCGCCCAGGCATGGCTCGCCCGGACCGATCGGGGGCCGAGCACGGGCAGCGCCGCGAGCACGGGCAAGAGCAGGACCAGCGGCGCGACGACGCGCGGGACGAGCGCCCATCCGTCCGTCCCCACCTCCCAGAACGCCCAGACGAGCGTCAGGAGAACGGTGAGGGCATAGAGCGCCGCGCCCTCGGTACGAAGAATGCCGATGAGTACGCCGGAAGCCAGAAGTCCAAGGCCGGCAAGGAGGTAGTACCAGGATCCGCCGAGCGCGGCGAGCCAGGCGCCGCCGGCCAGCAGGGCGAGGCCGATCAGAGCAATGACGACAGCGAGAATGCGGACGGCCCAAAGGGTGGCGATGGATGATGATCGATCACGCATGGTTCCGCTGCCTCGCTGACGCTTCCAAAAATGCCCAATCGACGAACCCGGAGATTGTTCCGAAACGGATGGTCGACCGGCGGTCTCGCAGAGCCCGTTGGGCACTTCTCGGAACGATTCGGCCCGTTCCGGGTTCGACTCCGAGGCCACGGTGACGGATCCGGACTGCGAGGGGACGATGCGTGCGAAGCAGGCGCTCTGCCGGACGACATGTGTGACGGCTGCGGCGGTGCTGTCGGGCTGTACCAACGGCGTCCTCGATCCACAGGGGCCCGTGGGCGCAGGCAACCGACAGATCCTGCTGAACTCGTTGGCGGTGATGCTGGTGATCGTCGTGCCCACGATCATCGGCGCGCTATGGTTCGCCTGGTGGTTCCGGGCCTCGAATCCGAGGGCACGCTACGATCCCGGCTTCACTTATTCCGGACGGATAGAACTGATCGTCTGGTCGATCCCGACGCTGACGATCCTCTTCCTCGGCGGGCTTATCTACTACGGCTCGCACGAACTCGATCCGCGCAAGCCGCTCGGGCCGCCGGATCAGGCGGTGGAGGTCCAGGTCATCGCCCTGGACTGGAAGTGGCTGTTCATCTACCCGCGCCACCAGGTGGCCAGCGTCAACGAACTCTACCTGCCGGCGGGCCAGCCGGTGCGTTTCCGCCTGACATCCGCCAGCGTCATGAACGTGTTCTTCGTGCCGCAGCTGGGCACGATGATCTACGCCATGAACGGCATGGAGAGCGAGCTCAACCTGCAAGCCGACAAACCGGGAGAACTCTACGGCCAGGGCGCCCACTACAGCGGCGCCGGATTTCCCGGCATGAACTTCCGGGTCCACGTGCTGCCGCAGGTCGAATTCGACCGCTGGGCGACGCGGCAGCGAAGCGGCGAGGCCGTGCTCAACGCCGAGACATACGCCCAGCTGGCCGAGCAGAGCCAGGACGTCGCTGCCTACAGCTACGCGCGAGTCCAGCCGGGCCTCTTCGATGCCGTCGTGCACCAGATCCTGCCGCCGTCGCGCGGCCCGGACGAAGGGCGGGGCGGCAGCCCGGATATCCATCCGCAGCCGCTCGACGCCAACATCTGCACGGTTCCGGTGCAGACCAGCCAGACGATGCGCCCGGACTTGGACGGAGGGGGCTAGGACATGCTGGGCAAGCTCGACTGGTCCGCCATCCCGATCGAGGAACCGATACCGCTGTTTGCCGCCCTCGTCGTCTTTCTCGGCATGGTGGGCGTACTCGGCTGGATCACCTCCAGGGGCTGGTGGCCCTATCTGTGGCGCGAGTGGATCACCTCGGTCGACCACAAGCGCATCGGCGTCATGTACATCGTGCTGGCGGCGCTGATGCTGCTGCGCGGCTTCGTCGACGCCATCATGATGCGCACGCACCAGACGGCGACGCTATTCGGCGAGGGCTACCTGCCGCCGGACCACTACGACCAGATCTTCTCGGCACACGGCACGATCATGATCTTCTTCGCGTCGATGCCGTTCATGATCGGCCTGATGAACTTCGTCGTGCCGCTGCAACTCGGCGTCCGCGACGTCGCCTTCCCGACGCTCAACTCGGTCGGCTTCTGGCTGACGGCGTCGGGGGCGCTGCTGGTCAACATGTCGCTGGTGATCGGCGAGTTCGCCCGCACCGGCTGGCTGCCCTACGCGCCGCTTTCGGAACTCGAATACTCCCCCGGCGTCGGCGTGGACTACTATCTGTGGGCGATCCAGATCTCCGGCGTCGGCACGCTGGTCACCGGCGTCAATCTCGTCACGACGATCCTGAAGATGCGCGCGCCCGGGATGGGCTACCTCAGGATGCCGATCTTCTGCTGGACGTCGCTCGCCTCGTGCATGCTGATCGTCGCGGCCTTCCCGATCCTGACGGCAACGCTCGCCATGCTGACGCTTGACCGCTATCTCGACTTCCACTTCTTCACGAACGACGGCGGCGGCAACCCGATGATGTTCGTGAACCTCATCTGGGCCTGGGGCCACCCGGAAGTCTACATCCTCGTCCTGCCGGCCTTCGGGCTGTTTTCGGAAATCTTCTCCACCTTTTCATCGAAGCCGCTGTTCGGCTACCGCTCGATGGTGGCGGCGACGCTGTTCATCTGCGTCGTGTCGTTCACGGTGTGGCTGCACCACTTCTTCACCATGGGCGCGGGCGCCAACGTCAACGCGGCCTTCGGTATCGCCACCTCCGTCATCGCGGTCGGCACCGGCGTGAAGATCTACAACTGGATGTTCACCATGTATGGCGGCCGCATCCGCTTCGACACGCCGATGCTGTGGGCGATGGGCTTCATCACCACCTTCACGGTCGGCGGGATGACGGGCGTGCTGCTTGCCGTGCCGGCGGCCGACTTCGTGCTGCACAACTCGATGTTCCTGGTGGCGCATTTCCACAATGTCATCATCAGCGGCGTCCTGTTCGGCGCCTTTGCCGGCTTCACCTTCTGGTTCCCCAAGGCGTTCGGCTTCCGCCTGCACGAGGGATGGGGCAAGGCCGCCTTCTGGTTCACGCTCGCGGGCTTCATCCTGGTCTTCGCGCCGCTCTACCTCGTCGGCCTGCAGGGCATGACGCGGCGGCTGCAGAACATACCGGTCGACGGCTGGGCGCCGTCCCTGTTCGTGGCGCTCGCGGGCGTCGGGGTGATGATCGTCGGGGCGGCATGCCAGATCGTCCAGCTCGTCGTCTCGATCCGCCGGCGCGACAGCCTGAGGGACGAGACCGGCGACCCGTGGGATGGCCGCTCGCTCGAATGGTCGACGCCGTCACCGCCGCCGGCCTTCAACTTCGCCCGCCTGCCGCATGTCGAGGACGAAGAGCCGTACTGGAGCGTCAAGCAGCGCGCCATCGAAGGCCAGCCGCCGGAGGTTCCCGTATCCTACGAGCCGATCGAGATGCCGAAGAACAGCCCGACCGGCTTCGTCAGCGCCTTCTTCGCCACCCTCATCGGCTTCGCGCTGATCTGGCACATCTGGTGGCTGGCCCTGCTGGGCCTCGCCGGCGCCTACGCCACCTTCGTGGTCTTCGCCTGGCGTGACGAGGCCGAATACGAGATCCCGGCCGCCGAGGTGGAGCGGGTGGATCGCGCGCGGCTGGAGACGCGCCAGGCATGGTACAGGCGGCGGGAGGAGGCCGCATGAGCGCGTCCTCGGCGTCGGGAACCCTGGCCAGCGACATCTCCGCCCGCAGCGGCGCGCACGACCCCTATCGCATCGGCCGGCACGGGGGGCATGGGCACGCGGGGACGGGGCAGGCCGAGGGCGGTCCTGCCTCGCGCTACGTGACCGTGACCTACGGCTTCTGGATCTTCCTGCTGTCCGACATCATCAGTTTCTCGGCCTTCTTCGCCGGCTACGCGGTGCTGTCCGGCGCCACGGCCGGCGGCCCGACCGGGCGCGAGCTGTTCGACCTGTCGCGCGTCGCGCTGCAGACGGGCCTGCTGCTCGCGTCGAGCTTCACCTGCGGCCTCGGCAGCCTGGCCAGCCATCGCCGGGACATGGTCTGGACCCAGATCTGGCTGCTGGCGACGGGATTGCTCGGGGTTGGCTTTCTCGTGCTGGAGGCCCAGGAATTCGTCGCCATGGTCGCCGACGGCGCCGGTCCGTCGCGCAGCGCCTTCCTGTCGTCCTTCTTCGCGCTCGTCGGCTGCCACGGGCTGCATGTCGGACTGGGGCTGCTGTGGCTGGGCACCATGATGGCGCAGCTCCTGGTCAAGGGATTCCGCGACGACATCCTGCGCCGCCTGCACTGCTTCAACCTGTTCTGGCATGCGCTGGACATCGTCTGGATCGCGATCTTCAGCCTCGTCTACCTGCTGGGAGCGAGCTCATGACCGTCAAGGATCATCACGAGGACCATCCGGCGGACATGGACGATGCCGCGCCCGGCCAGGAGGCGGTCAACGTGCGCGAGCCTGTCGGCGGGCTGCAGGGCTACGTCATCGGCTTCGGCCTGGCGATCCTGCTGACAATCGCCTCCTTCGCCGTGGTGCAGACCGAACTCGTCTACGGACCGGCCGTCGTTTCGGCCCTCGTCGTGCTGGCGATCGCCCAGATGGGCGTGCATCTCGTCTTCTTCCTGCATCTGACGACGGGACCGGACAACACGAACAACGTGCTGGCGCTGGCCTTCGGCATCTTCATCGTCGTCCTCGTCGTTCTGGGCTCGATCTGGATCATGTCGCACCTGAACCATGCCATGATGCCCCTGCACGACCCGCGACCGGCGGGCGGCTAGGCCGCATGCCCTCGATCTTCGACCTTCTCGCACTACTGCTTGCAGCCACGGCCTGCTTCGGTTGGTTGAACCACGTCTATCTCGGGTTGCCGCACACGATCGGCCTGATGATCATGGGGCTGCTGTCGTCGCTGCTGCTCATCGCCGGCGAGTTCCTCGTCCCCGGCGTGCACGTCTACGAGGAGCTGACCAGCATCATCCGCCACATCGACTTCCAGCGCATCGTGCTCGACGGCATGCTCGCCTTCCTCCTGTTCGCCGGCGCGCTGCACGTCGACTTCTCGCAGATGCGGCGGCGCCGATGGTCGATCGGCACGATGGCGACGGTTGGCGTGGTGGTGTCGACCGCCGCCATCGGCACGACGCTGTGGCTGCTCGCCCCGCTGCTGGGGCTGACGATTCCCTACGCCTGGGCGCTGGTGTTCGGCGTGCTGATCAGCCCGACCGATCCGGTCGCCGTGCTGGCGATCCTCAAGACCGTCCAGGTGCCGAAATCGCTTGAGGTCGACATGTCCGGCGAGAGTCTGTTCAACGACGGCGTCGCCGTCGTCCTCTTCTCCGTGCTGCTCGCGGCGGCGACGGGGTCGGGCAACCTCGGAGCCGTGCACATCGCCGAGATGCTGGCCTTCGAGACGGTCGGAGGCGCGCTGATCGGGCTGGGTGCCGGCTACGTCGCCTATCGCGCCATGCGGCGCATCGACGACTACGTGATCGAGGTCCTCATCTCCATCGCGCTGGCGATGGCGACCTTCTCGGTGGCGTCGCACCTCGACACCAGCGGGCCGATCGCGGTGGTCGTCGCCGGGCTCTATATCGGCAACCGGGGGCCGGAGGATGCGCTGAGCGGTCAGACCCAGCGATATTTGTTCGGCTACTGGACGTTGGTCGACGAGATCCTGAACTCGATCCTGTTCCTGCTGATCGGGCTCGAGGTCCTGGTCCTGCGCTTCGACTGGACACACGCGCTGCTCGCCCTATGCCTCATCCCGGCGATCGTCGCGGCGCGGCTGATCGCGACGTCGCTTCCCGTGCTCATCCTGCAACGCTGGCAATCCTTCGCGCCCGGCAGCATCGCCATACTCACCTGGGGCGGACTGCGCGGCGGCATCTCCATCGCGCTCGCGCTGTCGCTGCCCGAGACGTCGGAGAAGCCGATGCTCCTGACCGCGACCTACTGTGCCGTCATCTTCACCATCGCCGTGCAGGGCCTGACGCTGAGGCGGGTCATCGGTCACTACTGCCGGCAGGAGGCGAGCTGACGGTCCGCCGGGGCGGCGAAATCAACCGGCATTTTTAATCGAATCCGCCGCGTTTCCGCACCCGAAGCTTAAGGGGCGCCGTGCTAGGTTCCTGATATTGCCGCTTTTTGCGGGAAGAATTCGGGGTGGGGCGATGACGGTCTTCAGGTCCGCCGTGGGTGCGGCGCTGCTGCTTTCTGCCGGTCTCAGCGGCTGCACGACGGCCGGCATCGACACGACCGAGACGACGGCGATCGCGGCGCAGCCGGCCGCACCCGGCGAGGCCGACCTCGCCGCCGGCAAGGCGCAGTTCCGCCAGGCCAATTACGGCCTCGCCGAACAGCATTTCCGCAAGGCGATCGAGCTTCGCGCCGACAATGCCGAGGCCTGGATGGGCCTCGCCGCCGCCTACGACCAGCTCGGCCGCTTCGACTTCGCCGACCGCGCCTACGACCAGCTCGTCAAGGTCGCCGGGCGCAAGCCCGAGATCGTCAACAACATGGGTTACTCGCAATATCTGCGCGGCAACAAGAAGAAGGCGCGCAAGCTGCTCGAGGAGGCCCGCCGCGGCATGGCCGACACGACGCTGGTCGACGCCAACCTGAAGCTGGTGGCGAAGGGGTAGGGCGCACCCGCAGGGCCATTCCGCGCGGGCGAGCCTGGCTCGTCTCGGGCCGATCCGTGCCCGACGGGCCGTTCGTCGCGTCAAATGGTGCCTTCGACGTCCTTCAGCCTGACGAAGACCACGCCGCGCGCCTTGAGCGCCAGCAGCCCCCTGACCAGGCCGGCGCCCGCCGCATGCGTCGGCTGGTTGACGTGGCCGATGATGACGTCGCCGTCACGCGCGGAGTTCATCCTCTTCTCGGTCGCCGCCGCGCCGAGCAGCGAGCCGCCGTCGGCGTTGAGCGAATAGCCGGCGATGCGGAAGCCGAGCGCCTCGACCTGGGCCATGGCGGTCGCCGTGTATTTCGCGGTCGCGCCGCGGAACCAGCGCGGCCTGGGCAGGCCGGCAGCCTGAACCGCCTCCGCGCCTCCAAGCACCTCCTTCGAGACGCCTTCGGCGCTGCCGGCGGCGGCGATGCCGTAGACGCTGACCGGCCGGTCGATCGCGGGGACGTGGCGGGCGCCGTGGTTCTCCACCTCGAAGAGCCCGGGATGCGCCTTCAGAACCGCCACCGCGCCTGGATTGCGCCGAAGCCAGATGCCCGTGGTGAAGATGGTCGCCGGGATGCCGTTCTCGACCAGGGCCGTGAGGATACGCATGTCGGTTCCGCCGCCGCAGGCGTCGAGGGTCAGCGCCACGCGAACCGTCCCCGGCGACGCCGAGGCGGGCAGGCGCAAGGCCGGCTCGACCAGCCCGGCCGCCGAAGCCGCCGCCGCGGCGAAGAGGAAGACGGCGAGGGAGAGGACGAGGCGCATCAGGTCGGTCCGCAGGGTTGCACGACGCGGGGCATATGCCCCGTTCGATGCCGATCCACAACCGAACCGCCTCATGGATCCTTCCCGTGTCGGCGCTTCCTACCCCAGCAGCTTCCGCGCCATGCCGGTCAGGCGCTTGACGCCGGCGGTATAGGGCGGGAACAGCATCGGCAGCGAGGAGAAGCGGTTCTCCATGATCGCCCGCTCGTGGCTGAAGGCGATGAAGCCGTGCTCGCCGTGCGCTGCGCCGATGCCGGAATTGTTGACGCCGCCGAAGGGCAGGCCGGGATGCGTGAAATGCATCACGGTCAGGTTGACGCCGACGCCGCCCGACGAGGTCGCGGCGACGATCTTCTCGGCAAACGCCCGGTCGCGGTCGAAGACGTAGAGCGCCAGCGGCTTCGGCCTGGCGTTGATGCGGCCGATCACCTCGTCGATGTCGGAATAGGCGATGACCGGCAGGACCGGCCCGAAAATCTCCTCCCGGTCGATCTCCATGTCGGGCGTCACCGCCTCCATCAGCGTCGGCGCCATGCGCGTACCCTGCCGCTCGCCGCCGCCGATGATCTTCGCTCCCCTGGCGGTGGCGTCGTCGACGAGGTGGCCGAGGCGGCCGGCGTGGTGGGCGTTGACGATGCCGGCGAGATGCGGGCTCGCCAGCGGGTCCTTGCCGTAGGCCTTGGCGATGCGCGCGCGCAGCGCGGCGACGAAGCCCTCCTTGACGCTTTCGTGGACGAACAGGTGGTCGGGCGCGATGCAGGTCTGCCCGGCATTGGCGAACTTGCCGAAGGTGACCCAGTCGGCGGCGCGCTTCAGGTCGGCGCCCGGACCGACGATGGTCGGCGACTTGCCGCCGAGCTCCAGCGTCACCGAGGCGAGGTTTTTTGCCGCCGCCTCCATGACGATCTTGCCGACCGCCGGGCTGCCGGTGAAGAAGACGTGGTCGAAGGGCAGCGCCAGCAGCGCGGTCGAGGCCTCCCTGGCGCCTTCGATCACCGTCACGAGGTCGGGCGAAAAGGCTTCGGCGACGATGCTGGCGATCAGCGCCGAGGTGGCCGGCGTCATCTCCGACGGCTTCAGGATGGCGCTGTTGCCGGCGGCGAGGCACGACACCAGCGGCCCGAGCGCCAGGTTGAACGGATAGTTCCACGGCGAGATGATCAGGCAGACCCCGCGCGCTTCGCGGCGGATGCGCGAGGCGGTGCCAAGCGTCGCCAGCGTCGGCGAAACCGAGCGCGGCTTCATCCATTTCTTCAGGTGTGCCGAGGTGTGCCGGATCTCCTGGAGCACCGGCAGGATCTCGGTGAGGATCACCTCGGTCTCCGGTTTGCCGAAATCGGCGGCGAGGGCCGCGACGATCTCCCCCTGGCGCTTCTGCACCGTCGCGCGCAGCGAGGCGAGCGCGGCCAGCCGCTCCTTCAGCCCGAACTCCAGACGCCGTCTTTCGACGCCGGCCTTCTGCAAAGCAAAGGCCTGAGCGATGCGGTCCGGTTGCGCGATGGTCATGGTTTCCTCCGATCCTGGCCGCGGACGCCTGCCGCGACGATTTCTTCCGCCGGGCTGGCGCTGTCCGGCATCGTGCCGTGTCGCGCGTCGAAAGGGAAGGTGGGTGGGGACGGTTGCGGCCGCAACGCCTCCGCGTCGATTTGACATCCCGGCAGACACGCGTTCTCGCCGCCACGCTGCCTTTCGGCCCTGGCCATTGAAGAAGAGGGGTGGGAAA
>CALFXR010000098.1 GCA_937958475.1 uncultured Mesorhizobium sp. | reverse complement strand
TACCAGGTCGAGCCGAGCGCCAGCAGGAGCAGCATCAGGCCGAGGAAGCCGGCGAAGAGCGGGATGCGGCTGACCGATTTCAGGATGGAATCGCCCGTCGTGCGCAGGCCGATCCAGTCGCGGCCGGCGGCCTGCGCGGTTCCCCTGACCGGGACGATGCCGGGCAGGTCGACCGAAGCCGCCGCGCCGAGCCGGCGCACGCTGCCGCCGCTCGCCTCGGCGAAGGGGCGCAGCACCTCGGTGGTCGACACCGTGTCGGCGAATTCCGGCGCGTTGACCGGCCCGACATGGGCGAGTGCGGAAAGGTCGCCGTTGCCGATCTGGTAGAGGCCGATCTCGTCGGTCTCCAGCGAGCCGGCGAAGACGCCGGGCGTCGAGGCGGCGAGCGGCACGGTCACGGTCTTGCCCGAGGGCGTGATGACCTGCGCCGGACCCGGATCGTCGCTCATCGTCTGCCGGTCGATCTCCAGCGTCATGCCGCGCCCGGTCGCGATGAGGCGCTCCTCCTCGAGCTCCGGCTCCTTCATCAGCCAGTGGGCGATGCGCCGGTAGAGCTGCACGTGCGGGCCGCCGCCCTCGAAGCCGCGCGCCCACAGCCAGCCCTGGTCGGAGAGGAGCATGCCGACGCGACCCTCGCCCTTGCGGTCGAGCACCAGCAGCGGCCGGTCGCCGGGGCCCTTCATCACCGTCTCGCCCTCGGGCCGATCGATGCCGATCAGCCGGAACCAGCGGCTCCAGGCCGGCGGCTCTTTCGCCGAACCTTCCAGCCCGCGCGTCACCGGGTGGCGCTTGCCCAGATCGGTCAGGCGCGGATAGAAACCCTCCTCGACGACCTCGCCGGTCGGCAGCGCCGGCAGCGCCGCCATCAGCGGCGTGCGGGCGATGGACTGCATGCCGGCATATTCGGGGCCTGCCGCGATCAGCAGCGCGCCGCCGTTCTCCACATACTCGGCGATGTAGTCGTAATAGAGGATCGGCAGCACGTCGCGGTGCTGGTAGCGGTCGAAGATGATCAGGTCGAAGTCGTTGATCTTCTCGACGAACAGTTCGCGGGTCGGGAAGGCGATCAGCGACAGCTCGTTGATCGGCGTGCCGTCCTGCTTTTCCGGCGGCCTGAGAATGGTGAAGTGGACGAGGTCGACGGAGGCGTCGGACTTGAGCAGGTTGCGCCAGGTGCGCTCGCCGGCATGCGGCTCGCCGGAGACCAGCAGCACGCGCAAATTCTCGCGGATGCCGTCGACCAGCGCGATGGCGCGGTTGTTGGTGTCGGTGAGTTCGCCCTCGGCGCGCTCGATCGACAGTTCGACGATGTTGCGCCCGGCGCCGGGAATGGTCAGGTCGAGCGGCATCTCCTCGCCGATCACCGCCTGTTCGAGCGCGACCTGGATACCGTTGACCAGCACGCGCACCGCCACCGTGCCCGTGGCGCCGTCGGCGCCGATCACCCGGTAGGTCATCGCCAGCGGCTTGCCGACGATGCCGAAGCGCGGCGCCTTCTCGAAACGGATGCGCCGGTCGGTCTCGCCCTCGTCGCCGGTGATCAGCGCGTGGAGCGGCGCGGCGAACTCGGCGGCCGACGGCGGCACGTCGTGCACCTGCCCGTCGGTGACCATCACGGCGCCGCCGATGCGCGAGGGCGGCACGTCGCGGAAGGCGCCGTCGAGCGCCTCGAAGAGGCGCGTGCGCGTGCGGTCGTCGGCGGCGTCGGCGCGGCCCGCCTCGACGACGCGCACGTCGAACTGCTTGAAGCGCGACAGCCGCTCCTTCAGCGCCTCGACCGCGGCGGCCGTCTGCGCGGCGCGGCCGCCGATGTCCTGGCTCTGGCTCTTGTCGACGATCAGGGCGACCACGCTCTTCAGCGGCTCGCGCTCCTCGTCGAGCAGGACCGGGTTGACGAGAGCGGCGGCGAGCGCCAGCGCCGCGGCGAAGCGGAACCAGGCGCCGCGCTGGCGCAGCCAGAGGCCGGCGACCGCCGCGACCGCGATCGGCACGAGCACGACGGCGATCCAGCTCCACGACAGCAGCGGCTCGAAGGCGAGAGACCAGTTCATGTCACTGCCCCAGCCTTTCCAGCAGGATCGGAACGTGGACCTGGTCCGACTTGTAGTTGCCGGTGAGCATGTACATGACGATGTTGACGCCCGAGCGCAGCGCGTAGACGCGCTGCATCGGATCCGACGGAACCGTCGGCAGCAGGGCGTCGCCGGCGGCGTCGACGGCCCAGGCGCCGGCGAAGTCGTTGGCGGTGATCATGATCGGCGAAACGCCGTCGCCGGTGCGCACCGGTCGGTTCTCGCTGTTGGATGCTTCGAGCGAAGCCTCCACCCAGAGCGGGCTGCCGTTGAAGCGCCCCGGGAACGCGGCGAGGATGAAGAAGGATTTCGTCAGCACGTGGTCTTCGGGCACCGGCTCGAGCGGCGGCACGTTGAGGTCGGCGAGGATGTCGCGCAGGCGCCGTGTCGCCGGGCTGGCGTCGCTGGCGCCGAAGCCTTGCGCATACTGGTCGCGCGTGTCGAAGAGCACGGTGCCGCCCTGCTGCATGTAGGCGTCGACACGGGCGATGGCGTCCTCGCTGGGCATCGGCGCCGCCGGGTCGACCGGCCAGTAGACGATCGGGTAGAAGGCGAGCTCGTCCTTGGCGATATCGACGCCGGCGGGTTCGCCGGGCTCCAGCGCCGTCTTCTCGGCAAGGAAGCGCGACAGGCCGGCAAGGCCGGCGCGGCTGATCGAATCGGTCTGCGGATCGCCGGTGAGCACGTAGGCGAGGCGGGTGACGCTGATCGCGTCGATGGCGTCGGCGTCGGTCGGTTTCGCGTCCTGCGCCTCGGCGCGGCCGGACATCAGGAGGAGACCGGCGGCGACAAGGGCGGCCGCTGTCGAGGCGCCGGTGCGCGCGCGGCGCGGGCGCCTGGCGAAGACGCCGCCCATCCAGAACACCGCCAGCGTGTCGAGCGCGAGCAGCGCCAGCGCAATGGCGATCAGCGGGCCTTTCAGGTCGCGCGATTCGTCGAAGGCGTAGCGCATCTCGCGGGTCGGCGCGGCGACCTGGGGACGCTCGATCGGCCGCAGGGATGCGTCGGCGGCGAGCAGGTTGTGCGCCACCACACCGTCCTCGCCGCCGTAGAGGCCGGGCGGGTTGTCGAGCGTGACGGGCAGCCGGCCGGTGCCGGGTGTCAGCGGCCGGGAATCGGGCGCGGGCGGAACGATGGCGCCGTTGGCGGCGATCATCCGGTAGGGCGGCAGCGCGGCGCGGGCGCCTTCGGCCCCGGCGGCGATGGCGCCCTGGTTGCGCGACAGCTGGACGAGGCGGCGCAGCATCTCGACGAAGCTGCCGGAGATCGGCAGGTTCGACCATGTCGCCTCCGGCGTCACGTGGAAGAGGACGACGGTTCCCTTGTCGCGGCGGGCGCCGGTGACCAGCGGCGTGCCGTCGGCGAGCGTCGCCCAGGAGAGGTCGACAATGTCGGGGGAAGGCTCGGCGAGGACCTGGCGCGAGACCGTCACTTCGCGCGGCGCGGTCAGATCTGCGAACGGGCCGCCGGCGGTGAAATCGCTCACCGGCTGCGGCGTCGTCCAGGACAGCGCGCCGCCGAGCGAGCGTTCGCCGAGCCTGAGGCGGACGGGCAACAGTTCCTCGTCGTTCTCCGCGGCGGCGAGGCGCGAACCGGCGAAGCGGACCAGCATGCCGCCATTGCGCACCCACTCGACCAGGCGCTCGCGGGCGGCGTCGGGCATGGTGCCGACGTCGGCCATGACGATCATCGCCGGCTTCTGCTCGAGGATCTGCGGGATCGCCTCGGAGAGATCGGCGCTCGGCGATTCGACGAGGTCGGCGAAGGGTTCGAGCGCGCGGCGGATGTAGAACAGCGGCGACAGCAGCGGCTGCGCCTGGTCGGCCTCGCCCTGCGAGAGAAGGCCGACGCGGCGGCGCTTGGCGCTCTCGTCGAGCACGCGCACGGCGCCGGCCTGCGGCTCGCCGTCGAGCGCGATCGAGGCGAAATCGTTGCGCAGCTCGAACGGCACCGTCATCAGGCCGGCCGCTTCCGTCGCGCCGGGGGCGAAGTCGAGCGTCGCCTCGGCGATGCGGCGGCCCTTCTCGTCGAAGGCGCCCGCCGTCACCGTGCGCGGCGCGGGATCGCCCGGCGCGCGGATGGCCTTGAGGGCAAAACCCTCGATCTCGTTGTCGGCGGCGACGAGGCCGGAAAGGCCGATCCTGTCGGGGGCGATCCAGACCAGGTCGGCCGGCACCGGCGTGAGAAGCGCCTTGAACGCGGCCTCGTCGCCGTCGGCGGCAAGGCCGTCGGAGAGCACGGCGACGCCGGCGCCGGGCAGCGCGGCGAGTGCGGCCGCGACGCGCGCATAGACCGCCGGCCGGTCGACCGGCACCGGCCGCGGCTCGGCGGCGCGAAGGCGGTCGAGCGCCGCCTCGGCCTCGAACGGGCCGATCTCGGCGTTGGCCGAGTCGGCGGTCAATGCCAGCACGACGGGACGTCCGGCCTCGCCGGCGTCGGCGATCAGGCGCTCGGCGGTGGCGAGGCGGCGCGGCCAGTCGGTCGCGCTCGACCAGCCATTGTCGAGGACGATTGCGATGCCGTTGCCGCCGGCCGGCAGGCTCTCGCGCGGATTGAACACCGGTGCGGCCAGCGCCAGCACCACCAGCCCGGCCATGACGAGGCGGAGCAGCGTCAGCCACCACGGGCTCTGGTGCGGCGTCTCCTCCTTCTTCAGCACCCTGGCCAGGATGCGCAGCGGCGGGAAGACCTCGGTCTGCGGGCGCGGCGGCGTCAGCCTGAGCAGCCACCAGATCACCGGGAGGGCGAGAAGCCCCCACAGCACCAGCGGCGCGCCGAAGCTGAGCGGAAGCCAGCTCATCGGCGCGCTCCGCCGGGGCCGGCGTCGGCGGTCATGGCGAGGTGGACGCGGACCAGCGCGTCAGAGGCGAGGCGGTCGGTGTGGTTGACCGTGTAGCTCCAGCCGAGCCGCTTGCACCAGGCGGCGAGTTCGGCGCGGCGGGCGGCGTAGAGGTTGCGGTAGTCGGCGGCGAAGGTCTCGGCGCGGCCTGCCGTGATCTTCTCGCCGGTCTCCGGATCGGTGAACTCGGTGCGGCCGGAATAGGGGAAGGTCTCCTCGGCCGGATCGGCGATCTCGATCAGGTGCGCCTTGGCCCCGCGCCGCGACAGGACTTCGAGCCACGCCATCGTCTCCTCCGGCGGATCGAGGAAGTCGCTGGCGATGACGATGTCGGAGAAGCGCCGCACCGCCGACAGGTCGGGCCGCGAGGCGAGCGCCGGCGCGTGAGCGAGCCTGGAGGCGATGCGTTCCGCACCGTTGCGCGCGGTGAAGGGATCGGTGAGGCCAGGCCAGGCGATGCGCTCGCCGCTGCGCGACAGCAGTTCGGCGAGTGCGAGGATCAGCACCAGCGCGCGCGATTCCTTCGCCACGCCGGCGCCGGCGGACTTGTAGAGCATGGACGGCGACGGGTCGGCCCACAGCCACACCGTATGCGCGGCCTCCCATTCGCGGTCGCGCACGTAGATATGGTCGTCGCGGGCCGAGCGGCGCCAGTCGATCTGGGACATTTCCTCGCCCTCGACATAGGGTCGGAACTGCCAGAAATTCTCGCCGATGCCGCGCTTGCGACGTCCGTGCCAGCCGGCGATGACGGTGTTGACGATGCGGCGGGCCTCGACCAGCAGGTCGGGAACCAGCGATGCGCGCAGCCGACCCCGCGCCAGCGCGTCGCGCGTGGCGACCGGCTGGGTGGCTTCGCCGATGCGCGCCATCAGGGTGTCCTTCCGCGGGACGCCGCCATGTTCAGCCCCGGGCCTTGACCAGCCTCGCGATGACGTCGCGAACCGTCGTGCCTTCGGCGCGCGCGGCGAAGGTCAGCGCCATGCGGTGCTGGAGGACCGGCTCGGCAAGGGCGTGGATGTCGTCGACCGAAGGCGCCAGGCGGCCGTCGTAGAGCGCGCGGGCGCGGGCGCACAGCGTCAGCGCCTGGCTGGCGCGCGGACCCGGTCCCCAGGCGACCTGACGGTCGGTCTCGGCATTGCCCTGGCCCGGCCGGGCGGAGCGGACGAGGGCGAGGATAGCCTCGACCACGCTTTCGGGCACCGGCATGCGCCTGATCAACTGCTGGATCGCCCGCAGGCGCTCCGGGGACAGGACGTTCTCGGCGCGAGCGTCCTCGACGCCGGTCGTCTCGATCAGGATGCGGCGCTCGGCCTCGAGCTCGGGATAGAGGATGTCGACCTGCATCAGGAAGCGGTCGAGCTGGGCCTCGGGCAGGGGATAGGTGCCTTCCTGCTCGAGCGGGTTCTGCGTGGCCAGCACGTGGAAGGGCGACGGCAGGTCGTGCCGGGCGCCGGCGACGGTGACGTGGTACTCCTGCATCGACTGCAGCAGCGCCGACTGGGTGCGCGGGCTGGCGCGATTGATCTCGTCGGCCATCAGCAACTGGGCGAAGATCGGGCCGGGAATGAAGCGGAAGGAGCGCTTGCCGTGCTCGTCCTGCTCCATCACTTCCGAGCCGAGGATGTCGGAAGGCATCAGGTCCGGCGTGAACTGGATGCGCCGCGAATCGAGGCCGAGAACGATGCCGAGCGTTTCCACGAGCTTGGTCTTGGCCAGTCCGGGAACGCCGACCAGGAGCGCGTGGCCGCCGGCGAGCAGGGCGACCAGCGTGCGTTCGACCACGGCTTCCTGGCCGAAGATCACCCGGCCCACGCCCGCGCGCACGCGAGAAATGTCGGCGAGCGCCTTCTCGGCCTCCGCGATCATGTCCTTTTCGCTGATTGCGGGTTCCTTGACGATCACGCTCATGCAGGCCGGTTCCTCTGTTCCGCAAGAACGCCTTAAAAAGGCGCCGCGATCCCCCGACTCGCATCTGGCGGCGTGTAGGGATCGAACTTAATTCAGCCGCCCCGGCTGACAAGCGCAACAACAGTGACTATTTCGTGACCATGGCGGAAGATACGGAAGGCAGTGGCGGAAGCCTGACGAAGGCGGGCGACGCCCGCGGACTCGAGGCGCTGATCGCGCGCGCTGCGCGCGCGGGCAAGGGCCTGCCGCCGGTGGAGCGCTGGCACCCGGACTTCTGCGGCGACCTCGACATGGAGATCCGCGCCGACGGCACCTGGTTCTACCTCGGCACGCCGATCGGCCGCATGCCGCTGGTGCAGCTGTTCTCGACCGTCCTGCGCAAGGACGCCGACGGCAGGACCTACCTGGTGACGCCGGTCGAGAAGGTCGGCATCCGCGTCGTGGATGCGCCGTTCGTCGCGGTGGAAATGAACGTCGGCGGCAGCGGCGACGACCAGGTCATGACCTTCCGCACCAATGTCGGCGATGTGGTCGAGGCGGGACCCGGCCACCCGCTGCGCTTCGTCGACGAGGCCGGTACCGGCGGGCTGAAACCCTATCTCCTGGTGCGCGGCCGGCTGGAAGCGCTGGTGGCGCGACCGGTGATGTACGAACTGGTGAACCACGGCGAAGAGATCGAGGTCGACGGCGAGAGAATGTTCTGCGTGCGATCGAAGGGCCAGATCTATCCCATCATGCCGGCCGAGAAGCTGGCGAGGCAGAGCGCCTGACGATGGACGCGATGCCCGGAGCCACCTTCACCGCCGACGATTTTCGCGCGCGCGCCGTTCGCGAGCGCGGACCGTTCACCGATACCGACTATGGCGACCACAGCTGGAATCCGGACCTGCGGTCGCTTTTCGTCCATGACCGGCTGCGCGCCGCCGCCGTGCTCGTCCCGGTGGTCGACCGAGGCGACGAGGCGACGGTGATCCTAACCAAGCGCACGGACAATCTGCGCAGCCATTCCGGCCAGATCGCCTTCCCCGGCGGTCGTGTCGACCCGACGGACCTGTCAGCAGAACATGCGGCATTGCGCGAGACCGAAGAAGAGATCGGGCTGGGCGCCGAGTTCATCGACATCGTCGGCCGGCTGCCCGACTATGTCTCCGGCAGCGGCTACCGCATAGCGCCGGTTCTTTCGATCGTGCGGCCCGACTTCCTGCTCACCATCAACCGCGACGAGGTCGACGACGCCTTCGAGGTGCCGCTGCGTTTCCTGATGGACCCGCAGAACCACCGCCGCGACAGCCGCATCTGGGAAAACCAGGAGCGCTTCTTCTATACTATGCCCTTCGGCGAGCGGTACATCTGGGGCGTGACGGCCGGCATCCTGCGGACGCTCTACGAGAGGCTCTACGCGTGAACGGCGGCACGACCATCGCCGGCCGCGTCGAATGGCTCGACAACGGCGACCTGCAGCGCCTGCTCGCCGCCCTGTCGGAGGGCGGAGAAAAGGCGCGGATCGCCGGCGGTGCGGTGCGCAACGCGCTGCTCGGCGAGGCGGTCACCGACATCGACATCGCGACGACGACGACGCCCGACGAGACGACGCGCCGCGCGGAGAAGGCCGGCTATCGGGCCGTGCCCACCGGCGCCGAGCATGGCACGATCACGGTGATCGCCGGGCACCGCCCCTACGAGGTGACGACGCTCCGGGCCGACGTCGAAACCGACGGGCGCCGGGCGCGAGTCGTCTTCGGCCGCGACTGGAAGGCCGACGCCGAGCGGCGCGACTTCACCATCAACGGGCTCTACGCCGAAGCCGACGGGACGGTCGTCGACATGGTCGGCGGCCTTGCCGACCTGGCGGGACGCCGGCTGCGCTTCATCGGCGACGCCGAGACGCGCATCCGCGAGGATTACCTCAGGATCCTGCGCTTCTTCCGCTTCTTCGCCTGGTATGGCGACGGCCGGCCGGATGCCGAGGGGCTGAAGGCCTCGGCGCGGTTGAAGGAAGGGCTCGACCGGCTGTCGGCCGAGCGCGTCTGGGCAGAGCTGAAAAAGCTGCTCGGCGCGCCCGATCCGTCGCGGGCGCTCTTGTGGATGCGCCAGGCGGGCGTGCTTTCCAGGGTGCTGCCGGAGAGCGAGCGCTGGGGCATCGACGCGATCCCCGGGCTGATCCGCGCCGAGGCCGACCTCGGCTGGACCGCCGACGCGATGCTCCGGCTGGAAGCGATCGTGCCGCCCGATGCGGAGCGCATGGCGGCGCTGGCGGAACGGCTGAAGATGTCGAAGGCGGAAGCCGCGCGGCTGGCGCAATGGGCGCTTGCCAAGCCGATCGCGCCCGAGACGACGGAAGGTGCCTTCGCCCGGCTGCTCTACCGCGGCGACGGGCAGGCGTTCGCCGACCGGTTGCGGCTCGACCTCGCCGCGGCGCGGGCGCGGGCGGTGCACCATACGGAAGAGCTTGTGAAGGCCGGCGGCTATGCGCGGCTGCTCGCCTATCTCGGCAGATGGATGCGGCCGGTCTTCCCGCTACGCGGCAGCGACCTTATTCCGCTCGGCGCACAGCCAGGCCCGCGGCTGGGCGCCTTGCTGGCGCGGCTCGAAGCGGAGTGGATCGACGGCGGATTCCTGGTCGAGCGGGACGAACTGCTCAAGCGCGCCGAAGCGCGGATCGGCGCGCACGAATAGGGCGGCGGCCCGAGCCACCACGCGAGCCACCGCCCGGGCCACCCCCGGGCAGATCCGTTTCCGGGTCCGGGATCAGGCCGCGTCGCGGACCTTCTCGATGCGCGAGCGGATGGCCTCGATCATCGTCTCGCGGATGATCGTCTCGCCATGGGTCCCGCGCAGATGCTCGACGGCGCGGCGGATGATCTCCGCCTCGTCCTCGTGACGGGTGTGCCAGTCGCAGCCAGGCACGAGCGATCCGCAGTGGAATTCCTTCATCGGACGACTCCCTTCTCGTTCTGGTTCGGAGAGGCAGTATAACACGAAATGCGGCGGCAGGTTGCGCGCGGCCGCTCAGGGCCACTTCACCGACGGCGGCATGCTCGACAGGATCGAGATGACGTTGCCGCCCGTCTTCAGGCCGAAGATCGTGCCGCGGTCGTGGAGCAGGTTGAACTCGACATAGCGTCCGCGGCGCACGAGTTGCTCCTCGCGGTCGGCTTCGCTCCAGCCGGTGTTGAAGTTCTTGCGCACCAGGTGCGGATAGACCACCGCGAAGGAGCGGCCGACATCCTGGACGAGACGGAAATCGGCTTCCCATCCGCCTTTTTCCTCCGGCGAATGCTGCCAGTCGAAGAAGATGCCGCCGACGCCGCGCGGCTCGTCGCGGTGGGGAAGATAGAAGTACTCGTCGCACCAGGCCTTGAACTTCTCGTAGTCGGCGACCGCCGGGTTCTTCTGGCAGGCGAACTGCATGGACCGATGGAAATCGTTCGTGTCGGGATCGTTCTGGTTGCGCCGACGGTCGAGCACAGGCGTCAGGTCGGCGCCGCCGCCGAACCACCAGCGCGAGGTGACTACCATGCGCGTGTTCATGTGAACCGCCGGAACGTTGGGATTCCACGGGTGCGCGATCAGAGAAATGCCGCTCGCCCAGAAGCGCGGGTCCGCCTCGGCGCCCGGTATCTGCTTGCGGAACTCGGGCGAGAACTCGCCGTGGACGGTGGAGACGTGGACGCCGACCTTCTCGAAGACGCGGCCGTGCATCATCGCCATGGTGCCGCCGCCGCCGTTGCCCTCCTCGCGCAGCCACGGCGTGCGCACGAAGCGACCGGGGGCCGCCGAGACCCCGGGGTTCGCGACTTCGTTCTCCAGCGTCTCGAAGGCGGAGCAGATGCGGTCGCGCAAGGCCTCGAACCAGGCTCTGGCCCGTTCCTTCCTGTCTTCGATGTCGGCCGGCAGACCTGCCGGTATGTCGGGGCGTTCCATTCCGTTTCCGCCGATTCCAGCGTTTTGCGCGCGCCGGACGACCCGGCGCGGACAAAAGACTCGTATTTTCCGGCAGCGATCCCTAATCTGTTCCTCGGTAGCGTCAAGGAGTTGTTCGTTGCGGACGCCATCCAGACCACCGCTCGACGGGCTGAAGAAGCGGCTCGACCAGTCCCGCGCCGACAGGGCGCGGCTCCCCCGCGACGGGTTCCTTCGCGAAACCTTCGTGTTGCCGCGCCGCGCCGCCCGCGACAAGGCGCGCGAATGGTTCGACCGTTTTCCGAAACAGGCCTACTGGACCGAGATCGAGAGCTGGTTCGAACGGCCGGGCGACGTGATCGAGTTCACGATGCGGCGTTTGCCCGCGGCGGATTGAGGTTCGCCTCGTCGCTCATCAGGCGCGAAATTTCGGCGAATTCCGGCTCGACCTCGAGGAAGATGTCGACGAGCTGCGGGTCGAAGTGCCGGCCGCTGTCGCCGGCGATGAGCGCGACCGCATCCGCGTGCGGCATCGGCTTCTTGTAGATGCGCTCCGAGACGAGGGCGTCGTAGACGTCGACGAGGGCCATGAAGCGGCCCGAGAGCGGGATGTCGCTGCCCTTCAGGCCGCGCGGATAGCCCGAGCCGTCCCAGCGCTCGTGGTGCGAATAGGCGATTTCCTGGGCGGTCTGGAAGAAGGGCGTGCAGACGCCGAGGTGCCTTTCGGCCGTCTCGAGCGCGGCGCGGCCCATTTCGGCATGGGTCTTCATCACTTGGATCTCGTCGGCATCGAGCCGGCCGGGCTTCTGCAGGATCTTGTCGGGGATTCCGATCTTGCCGATGTCGTGGAGCGGCGCCGACTTCACCATCAGGTCGACCTGCTCGGCGTCGAGCTGCGGGGCGAACAGGTTTCTCGAGAGCGCGGCCTCGGCGAGGATCCTGATGAACAGCTGGGTGCGGCGGACGTGGTTGGCTGTCTCGTTGTCGCGCGTGGCGGCGAGCGAAGCCATGGCCAGCACGATCGCCTCGCGGGCGCGGACCGCTTCGTCCCGGGCAGACTTGAGGGATTCGTACAGAGCCACGTTCGTGAGCGCCACGGCGGCGCTGTTGGCGATCCAGCGCAGCGTGCGCAGTTCGTTCGCCGACGGGCGCCGGCGCCTGCGCCAGTAGGCGCCGATGGCGGCGACGGGATCGTCGCGGCGCACCGGCGTCATCACCATGCTCCTGACGAAGGTCGGCTTGTAGGCGGCATGCGGCACGCGATCGTCAGCGTAGATGTCCTCGATCACGACCATCTCGCGATGCAGCATCGCCCATCCTGAGACGCAGGTGGAGATCGGGAAGCGTTGGCCCTTCCACAGCGGGCTGATGGCGTCCTCGTCAGCGTAGTAGCACTCGTCGCCGTCGCGCAGGACGAAGGTGATGCCGTCAGCGCCGACGACGTCGCGCGCATGGGTCCGGATGACCGCGGTGACTTCGTCTATGCCGCGCGCCATGGACAGTTCGAGCGCCAGTTCTTCGATGGAGAGCGAGGGTTTCGCCGCCATCTCGCGTCTCGGAACTGCCTGCATGCCTACCTCCGTAGACCCCGGTTTGCCCGGATCCATCATGACCGAAGAAGCGGTCGCGTACAACTTCAAGGTAGGCGGGACACGGAGAACGTGCAGGCGGATGCGCATGCCGTTGCGGCGCACCGTCTCGTTGGCGCCCCGTCCGCCCGGTCGGCGGCAGGCGAGGCCTGTTCACTGCGAAAAGGACGTGCTCGCGAGCGTCTTGTCCGCGACCGTCGCCGGGTCGCCAGACATCGCCCTGCCGCGGAGCTGCCTGGCCGCTTCGCCGGCGGCCATCGCCGCCGCCATCGCCAGGTTCAGGCTGCGGCCGCCGCCGGGCATCGGGATGGTGAGGCGGGCGTCGGCACGCTGGTGGACATGGTCGGGTACCCCCGCCGACTCGCGGCCGAAGAGGAGCACGTCTCCCGCGGCGAAGGCGAAATCGGTGTAGGCGCGGTCCGCCGCGGTGGTGAACAGGATCAGGCGGCGGCCTTCGCCGCGGCGCCAGGCGTCGAACCGCTCGAAGTCGACATGGCGGGTGAGGGCGGCGATGTCGAGATAGTCCATCCCGGCGCGCTTCAACGCGCGGTCGGAGTTGTCGAAGCCGGCCGGCTCGACGATGTCGACGGCGAGCCCGAGGCAGGCGCCGAGCCTGAGGATGGCGCCGGTGTTGCCGGCGATGTCGGGTTGGTAGAGCGCGATGCGCAGGCCTTGCGCCATGTCCGTCCTGTTGCTCCGCGGCAACCAGCGCCGGCCGAGCGCCCGCGGAGGTCCCGGAGGTGGTAGCCAATCGCGGCGGAATCGTCTATGCAGCGGCCCGTGTCAACGCGAAACCAAGGAGGCGGCGATGGATTTCACGACCCTGGCGACCATACCCTGCCTTCGCAGGATCCCATCCTGACGGCGGTTTCGGCCCGACGCTTCTCCTAGTCCAAAGCATCGTTTCGATTTCCGCCGGATCCGCTCCGACCCTCCTGGAATCCGACGATGCCCCACCTCTTCAGCCGGCGAAAGCCCTTTCCGCCCGACCCGCGCCCCGTGCCCGCGCCGCCTGCTGCCGCCCCGGTATCGGCATCGTCGGCTCCGGCCCCCGGCGCGACGCGGGCGAAGTCCCGCATCCGGAAGAACCGGTCCCGCGCCTGCGTCGGCCCGCTCGGCAACATCCTCGACCGACAAGAGACGCATCATGTTCCGCTGGTTTGAAAACAAGCTCGATCCGTTCCCGGCCGAGGAGCCGGTCGAGCCGCCGAAGACGCTCGTCGCCTTCTGCATGCACTATACGCGCGGCGCGTGGCGCTACATCGCCGTCGCGGCGGCGCTGATGTCGTCCATCGCCATCACCGAGGTATGGATGTTCGCCTTCCTCGGCAGCATCGTCGACTGGCTGTCGGCGCAGAACCGCGAGACCTTCCTGGCGACGGAGATGTGGAAACTGGCGGGCATGGCCTTCATCGTGCTCTTCGCCCTGCCGGCGGCGGTGCTCGTGCATTCGCTGATCTCGCAGCAGACGCTGATGGGCAACTATCCGATGCGCATCCGCTGGCAGGTGCACCGCTACCTGCTGAAGCAGTCGATGACGTTCTACCAGGACGAGTTCGCCGGCCGCATCGCCACAAAACTGATGCAGACCGCGCTCGCGGTGCGCGAATGCGTCATCAAGCTGATCGACGTGCTGAACTACGTCGTCGTCTATTTCCTCGGCATCCTGTTCATCGTCGGCTCGGCCGACTGGCGCCTGGCGACGCCGCTCGCCGTGTGGCTGGTCTGCTATCTCGGCCTGCTGCGCTTTTTCATCCCGCGGCTCGGCAAGGTGTCCGAGGCACAGGCCGACGCGCGCTCGCTGATGACGGGCCGGGTGGTGGACAGCTATTCCAACATCCAGACGGTGAAGCTCTTCTCGCATGCGAAACGGGAAGCCGGTTTCGCCAGGGAGGGCATGTCCACCTTCCTCGCCACGGTCTATCGCTCGATGCGGCTGGTCACCCAGCTCTACGGCTTTCTCTACCTGCTCAATTCGCTGCTCCTGTTCGCCGTCACCAGCACCGCCATCTGGCTATGGCTGGGCGAGGCGGTGTCGATCGGCGCCGTCGCCGTGGCGATCGGCCTGGTGCTCAGGCTGTGGGGCATGTCGCAATGGATCATGTGGGAGGTCTCGGCGCTGTTCGAGAACATCGGCACGGTGCAGGACGGCATCGGCTCGATCTCGCTGCCGCGGCTGGTCGAGGACCGGCCCGGCGCGAAGGACCTCGTCGTGCGCGAGGGGCGCATCGAGTTCGACCGCATCGGCTTCCACTACGGCAAGGGCAAGGGCGTCATCGACGAGCTGTCGCTGGTGGTGCGGCCCGGCGAGAAGGTCGGCCTGGTCGGGCGCTCGGGTGCGGGCAAGTCGACGCTGTCCAACCTCCTGCTGCGCTTCTACGACCTCGAGAAGGGGCGCATCCTGATCGACGGGCAGGACATTTCCGCGGTGACGCAGGACACTCTGCGCGCCCAGATCGGCATGGTCACGCAGGACACGTCGCTTCTCCACCGTTCGGTGCGCGACAACATCCTCTACGGACGTCCGGACGCGACCGAGGAGATGATGGTAGAGGCGGCGGGGCGCGCCGAGGCGCTCGAGTTCATCGCCGGCCTCTCCGACGCCAAGGGCCGCAAGGGTTTCGACGCCCATGTCGGCGAGCGCGGCGTCAAGCTGTCGGGCGGCCAGCGCCAACGCATCGCGATCGCCCGCGTCATGCTGAAGGACGCGCCAATCCTGATCCTCGACGAGGCGACGTCCGCGCTCGATTCGGAGGTCGAGGCGGCGATCCAGGAGAACCTCTACCGGCTGATGGAGGGCAAGACCGTCATCGCCATCGCCCACCGGCTGTCGACCATCGCGGCGATGGACCGGCTGGTGATCATGGACCAGGGCCGGGTCGTCGAGGAGGGCACGCATGACGAACTGGTCGCGCGCGGCGGGCTCTACGCGCAGCTGTGGGAGCGGCAGTCCGGCGGTTTCCTGGTCAACGAGGAGGCGCAGTCCGCGGGCGAGCTGGAGACCGCAGCCGAGTAACGGCCGGCACAATCCAGAGAGGTGCGAGCGGCCGCTCGATGCGGTCGCTCGCATTACCATATCTCCATCCTGACAAACGGGGGATGTCCAGCCGGCTCCGGGGAACTACATTACGATCCGATGACCGATACCAAGACCCTCCAGGACCGATTCTACGCTCCCTTCGAAAACGTGGTCGACGCATTCAGCGATACCGACCGCGAGGTGCTGCCGCGCGACGCGTGGCAGTTCATCCTCTTCTTCGCGCGCCAGGCGAAGTTCCCCTTCATCCTGCTGCTGATCGCCGGCGGCCTGTCCGGTGCCGTCGATGCCGCGCTCTACTGGTCCGTCGGCTGGCTGATCGACCTTCTCGACGCGTCCTCGCCGGCGACGCTGCTGCGGGACTACTGGCCGCACCTGGCGGCGTTTCTCGCCCTCGTACTGGTCATCCGCGCCGCCGTGATGATCGCCAACGCCGTGGTCGAGCAGCAGGTAGTGGTGCCCAACTTCTACCAGATGGTGCGCTGGCAGGCGTTCCGCCGGGTGATGGAGCAGCCCTACGAGTTCTACCAGAACGACTTCGCCGGCCGCATCGCCACCAAGATCCTGCAGGGCGGCGAGGCGACGGGCGACTTCATCGTCTCGTCGCTGCAGAGCGTGTGGAGCTTCCTGACGTTCCTCGTGCTCGCCGGGGCGATCCTCGGCATGCTCGATCCGCTGATGGGCGTCGTCCTCGCCGTTTGGGTGGCGACCTATGTCGTCGTCGCCTGGCATCTCCTGCCGCCGCTGCGCGCGGCGGGGCGGCGCACGGCCGACGAGCGCTCGCTGGTCAACGGCCGCATCGTCGACGCCTTCACCAACATCATGGCGGTCAAGCTGTTCGACAGCGGCAAGCGCGAGCACGGCTACGTCCGCGAAGGCATGGAGCGCTATCTCGACGCGGTGAAGCGGCTGAGCCGCTCGATCACGACCGTCCGCGCCGCGGTGAACATCGTCAACGGCTTCATGATGGCGGGAGTGACGATCCTCGCCCTCAGGCAGTGGACGCAGGGCTCGGCGACGTCCGGCGAGGTGGCGGCGGCGATGGGCCTGATCTTCCGCCTCAACCAGATGTCCGGCTACATGATGTTCAACATCAACGGCCTGATCCGCAACTTCGCCACCGTGCAGGACGCCACCAGCGTCATTTCGGTGGAACCGGCGATCCGCGACAGGCCCGATGCGCAGGAGATGCCGCGCGTGAAGGGCGACATCGTCTTCGACGACGTGACCTTCAACTACGGCAAGACCCGCGGCGTCATCGACAATCTCGACCTGCACATCCGGCCCGGCGACCGCGTCGCACTCGTCGGTCCGTCGGGGGCCGGCAAGACCACTGTGGTCAACCTGGCGCTGCGGCTGTTCGACGTCGAGAACGGCCGCATCCTGCTCGACGGGCGCGACATCCGCTCGGTGACGCAGGCCTCGCTTCGCGCACAGTTCGGCGTTGTCAGCCAGGAGCCGATGCTGATGCACCGCTCGATCCGCGACAACATCGCCTACGGCAAGCCCGGCGCGACGGAGGCCGAGATCGTCGAGGCGGCGAAACGCGCGTCAGCGCACGAGTTCATCATGGGCGTCAGCGATCCCAAGGGTCGCAAGGGCTACGACGCCCATGTCGGCGAGCGCGGCGTAAAACTGTCCGGCGGGCAGCGCCAGCGCATCGCCATAGCCCGCATGATGCTCAAGGACGCGCCGATCCTGATCCTCGACGAGGCGACCTCGGCGCTGGATTCGGAGGTCGAGGCCGCGATCCAGGACAATCTCTTCCGCCTGATGGAGGGCAAGACCGTCGTCGCCATCGCGCACCGTCTGTCGACGATCGCGGCACTCGACCGGGTGGTCGTGCTCGACAAGGGCCGCGTCGTCGAGGACGGCACGCACGAGTCGCTGATCGCCGCCGGCGGGCTCTATGCCCAGCTGTGGAAGCGGCAGTCGGGCGGCTTCCTGCCCGACCAGCTCGCGGCAGAGTAGGGGCGATGGCGCTGCGGCCGCCGAGGGGTTCCGGCGGTATCGACCCCATGCGTACCGGCATCGGCGTGCTCGACTACGAGATCGCGGGCGAGATGGCGTCCTCGCTCGGTCGCGCCGGAGAGCGGGTGGCGCTGGCGATTGCCGCACTGTCCGCGACCGGGGAGGGGACCGATCGCGCCGCGGCGCTGCACGCGGCGACCGATGCGGTCTATGCCTACTTCATCCAGCGCGAACTGTGCGGACTGCGCCGCCACGACGACGCCATTCGCGAGTATGCGATTCCCCGCGCCGTGCTCGCGAGGCTCGGCGCACGCTGAGGGACGCGGCGCAGGCGGGACGACCGCGGCCTCTTCCCAAGCGGCGGTCGATGTGATCTGACAGCCGGCGCGGCGGTTCCAGATGGTCTTCACCTCTCCAACCTTCCTCTACGCGTTCCTGCCCCTCTTCCTCGTCGCCTATTTCGCGATGCCGGGCATGGTCGCGCGCAACGCGGCGTTCGTCGCGTTCAGCCTCCTGTTCTATGCCTGGGGCGAGCCGGTCTTCGTCGGCGTGCTTGTCGCCAGCATCGTCGTCAACTGGCTCTTGGGGATGCGCCTCGCAGGCCTGCCGGCCGGCCGCCGCAAGGTGGTCATGACACTCGGGCTCGCCTGGAACCTCGGCATCCTCGTCGCGGCGAAGTACGCCGACTTCATCCTCGAAAGCGTCGGCGCGCTGATCGGGGCGGACCTGCCGAAGACGGGCTGGGCGCTGCCGCTCGGCGTGTCGTTCTTCACCTTCCACGCGATCTCGTACCTGGTCGACCTCTATCGCGGCAATGTCGGGGCGGAGCGCAGCCTGCTCAGGCTGGCGCTCTACATCACCATGTTCCCGCAACTCGTGGCCGGGCCGATCGTCCGCTACAGGACGATCGCGCGGCAGCTCGCGACGCGCCGCGCAACGCTGTGGCGGGCCTCGACCGGCACGCGCATCTTCGTCATCGGCATGGCGCAGAAGGTGCTCGTCGCCAACCAGCTCGGCCTCGCCGCCGACGCCGCCTTCGGCCTTGGCGGGCGGCTCGATGCCGGCGAGGCCTGGCTCGGCCTGGTCTGCTATTCGCTGCAGATCTACTACGACTTCGCCGGTTACTCGAACATGGCGATCGGCCTGGGTTTCGTCGTCGGCCTGGCGCTGCCGCGCAATTTCGACCTGCCCTACACCGCGCAGTCGATCACCGAGTTCTGGCGGCGCTGGCACATCAGCCTGTCGCGCTGGTTCCGCGACTATCTCTACATCCCGCTCGGGGGCAACCGCCGCGGCCCGCTGCGGACCTATGCAAACCTCGCCGTCGTCTTCCTGCTCTGCGGCCTGTGGCACGGGGCGAGCTGGAACTTCGTCATATGGGGCGCCTGGTACGGGGCGTTCCTCATCGTGGAGCGGGCCGGGCTGCTCGGCGTGCTCGCAACGCTGCCGCGCCTGCTGCGCAATGCCTATGCGCTCGTCGTCGTCATGCTCGGCTGGGTGTGGTTCCGCGCCGAGACGCTGCCCGAGGCCATCGACTATTTCGGCGCGCTCGCCGGATATGGCGGCAACGGCGCGGTCGACGCCGAACTGGCCGGCCTGTTGACCGGCTATTCGGGGGCGGTCTTCGTCGTTGCCGTGATCCTGGCGCTGACGCCGCGCCGCGCCTGGGCGCGTCTCCGGCACGCCAGCCTGCCGGGCGCGGGGGGCGGCGGCGGGGCGGTCGTCGTCCGGCTGGCGGCCAACACGCTCTGGGCGGCGCTGCTCGGCTTCAGCATGGCCGGCATCGCCGGCTCGGGCTACAATCCGTTCCTCTATTTCAGGTTCTAGGATGCGAAACCCGGCCTCCACCCTTGTGAACCTTCTCTTCGTCGCGTCGATCGGCGCCATGCTGCTCGTCCCGGCGGTGGGTCTCGTCTTCAACACGGCCAGGGCGCCGGCGTCGATCGTGGCGCTTCTTTCGGGGGACCTGTCGCTTGCCGCGCTGCCCAAGGCGCTCGACCAGCACATCGCCACCAGCTACGGCATGCGCGGCGAGATGATCCGGGAGGAGGCGGCGATCAAGGCGGCGCTCGGCGGCGAATCGCGTCGCGTCGCCTTCGGCACCGACGACTTCCTGTTCCTCAAGGACGACGACGTCTTCTCGCAGGTTACCGGCCAGCGGCTCGACCGCGCCGGGCTCGCCGGCCTCGCCGACCTGGCGACGGCGCTGGCCGGACAGTATGGTGATCGCTTCGTCTTCATTGTTGCACCGAACAAGCACACGATCTACCGCCGCCACCTCCCCGTGTGGGCGCGGACCGAGCCGGCGGTGAGCGAGCGGAGCGTGCTCGTGGACCTGTTACGCACCCGCGGCGTAAACGCCGTCGATCCGACGGCAGCGCTCGCCGCGCGCGCCGAGACCGATCCCGTCTACTGGCGGGGCGACACGCATTGGACGCCGTTCGGCATGATCGTCGCCTTCGACCAGATGGTCGGCGCGCTGGGCCTGTCCGAGCAGGCGGTCGGCGTCGACAGCGTCTTCAGCGGCGGCATGCCCGTCGATCGGGCCGGCGACCTGGTGCGAATCGCCGGGCTCGGCGATTCGTGGCCAGACGTGGCGCCGAAACCGATCGGAGCGGATCCCTTCTCGGAGGAAGGGCTGGTCCGGGAGAAGCTCCTTCCCGGCGAAAAATTCGGCGGCTACCGCCTACGTCACAAGGAAGGGGCGGCGCGATCGGGCCCGAGGGTGCTGATCCTCGGCGATTCCTTCACCGTCGGCGGCTTCGGTTCGCTGTTCATGCGCTTCGCCAGCGACTTCATGTATCTGCATCACGGGCTCGGCGCCTACGATCGTCAACTGACCGCCGAATTCGATCCCGACATCGTCGTTCTGGCGACCGTCGAGCGCCACATTACGTCGTTCCGCGACGACCCGCTGAAGTAGCGGAAAAGCCGTGGAAAACCGGCCGCGACAATCTGCCGTCATTCACTCTACCCGTCTGGACAAGTGCTGCCTTCGCGCATAAACCAACGCCGAATGCCGGAGGAATACGCTAGCCTGTTCGCCATGCGCTGTCGGGCCGGCGTATCGCGAGCACAGCTCGTCCGCCGGCGATCATGAGGCAACAAGGACGAAAATCCCGTGAGCGCACACGATACGACCGAGCCGAATCGCCGCGATTTCCTTTATGTTGCGACCGGCATGGTCGGCGTCGTCGGCGCGGCGAGCGTGGCCTGGCCCTTCATCGACCAGATGCGTCCGGATGCATCCACCCTGGCCATGGCGACAATCGAAGTCGACGTCTCGGCGCTCGAGCCGGGCATGTCGCTGACCGCGAAGTGGCGCGGCAAGCCGGTGTTCATCCGCAACCGCACGGAAAAGGAAATCGAGGAGGCCAAGGCCGTCGCCCTGACCGACCTCAAGGACCCGGTGGCGCGCAACGCCAATGTCGCGGCCGACGCGCCCGCCACCGACGCCGACCGCTCGGCCGGCGAGGGCAAGGAGAACTGGATCGTCATGATCGGCTCGTGCACGCATCTGGGCTGCGTGCCGCTCGGCCAGGCCGGCGATTTCGGCGGCTGGTTCTGCCCCTGCCATGGTTCGCACTACGACACGGCCGGCCGCATCCGTAAGGGCCCGGCGCCACAAAATCTTGCCGTCCCGATGTTCGCGTTCATCTCCGACACGAAGATCCGGATCGGCTGAGGGGGACAGTTCAGATGAGCGGTGGACATTCAACCTATACGCCGAAGAGCGGCCTCGGCCGCTGGATCGACGCGCGCATGCCGTTGCCGCGTCTCATGTACGATTCCTTCGTCGCCTATCCGGTGCCGAGGAACCTGAACTACGCCTACACCTTCGGCGGCATCCTCTCGATCATGCTGGTGGCGCAGATCCTGACCGGCGTCGTGCTCGCCATGCACTACGCCGCCGATACCGGGCTCGCCTTCGTCTCGGTCGAGAAGATCATGCGCGACGTGAATTCGGGCTGGCTGCTGCGCTACCTGCATTCGAACGGCGCCTCGTTCTTCTTCATCGCCGTCTACATCCACATCATGCGCGGGCTCTACTACGGTTCCTACAAGGCGCCGCGCGAGCTCCTGTGGATCCTCGGCTGCATCATCTACCTGCTGATGATGGCGACCGGCTTCATGGGCTACGTGCTTCCCTGGGGCCAGATGTCCTTCTGGGGCGCGACCGTCATCACCGGCTTCTTCACCGCCATCCCGCTGGTCGGCGAGTGGATCCAGCAGCTGCTGCTCGGCGGCTTCGCCGTCGACAACCCGACGCTGAACCGCTTCTTCGCCCTGCATTACCTGCTGCCCTTCATGATCGCCGGCGTCGTCGTGCTGCATGTCTGGGCGCTGCACGTGACGGGCCAGACCAACCCGACCGGTATCGAGGTGAAGTCGAAGACCGATACGGTTCCGTTCTCCCCGCACGCCACGGCGAAGGACGCCTTCGCCATGATGGTGTTCCTGGCGGTGTTCGCCTACTTCGTCTTCTACCTGCCGAACTATCTCGGCCATCCCGACAACTACACCGTCGCCGACCCGCTGAAGACGCCGGCCCACATCGTGCCCGAATGGTACTACCTGCCGTTCTACGCGATCCTGCGCGCCATCACCTTCAACATCGGCCCGATCGACTCCAAGCTCGGCGGCGTGCTTGCCATGTTCGGCTCGATCGCGGTGCTGTTCGTGGTGCCCTGGCTCGACACCTCTAAGGTGCGCTCGGCGGTCTACCGGCCCTGGTACAAGCTGTTCTTCTGGCTGTTCGTGGTGGATTGCATCTTCCTCGGCTGGCTGGGCTCGCGGCCGGCGGAAGGCACCTATGTGGCGATGGCTCAGGTCGGCACGTTCTACTACTTCGCCTTCTTCCTGATCATCATGCCGGTACTCGGCCTCATCGAGACGCCGCGTCGCCTTCCCAACTCGATCACCGAGGCGGTGCTCGAGCGCAACAAGGGGCACGGGGGCGTGGCGCTTCCAAGCGGTGCCACCGCGGCGCCGGAAACCAAGGGCTGATCAAAGAGAATCTCAGGGGACTGTTTCGATGAAGAAGATTCTCACAGGAGTGGCGGCGCTCGGCTTCCTCGCGGCAGCCGGCGGTGCGGCGGTGGCCGAGGAAGCGGCGCACAACGCGGCCGAGCCGACCCATTTCCCGATCCACAAGCCCGCCGAGCTCGGCTGGTCGTTCGCCGGCCCGTTCGGTGTCTACGACAAGGGCCAGCTGCAGCGCGGCTTCAAGATCTATCGCGAGGTCTGCTCGGCCTGCCACTCGATGAAGCTGGTGCCGTTCCGCGGCCTCGAAGGGCTCGGCTATTCGGAAGCCCAGATCAAGGCGGTCGCGGCCGAGTATACCGTCACGGACGGGCCGAACGCCGACGGCGAGATGTTCGAGCGGCCTGGCATTCCGTCGGACCACTTCCCGTCGCCGTTCCCGAACACGGAAGCCGCCGCCGCCGCCAACAACGGCGCCGCCCCGCCCGATTTCTCGCTGATCGCCAAGGCGCGCGGCGTCGAACGCGGGTTCCCGACCTTCGTCTTCGACATCTTCACCCAGTATGCCGAGAACGGGCCCGACTACATCCACGCTCTGCTCACCGGTTACGACCACGAGCCGCCGGCGGGCATGGAGATCGCGGAGGGCACCTACTACAACCCGTACTTCATCGCCGGAAAGTCGCTGGCCATGGCCAAGCCGATCTCCGACGGCCAGGTGACCTACGAGGACGGCACCGCGGAGACCGTCGACCAGTACGCGAAGGACGTCTCGGCGTTCCTGATGTGGGCCGCCGAGCCGCATCTCGAGGACCGCAAGAAGACCGGCTTCCGCGTCCTGGCGTTCCTTCTGCTCTTTTCCGCGATGGTCTACCTGACCAAGCGCAAGATCTGGGCCGACGTCGCGCACTGACGGCCGACAGATCTTCGTTCGAGGAGGGCGCCGCGGGCGCCCTTTTCATTTCCGCGGCGAACCGGCAAGAATGTCGTGCAACGGGGCAGGGCTCTCATGAATACGACTCTCGAAGACACGCTGCGCGGCGCCATCCGGACGATCGCCGACTACCCGAAGCCGGGTATCCTGTTTCGCGACATCACCACGCTGCTCGGCGACGCGCGTGCCTTCCGCCGGGCGGTCGACGAACTCGTGCATCCCTATGCCGGGACCAAGGTCGACAAGGTCGCCGGCATCGAGGCGCGCGGCTTCATCCTCGGCGGGGCGATCGCGCACCAGCTGTCCTCGGGCTTCATCCCCATCCGCAAGAAGGGCAAGCTGCCGCACGACACCGTGCGCATTGCCTACAGCCTGGAATACGGCATCGACGAGATGGAGATGCACAGGGACGCGGTGAAGCCCGGCGAGCGCGTCATCCTCGTCGACGACCTGATCGCCACCGGCGGGACGGCGGAAGGCGCGGCGAAGCTGCTCCGGCAGATGGGCGCCGACATCGTCGCAGCCTGCTTCGTCATCGACCTGCCCGACCTCGGCGGCCGCGCCAAGCTGGAAGCGCTCGGCGTGCCGGTGCGGACGCTCGTCGCCTACGAGGGGCA
>CALFXR010000097.1 GCA_937958475.1 uncultured Mesorhizobium sp. | reverse complement strand
CGGCGACAGTGGCTCCCGTCGAAACCGCCGAGATCGTACCGCCGCAGAATCCGGATGCGGAAGCACTGCTTGCCGAGCCACCGGTGATCGAGCCGGAGGCACGGCAAGCGGTCGAGCCCGTCGCGGAACCTGCGGCGACAGTGGCCCCCGTCGAAACCGCCGAGATCGTACCGCCGCAGAATCCGGACGCGGAAGCACTGCTTGCCGAGCCGCCGGTGATCGAGCCGGAGGCACGGCAAGCGGTCGAGCCCGTCGAGGCCGAAACCATCGAACTCCCCGCCCCGGACCCTGCCCTCGCCGTGCTTTCCGTGCCGCCGACCTTCGCAACGCCCGAGGTCGCGCCGGAACCGGCCGTGCCGACGGCCGACACGTCAGACACGAACCAGTTGCCGGACGCGGTCGCCGTGACACCCGCGCCGCGATCGAAGGCCGAGCCGCCGGTGGCGAAGGGCAGACCCGCGCCGACCGTGCAGGCAAACGATCCAGCGCCGCGGACAACCGCCGAGGCGCCGAAAGCGAAGGCGAAAGCGAAGAAGGCCGAGGCGCCGAAGAAGCCCGAACGCACCGCGAAGGCGAAACCCGCACCCGCGGCGAAGAAGGCCACCGTCCAGCCGGCGGCGAAGCGCCCGGCGAAGGCCGAGGCCGGTTCCGGCGCGGCCGCATCGGCTGGCGCCAGCGCCGGCGTCGAAGCCGCCTACGGCCGCAAGCTTCTCTCCCATGTCGAGCGGCGCAAGCGCTACCCCGCGGCGGCCCGCGCCGCCAAGGCGGCCGGCGCGGTGAGGCTTTCGGTCTCCATCGACCGCGCCGGGCAGCTCAGATCCGTGCGCGTGACGAAAGGCTCCGGTCATGCCGTGCTCGACGAGGAGGCGCTGGCCACTGCCCGTCGGGCCTCGCCCTACCCCGCACCGCCCGACGGTGTCGGCGGCAAGACGTTCGCGTTTTCGGTGACGCTGCGCTTCAGCCGGTGAGGGTCGGCGCCATGTCTCGTCATCCACGGGCAAGCGACGCGACGCGGAGCGCAGCCGGGATACGAAGGCAGGGTCGTACCGCCCTCTTCCTTCGGGGCGCGCTTCGCTCGCACTTCCGGATGAGGGAGGACGGCGGGCCTGCGCCCGCCCTGCCCGCAACGTCGGACAGCGTCGGTCTGGGGCATCCCCCCGGCGCAAACTCCGACCGGCTATCCGACGGCGTGAGGCCTCGCCGTCAGTTCGACGCCGAGCGCCTTCATGACGGCGATGGTGGTCTTAAGCGTCGGATTGCCGCCAACGCTGAACGAACGGTAGAGCTGCTCGCGCGAAAGACCGGTCTCGTTGGCGATCTGAGTCATGCCCTTGGCGCGGGCGACGACGCCCAGGGCATGGGCGATGTATCCCGCATCCTCGGAAGCGAACGCATCCGCCATGAACGCCGCGACGGCCACGTCGGACGTCAGGGCTTCCGCCGGGTCGAAGGTGGTCAGCTTATCGGCCATTTCATTCGCTCGCTTCCTTCGCCAGACGCTTCGCGGCGGCGATGTCCTTCGCCTGGCTGCCCTTGTCTCCACCGCACAGGAGGACGATCACGGTATCGCCACTTCGCTTGAAGTAGACCCGGTAGCCGGGGCCGTGATGGATTCGCAACTCGCTAATCCCCTCTCCGACCGGCTGCAGGTCTCCCGCAAGTCCGTACGCCAGCCGGTCAAGCCGCGCGGCGATGAGGCCTCTCGCGCGCTGATCGCGGAGTCGCGTCCACCACTTGCGGAAAGTCTCGGTCTGTTTCAGTTCTATCATGACGTATGTAGTTTAAAAACTACGTTTGAGCAAGGGCGCCCCGCTCAAGTCATCCCCTGCCGGCCGACTTCGATGTGCCAGCGACGTAGGACCGGAGGGGCGCCGGAGGTTCGCGCATCCTCCGCCGTCAGCTCCGGGAACCCCTGGTCGGCGTCGTCCGACTGACGGCGGCGAGGAAGCGTTCGAGGGCCGGCCGCAGGGCGAGCGCGGCACTTTCCAGTTCCAGCAGCAGCGCGTCCTGCGCCTGGCATGTCGCGCGTTCTTCGGCGAGCCCCGGCTGGACGGCACCCTGGATGCCGTGGAGAACTCCCAGCGCCTGTTCGTAGCGGCTCGTCGAGATGCGGTTCTCGCCGCGCTCGTACTTGCCGTACTGCTGGGTCGAGATGCCGAGGGCGGCCGCCATCGCCGCCTGCGAGGTGCCCGCCGCCTTGCGCTGGCGTGCCAGGTCGCGGCCGATCTCCACGTCGCGGCTGTTCGGCTTGCGGCTGACGCCCATCATTTCCCATCCATGGTTGCAGCAGAAATGTTGCGCAGCCATGAATTGCAGACAATAAATCGACGATTGCCTTTTCGCGTCGCGTAGCAACCGTGGGTTTATTTTTGCCGTTGCCGGGTGCAGCCGCGCGGCGTGGCACGGGGCGGCTACCCCTGGCGTCGCCGTGTCCTCGCCGCTGTCGATGCGCCGCCGGTCCTCTTTCGCCGGGTTCGGCGAATCGCCCGCAGTCGCGCCGAACGGACCAGCGACAGGCAGGGGACGCCGCGCCGATGCGAGACGTCCCGCGGCGCCCCCCCGAAAGGCGTGCGCCGGCGGCGCCGTGTCAGCCCGTCGGCGCCAGCTTGTCCTGCGTCTTCGTCTCGAAGTCGCCTGCGTCGTGGCGCTCGTGGAGCTGGCCGGCGGGATCGCCGGAGAGGCGGTTGACCATACGCCCGCGCTTCACGGCCGGGCGCGCGTGGATCCGGTCGGCCCAGCGGATGACGTTCCTGTACTCGTGGACGGAGAGGAACTCGCCGGCATTGTAGTTCCAGCCCTTCACCAGCCCGCCGTACCAGGGCCAGACCGCCATGTCGGCGATCGTGTAGGTATCGCCGGCGAGGTATTCGACCTCGGCGAGACGGCGGTCGAGCACGTCGAGCTGGCGCTTCACCTCCATGGCGAAGCGGCTGATCGGGTATTCCCACTTCTTCGGCGCATAGGCGTAGAAATGGCCGAAGCCGCCGCCGAGATAGGGCGTGGCGCCCATCTGCCAGAACAGCCAGGACATCGCCTCGGCGCGCGCCGGCTGATCCGTGGGCAGGAAGGCGCCGAACTTCTCGGCGAGGTAGAACAGGATCGAACCGGATTCGAAGACGCGCACCGGCTTCTCTCCGCTGCGGTCCATCAACGCCGGGATCTTCGAGTTGGGGTTGACCTCGACGAAGCCGGAACCGAACTGGTCGCCGTCGCCGATCCTGATCAGCCAGGCATCGTATTCGGCGCCCGCGTGCCCGGCGGCGAGCAGTTCCTCCAGCATGATCGTCACCTTGACGCCGTTCGGCGTCGCCAGGGAGTAGAGCTGGAGCGGGTGCTTGCCGACGGGAAGCACCTTTTCGTGGGTCGGTCCGGCGACCGGGCGGTTGATCGAGGCGAACTGGCCGCCGTTCTCCTTGTCCCAGACCCAGACTTTCGGCGGCACGTATTCATCGGACATCGTTCACGGTCTCCCGGCATTCGAGATGAATCTGCTTGCGGCGGGCCGGCTGTCGTGGCCCCCTCAGTCCAGATAGTCCGCCGGACCGTCGAGCGCCAGAAGGGGCGCGTGGTCCAGGCGCCGCGATTGCGGGATCGTGATCGCGAGGCGCCGGCGAGGAGGCCCTGGATTGGCGCGCGGAGGAACTGTTGCGCCGAAGCATCGTTAGCCTCCAGTCGCGTACAGCGTCCAGCGGTTGCCACGTGACGCCATGCTTTGGCCGTGCTTCCGCCGCGATGGCCGTCCAAGCCTCGCAGCCATTCAAGCCCAGCAGGAGTCCATTCCATGACCAGACACACCCTTCGCACCGGCCTCGCCGTCGCCCTCTGTGCCGCCACCGCCCTGCCCGCCTTCGCGGCCGACCTGCGCGGCGCCGTCGAGGCCCCGCAGCCGGCCGGCGAACGCGGCGGCGTGCGCATCGGCACGCTCGACTGCACGGTCGGCGGCGGCGTCGGCTACGTTCTCGGCTCGGCAAAGGAAGTCGACTGCACCTTCCGCTCCGCGGTCGGCGCGCGCGACGTCGACAACTACACGGGCGCCATCCGCAAGATGGGCGTCGACGTCGGCTTCACCACCGGCGGACGCATGATCTGGGCAGTGTTCGCGCCGACGGCCGGCTACCACGCCGGCTCGCTGGCCGGCGTCTACGAAGGCGCCACGCTGGAAGCAACCGTCGGCGCCGGACTCGGCGCCAACGCGCTTGTCGGCGGCACGTCGGGCTCGATCAACCTGCAGGTCCTGTCGGTCTCGGGCCAGATCGGCCTCAACCTCGCCGCGACCGGCACCTCGATGACGCTCGCCCCGGTGAACTGAGGATCGTTCCGAAGAAGCCCCGCGCCCGCTCCGGGCGCGGGTCGCCGGCTGCGCCGCGATCGTTGCAAGGCGAGGCAATTTCCTAAGCCGTCGTTAATATCCGCGCCGCCATGATCCGCGTTTTCGGCGGAGGCGCGCGATGGCGGAATCCCGATTCGATGCCCGGAGGTGGCCCCGCCAGAGTGCGGGGAGGAGCCGCATCCCGGCGTCTTCTGCCGGGGCCCGGCCACGGACGACCCCGGCGCGCCGGCGGATGCGCCCGCTGCGCCGTCTCGCCTACAATGTCGGCTTCGCCGCGCTCGGATTGCTCGCCATGCTGGGCGGGATGAGCCTGTCGCCGACGGGCAGCGACCTGCTGCCCTCGGCGGTCGACGATATCCGCACCGTCTCCGTGGTCCCGACCGTTTCCGTGGCGCAGGCGGCCGCCTCGCAGCATTTCGCGCTGTGCGGATCGGCGCGGCGGGTGAACTGCGTCGTCGACGGCGACACGTTCTACTTCCGCGGCGAGAAGATCCGCGTCGCCGACATCAACACGCCGGAGGTATCCGAGCCGAAATGCGCGCACGAGGCGCGGCTCGGGGCCGAAGCGACGCGGCGCTTCCAGTCGCTGCTCAATGCCGGGCCGATCGAACTGCGCCGCGGCGCCCGCGACGAGGACCGCTACGGGCGCAAGCTGCGCACCGTCCACCGCAACGGACGTTCGCTCGGCGAGACGCTGGTCGCGGAGGGTCTGGCGCATCCGTGGCGCGGCCGCAAGGAGGACTGGTGTGCCTGAGCGCCGGCGGAAGGGCGAGCGCGGGCGCGTCAGTTCGCAGACGCCACCATGCCGGATTTCGTCGCGCCGCCCAGCCAGCGCCGCCAGGCGTCCTCGTCGCCGTTGAAGGCGTTGAGGTCGATCTTGCCCTTGACGCCATGCGACAGGCCGGAGCCGGAATACTGCCAGAACACCCATTGGCGGCCCGGGTAGACCTTTGAGGGGTGCGCGGCGACCGAGCGCAGCCAGAACGGGTGGTCGGGGAAGGCGTTGCGCAGGTTGTCGCGGTAGAAATCGGGCGCGGTGTAGATGACCGGGCGCTGACCGTAGTGGCTTTCGAGCCGGTCCATGAAGACGCGCATCTTTTCCAAAACCACCTCGCGCGACGGCCGCTTCTTGCAGTTGGACAGATGGTTCCACTCGACGTCGATGACCGGCGGCAGCGCGCCCTCGACCTTGGGCACGTTGCGGATGAACCACTCGGCCTGGTCGGCGGCGGACCTGCACCAGTAGAAGAAGTGATAGGCGCCGCGCTTCAGCCCGGCCGCGTGGGCACCGCGCCAGTTCTCCCTGAACATCGGATCGAGATGGTCGCCGCCGTCGGTGGCCTTGATATAGGCGAAGTTGGCGCCCTGCGTGCGCAGCTTCGCCCAGTCGATGTCACCCTGCCAGCGCGAGACGTCGACGCCGTGCACGGCGAACTTGCGCGGCGAGACCTTGCCGAAGTCGATCGGCTTGGCGTCGCGGAAGCTGGCGCCGTAGACGGTGTGCCGGACCGACGTCGTGGCAAGCCGGCGCTGCTTCGGCGCCATCGCCTTCTCGATCGCCGCCACAGGCGCCGCGTCGGCATCCGGATCGGCGAGCGCATTGGCGAGGCCCTGGTCCTCTGCCTCGGAGACCGCCGCGGCGACGGTGTCGGTCGCAACCGCTTCGGTGGGCCGTTTCACCGACGCCGTGGTCTCGTTCGACGTGCCGGGGATGGCCAGCACGTCGCTGCCCGACGTGGACGAACACGCCGCGAGTGCGAGGGACGACAGGAGGAGGACGGCGAAACTGGAAAGACGCATGGCACCCGTACGCAGAACTGGACAGACCGGGAATGTCATTCCGCCCCGAAAGGCGGTCGCCATGTATGAACGGAGAATTACCAACAAAGCTTGAATGCCACCGTTTACCATGTCGGGGGCATGCGCGGTGCGCAGGAGCGGGAAGGCCATCGCAGACGGCACGCAGAACCTACGTCCGTGGCGCGCACCGACGAAAAAGGCCGCCCGGAGGCGGCCTTTCGTCGATGGGAAATGACGATGAAGCCTATTCGGCTTCGTCCTTGGCGGCGGCCTTCTTCTTCGGCGCGGCCTTCTTCTTCGGCTCGGCGGCCTCCTCAGCCTTGTCGGCGTCGGCGTCGGCCTTGGCGGCCTTCTTCGCCGGCTTCTTCGCCGGCTTTTCCTCGGACACCGCCGCCTCGTCGTCGGCGAGCAGCTCGTCCTTGGTGACCTTCTGGTCGGTGACGGAGATCAGCGTGAGCAGATGGTCGACCACCTTCTCCTCGAACAGCGGGGCGCGCAGGTTGGTCAGCGCCGCCGGGTTGTTGCGGTAGAAGTCGTAGACCTCCTGCTGCTGGTTCGCCGGGTAGCGGCGCACCATCTCGAACAGCGCGCGCTGCAGTTCCTCGTCGGTCACCTGCACCCCGGCCTTGTCGCCGATCTCGGCAAGCACCAGGCCGAGGCGGACACGACGCTCGGCGAGGCGCTGGTATTCGGCGCGCGCCTCGTCCTCGGTCGTCTCCTCGTCGGCGAAGCTGCGGCCGGCCTGCTGGAGGTCGTTGGTGACCTGCGTCCAGATGTTGTTGAACTCGGCCTCGATCAGCCGGGAGGGCGCCTCGAAGCTGTAGCTGGCGTCGAGCGCGTCGAGCAGCTGGCGCTTCACCTTCTGCCGGGTCAGCGTGCCGAACTGGCTCTCGAGCTGGCCCTTGACGATCTCGCGCAGACGATCGATCGATTCCAGGCCGAGGCTCTTGGCGACTTCGTCGTTGAGCTCGAGTTCGCCGGGCTTGCCGACTTCCTTGACGGTGACGTCGAAGCTGGCTTCCTTGCCGGCGAGGTGGGCGGCGTTGTAGTCGGCCGGGAAGGTCACCGTGATGGTGCGCTCGTCGCCCGCCTTGGCGCCGACGAGCTGTTCCTCGAAGCCGGGGATGAACTGCTTGGAGCCGAGCACGAGCTGCTGATCGGTGCCCGTGCCGCCGTCGAAGGCGACGCCGTCGAGCTTGCCGACGAAGTCGATGGTGAGGCGGTCGCCCTCCTCGGCCTTGCCCTTCTTCGGCTCGAAGCTACGCGAGGATTCGGCGATGCGCCTGACCTGCTCCTCGATCTCGTCTTCCGGCACGTCGTAGACCTGGCGGGTGACCGCGATGCCGGAGACGTCCTTGACCTCGATCGAGGGGATCACCTCGTAGGCGAGCTGGAACTCGAAGTCGGCGCCGCCGGAGAGGATCTTCTCGGCTTCCTTCTCGTCCTCGGTCATGATGACCTCGGGCTGCATGGCCGCCTTCTCGCCGCGCTCGGAAAGAATCTCGCGCGTCGAGTTGCTGAGGATCTCGTTGACGACCTCGGCCATGAACGACTTGCCGTACATCTTGCGCAGATGCTGAACGGGGACCTTGCCGGGGCGGAAGCCGTTGATGCGGACCTTGTTGCGCGCGTCGGCGAGGCGCGCAGCCAGACGAGCCTCCATGTCGCTCGCCGGGACGGTCACCTTGATCTCGCGCTTCAGACCGGAATTAAGCGTTTCGGTTACGTGCATCGTTCAACCTTTTGCGTTCACGAACACCCTGCAAGGGGCCTCGCCTCTGAGCCTGCCGGAGTTTCGTGCCGGGAGTGCCATCGTGTGCGGTTTCGAAGTCGGAGGCAGCCACCCTGCTCCCGCATTCTCAGGAAGTACGTTGCCGGATTGATACAAGTGCCTGATCAGGCGGGCACTTCCGTCGTCCAGACGCAACGGATCGTCGGTCCCGTCACATTTGCCACGCCTTTTGTCACACACAGGGCGCATTTTCAACTATCTTCGCGCTGTCGCGAAGGCCGGTTTTCCCGCCCGAGATTGACAGAATGATGGCCGCATGGGATTTGCGGGCCGTCGCGGATGTGGCGGAACTGGTAGACGCCCTGGATTTAGGTTCCAGTGCCGAAAGGCGTGGGGGTTCGAGTCCCTTCATCCGCACCAGTCCACGGGCTAGATGCTGATCAGCAAGTGCCTGTTTTCAT
>CALFXR010000096.1 GCA_937958475.1 uncultured Mesorhizobium sp. | reverse complement strand
GCTGGATGCGGCCGCCGCCGGCCATGTAGAGCATGTCGCCCATGCCGAGCAGCTGTTCGGCGCCCTGCTCGCCGAGGATGGTGCGGCTGTCGATCTTCGACGTCACCTGGAAGGAGATGCGGGTCGGGAAGTTGGCCTTGATCGTGCCGGTGATGACGTCGACCGAGGGGCGCTGGGTGGCCATGATGACGTGGATGCCGGCCGCGCGCGCCATCTGGGCCAACCTCTGCACCGCGCCCTCGATGTCCTTGCCGGCGACCATCATCAGGTCGGCCATCTCGTCGATGATGACGACGATGTAGGGGATCGCCTCGAGGTCGAGCGATTCGGACTCGTAGATCGCCTCGCCGGTCTCGCGGTCGAAGCCGGTCTGCACGGTGCGCGTGATCGTCTCGCCCTTCTGCTGGGCGGCGGCGACGCGGGCGTTGAAGCCGTCGATGTTGCGCACGCCGACCTTCGACATCTTGCGGTAGCGGTCCTCCATCTCGCGGACCGTCCACTTCAGCGCCACGACCGCCTTCTTCGGATCGGTGACGACCGGCGTGAGCAGATGCGGGATGCCGTCGTAGACGGAGAGCTCCAGCATCTTCGGGTCGATCATGATCAGGCGGCACTCCTTCGGCGTCATCCGGTAGAGCAGCGACAGGATCATGGTGTTGATGGCGACCGACTTGCCCGAGCCGGTGGTGCCGGCGACCAGCACGTGCGGCATCTTGGCGATGTCGACGATGACGGCCTCGCCGTTGATGGTCTTGCCGAGCGCCAGCGCCAGGCGCGCCTTGGTCTGCTCGAAGTCGCGGGAGGCGAGAATCTCGCGCAGGTAGACGGTCTCGCGCCTGGCGTTGGGCAGCTCGATGCCGATGGCGTTGCGGCCGGGCACGACGGCGACGCGGCAGGCGATGGCGCTCATCGAGCGGGCGATGTCGTCGGCCAGCCCGATGACGCGGGAAGACTTGATGCCGGGCGCGGGCTCGAGTTCGTAGAGGGTGACGACCGGGCCGGGGCGGACGTGGATGATCTCGCCCTTGACGCCGAAATCCTCGAGCACGCCTTCGAGCAGGCGGGCGTTCTGTTCCAGCGCGTCCTTCGACAGGCTGGCGTCGCGGACCACGTTCTTCGGCTCGGAGAGGAAGTGCAGCGTCGGCATCTCGAAGGCGCCCGAGCCGATCAGCGACGCCTGCGCCTCGCGCTGGACCCGCGCGCCCTGGACCGGACGCGGCGCCGGCGTGGCGACGCGGGCGCTCTCGGCGGGACGCGGCGCCGCCTGGCGCGACGCGGCCTGCGGCGCACGCGCCGGTTCGGCGGCATCGTCGAGCGAATCGTCGTCGTCGAACGGCGGCTCGTCGAGATCGTGGGCGGCCGCGGCGCGGCCGGCCTCGAACTCGGGCTCCACCCTGCCCCGCACGGGCGCCGGGACGCGCCGCTCGGCGGGCAAGTCGAAATCAGCCTCCCGGCGCTCCGGCGCGCGGCGCAGGACGGGCCTCTCGGCGGCGAGGCGGCTGAAGTTGCGGCGCACGAAGGCGCGCGCCGACAGCCACCAGTGAACCAGGGCGCCGAGCGCCAGGATGCCCTCGTCGCCCTCGTCGTCGTCGTCCTGCCCGGCGACCTGCGCGTCTTCCTCGCCGTCCGCCGCGAGGCGGCGGCGACCGAGCAGGCCGGCGCCGTAGGCGAGCAGCCCGAGGCCAGGCGCCGCGAAGACAATGCCGACGACGATCGAGGCGAAGCCGGAGGGATAGGCGCCGATCAGCAACGCCGGCAGGCGCAGCGCCATGTCGCCGAGAACGCCGCCGAGGCCGGTGGGAAGGGGCCAGGTCTGCGGCGGCGCGAAGCAGCCGGCCACGCCGGCGACGAGGACGGACCCGGCGAACCAGGCGGCCAGCCGGCGCGGCATGCGGTCCACGCCGTTCGCCGAGACCAGGAAGATGCCCCAGGCGACGGCCGGGACAAGGCCGACCACCGCCGCGAGGCCATAGAACTGCATGACGAGGTCGGCGAAGACGGCGCCCGGATAACCCATGGCATTGGTGACGGCGTTCGCCGTCGCGTGGCTGAAGCTCGGATCGGCAACGTTCCACGTACCGAGGCTGGCGAGCGCGAAGGCGACGAAGGCGAACAGGCCGATGCCGGCGAGACGTCGCACCTGGCGGAGCGTGAAGGCGTGCAGACCCCGCTCGCGCCCCGACAGCGTTAGCTGCGCAGTTGTCCCTGAACGCATGCCCGAAACCCCGTGAGCGAATGGACCGCCGTCGGTTCCGAACGGAGCCGGCGGAATCGCATGGAGTCTATCGGGGGGAAGGTTAAGGCGGCATTAACCATGGACGCGACGCGAGACGCGCCGGCAGGGCGCCGCGGCGAGAGGATGAAACCGGTCGGACTGGATCGGCCGGAAGGGACCGGCCGGACGAGACCGGCCCGGCGGGCGGAACTCAGTGCAGGCATACCGGCCTTGCCGGGGCGGCTCCGCCGCAACCGTCGTCGGGGTCTTCGTCCAGAGGTTCGTCGTCCAGGGGTTCCTCGCCGTCGACGAGGTCGTCCTCGGTGAAGCCGTCGCCGGCTGCCCCCGGTCCGAGCGGGGTGGCGCGCGCCTGGCGCTCCGTCTCGAGCACGACGGCGAGGAGCACGGAGTTGCGCGCCCAGCCCGCTCCCACCGCCATCTCGATCAGGCGATGGATGGACGGCTCCAGCGCGAAGCCGCACTGGCGCAGATATCCGGGATCGGAAGGCCCGACGTCCTCGGGCGGGGCGATGGCGGGCACCTTCTTCCTGTCAGCCATGGTGGGTTCCCTTCAGACCTCGCAGGGGCCGCCGGGCGGATCGCCCGTTCATTCGGCGCCCTCGAACTGTGGCATCGGCCGTATGGCCTGCGGCAGCGACGCGATCTGCGGCCGGCCGAGATAGAAACCCTGCATCAGGCGGACACCCATTTCGCAGAGCTTCCGATATTCTGCCTCGGTCTCGACACCCTCGGCGATGACCAGGCTGCCGAAACCCTCGCATGCCGACAGAATCCCCCCGACCAGCGACTGCCGGGCCCTGTCGGCGTCGATCGACCTGATCAGGTCCATGTCGAGTTTCACGATGTGCGGACGCAGCTTCAGGAGGGTGCCGAGGTTGGCGTGGCCCGCGCCGAAATCGTCGAGGGCGACCGTGATGCCGCGGTTGCGCGCCGCCGCCATCCAGCGCGAAAGCCGGCGGAGGTCCGCGATCGGCGCCTGCTCCGTAAGCTCGAACACGAGCCTCGACGTCGAGAACCCCATCTCGCGGGCCGCCTGCAAGGTCGCGTGGAATCCGTGCCGATAGCTCCCGACCGCTTCGGCCGTCAGATTGAGGCTCAGCCGCGCGCGCAGACCGAGGAACTGCGCCAGCTCCAGCGCCCGCCTGCGGCAGGCCGCATCGAAGGCGAGCATATCGGCGGCGGGAATGCCGGAAAGGACGGCGCCGGCAGGTTCGCCGTTCGGTCCGCGCAGAAGCGCCTCGTAGGCGAAGGGGCACCAGCCGTTGCTGACCTGGACGATGGGCTGGAACGCAAACGTGATCATGTCCGGACTCACCTGTCGTTCCTCGCTGGGCTTCGCCGAGACCCTGCTCAACCGGATGTCGATGCGCCGGCGGCCGAAGCGGCCCGGAGCGCGACAACACTCGGCACCGCCGCCCGCCGCCGGCCTGAAGCGCCGCGGCACCTTTCAGGAGGCACCCGATCCAGGGGCGAGCGCCCGCCTCGAAACGCGTGAAGACCGCGGTATACGTAGATACGGGTATATATAGACACAGTATATCTAATCGATTCGCGAGCATCGGAGCGAGGTACTCCGGGCGCGCGCCGGACCCGCGATTTCGTGATCACAGGATGGCTCGCAGGTCTTTGTGGCCGTGCATGCGGGCCTGAGCATACTGTCTGACAAAGTCGGACATGACGGCTATGTCGTCGGTCACCAGAAGAACCTTGGGTCCGACGCGCATATGCAACTGGAAGATTAATTCATTGCAAGATGCAGGCAATATGACAGACGCGTACTCGTCAATTGTAAATCTTCTGCAAGAACCAGATCGTTTATACTGACGATTAATATCCTCGCAACCCGTCTCTGCCAGAACTTTTACAAAGCTTTTCCTTGCCAGTTGCGCACGGGATTCCCGGCTGAGCGAAAACCTCACTATGGATTCGGCGCTTTCGTCTGCGCGTTCAGACCACGCGAAACGTGCAACCCTTTCCCAAATCCCTGCGTGTCCTGCCATTACACCCTCCCCGCGAATGCGAACAATTCCAGATGACGAGCCGCCTTCCCGCCGGCGGCGCGACACGCCGGCACTCCGCTGCGGGCCGTTTCGAGGATCTCCGCTGCTATAAGTATAGCTAATTTAGCAACCTACAAAATACATACGATTATTGTTATCATGCATAACGATCAGAGGTGACAACTAAGACAAAAGGGAACCCTTCCGTCATCATTACTTATATAAGAACCGAGCCGACTATTGGTAGGAAATGGGACGTGATGCCGCGAGTGGGTGTGGATCACGGCGGAATCCGCCGCGCGACAAAAGGGTTCCCTTTTGTCAATCACTCGAACCGCGTTTGGCCTCCATGGTTACCAAGCTCATTCGGCAGTCGACGCGAATTGACCGGCAGTTCGTCATGACAACAAGAAAGATCGGATATGCTCGGGTATCGACCGTCGAACAGAGCCTGTCCCTGCAGATCAGCGCGCTGGAGGCGGCCGGCTGCGACCGCATCTTCTCGGACGGGGGCTTTTCCGGGGCATCGGCCGACCGGCCGGGACTCAGCGCCGCGATGAACGCGCTGCGACCGTGCGACATGCTTTTCGTCTGGCGCCTGGACCGCCTGGGGCGATCGCTCGTCCACCTCGTGGCGCTGATCAACGAACTGTCGGCGCGCGAAATCGAGTTCCGCTCGCTGACCGAAAACATCGACACCAGCTCCGCGGGCGGAAGGCTCGTCTTCCACATGATGGCGGCGCTCGCCGAATTCGAGCGCTCCCTCATCAGCGAGCGGACCCGCGCCGGCATGGAGGCCGTCCGCTCGACGGGGCGCCATCTCGGCCGGCCGTCGGCCCTGTCCGACGACCAGCGCAGCGCCGCGATCGCGGCGGTGATCAACGACGGCGAGGCCCTGGCATCGGTGGCGATACGCTTTCGGGTGCACACGCGCACGATCAGACGCGTCGTCGCCGACTACAGGGCCGAAACCAACGGCAGATGAACGCCGGGCGGAGGTTTCCGGAAGGGCTTCGCGCCGCTGCGTCGCCGCTCGTCCGGCCGGAAGCGCGTGGCCGGGCACGAGATTTCGTCCGCGGGCGCCGGACGCCGCGCTGCGAGGAAAAAAGAGGCCCGGGCGATGCCGGGCCTCGAAGGTGTGGCCGCTGCTGAAGGCGCCACGACGGGAGGATGCGGGCCGGCGGCGGAGCCGCCGGCCGGGGTGTCACGAGTGGTATGCGACTTCGCCGTGCGAGGTGAGGTCGAGGCCTTCGCGCTCGGCTTCGACGGTCGGGCGCAGGCCGACGATCAGGTCGACGACCTTGTAGAGGATCGCCGAGATGACGCCGCACCAGACGATGGTGATCACGACCGCGGTGAGCTGGATCATGAACTGCGAGCCGATCGAGAAGTCTTCGGCGCCGGTGCCGCCGAGCATCGGCGAGGTGAAGATGCCGGTGCCGAGCGCGCCGATGATGCCGCCGACGCCGTGCACGCCGAACACGTCGAGCGAGTCGTCGTAGCCCATCCTGATCTTCACGACCGCCACGAAGAAGTAGCAGCCGGCGCTGGCGATGGCGCCGAGCACGATGGCGCCGACCGGGCCCACCGTACCGCAGGCCGGCGTGATGGCCACGAGGCCGGCGATCATGCCCGATGCGGCGCCGAGCATCGACGCCTTGCCGCGGATCAGGCCTTCGATGATGACCCAGGCGACGATGGCGCCGGCGGTGGCAACGAAGGTGTTGAGCATGGCCAGCGTGGCGCCGCCATTGGCTTCGAGGTTGGACCCGGCATTGAAGCCGAACCAGCCCACCCACAGGATGGCGGCGCCGACCAGGGTCAGCGTCATCGAGTGGGGCGCCATGTTGTCCTTGCCGTAGCCGGTGCGCTTGCCGATCATGATCGAGCCGACGAGCGCCGCGATGCCGGCGTTGATGTGGACGACGGTGCCGCCGGCGAAGTCGATCGCGCCCAGGCCGAAGACGTAGCCGGAAGCATCCCAGACCATGTGGGCGATGGGGAAGTAGACGAAGGTGACCCACAGGATGACGAACAGGATCACCGCCGAGAACTTCACGCGTTCGGCGAAGGCTCCGATGATCAGGGCCGGGGTGATGGCGGCGAAGGTCATCTGGAAGACGATGAAGACGTATTCAGGCAGGACGACGCCGTCGGTGAAGGTGGCGGCGGTCGAATCGACGGTCACGCCGGCGAGGAAGAGCTTGCCGAAGCCGCCCCAGAACGGGCTGGTGCCGCCGCCGAAGGCCACGGAATAGCCCCAGACGACCCAGACGATCATGACCACGGCACCGATGACGGTGCACTGCATGAGGACGGACAGCATGTTCTTGGCGCGCACCAGGCCGCCGTAGAAGAGGGCGAGGCCCGGGATCAGCATGAACAGGACCAGCAGCGACGAGGTCATCATCCATGCGACGTCGCCCTTGTCGATGACCGGCGCCGCGGCAGCGGCTTCGGCGGCCGGGGCGGCGGCTTCCTGGGCGAAGGCGGCCGCCGTTCCGAGCAGGCCGAGGGTCGCGGTGCCGAGCAATGCGCTCTTAGCAGCCGCCGTGAGTGAAGTCGGAAATTTCATCAAACTCTCCATGAAGTCTTGGTGCCGGGCCTAGAGCGCGTCGGTGTCGGTTTCGCCGGTGCGGATGCGCACGGCCTGCTCGATGCCGAAGACGAAGATCTTGCCGTCGCCGATCTGGCCGGTCTTGGCCGAGCTGGAGATCGCCTCGACGGCCTTGTCGACGAGATCCGCCGGGACGGCGACCTCGATCTTGATCTTGGGAAGGAAGCTCACGGCATACTCTGCGCCGCGGTAGATTTCCGTATGTCCTTTCTGACGCCCGTAGCCTTTGACTTCGGTGACGGTCAGGCCCTGGATGCCGACGGCGGTGAGCGCTTCGCGCACCTCGTCGAGCTTGAACGGCTTGATGATTGCCATCACGATTTTCATAAGGTTGCACCCTTTTCGCTTTGCGGGTCCCCGCGATTTCCGTGACATCGCCGTCGACCCGAAGGCGGCGGTGATTACGCATAGGGATTCAAGCTCCGTGCCAGTTGCACGAAACCACTGTTAACTTGTTGTTATTCAATGAAAGCGGGCGCTACCGGCGGGGCATTCTTCGCAGGTGCAGCATAGGCATTGCACAAAAAATGTGCAAAAATCGAAAATTGCCTACTTCTTCGCCTTGGTGCGCAGGCGGATCAGACCTTCCTGTGCCACCGAAGCGATCAGCGTGCCGTCGGCGGCGTAGATCATGCCGCGCGTGAAGCCCCTGGCGCCGGACGACGAGGGGCTGTCCTGCGCATAGAGCAGCCAGCCGTCGAGGGCGTTCGGCCTGTGGAACCACATGGCGTGGTCGATGCTCGCCACCTGCAGATCGGGATCGAAGATGGCGCGGCCGTGGGCGAAGGTCGACGTGTCGAGCAGCGTCATGTCGGAGAGGTAGGCGAGCACCGCGGCCTGCAGGGCGCGGTCGGCCGGAGCGGCCCCGGTCGTGCGCATCCAGATGTTCTGTTGCGGCGGCAGCTTCTCGCGGCTGATGTAGTGCTCGAGGCTGACCGGGCGGATGTCGAGCGGCCGCTCCCGCGCCCAGTAGCGGCGCACCGCCTCGGGCACGTAGTCGGCGCGCTCGAGCAGTTCCCGCTGCGAGGCCAGCGTCTCCGGCTCCGGCACGCCCAGCGGCGCCTGGAACTGGTGCTCCAGCCCCGGCTCGTCGAGCTGGAAGGAGGCCTCGAGCGAGAAGATCGCCTCGCCGTGCTGGACGGCGACGACGCGGCGCGTGTTGAACGAGCCGCCGTCGCGGATGCGGTCGACCTGGTAGACGATCGGCACCGTGGTGTCGCCGATGCGCATGAAATAGCCATGGAGGGAGTGTACGTGACGGTCGTCGGGGACGGTGCGCTGGGCGGCGACGAGGGCCTGGGCGATGGTCTGGCCGCCGAACACCCGCTGCCAGGTGGTCTTCGGGCTGCGACCACGATACAGGTTGCGCTCGATCTCCTCGAGATCGAGTATGGAAAGGAGTTCCTGCATGGCGGCTGACATCGATCGCGTTCCCGGCTGCGCACCGGGCCGGTTTCAGCCGATCGCGGGACGGTGTCAAGGCGCGACGAGGTGACGGCGATGGACCAGCAAGCTTCTCCCGGACAGGGCAGCCTCATCGACGTGCTGATCGCCGGCGCCGGTTATGTCGGCCTGGCCGCCGCCGTCGCGCTGCGCCAGGCGCGCCCCGGCCTCAGCGTCGCCGTTGTCGACGCCGCGCCCGCTGGCGTCTGGCAGAAAGACGGGCGCTGCTCGGCGATCGCGGCGGCGGCCTGCCGCATGCTCGATCGGCTCGGCGCCTGGGCCGACATCGCGCCGGAGGCGCAGCCCATCCTCGACATGGTCGTCACCGATTCGCGCACCGCCGACCCGGTGCGCCCGGTGTTCCTGACCTTCGACGGCGAGGTGGCGCCCGGCGAACCCTTCGCCCACATGGTGGCGAACCGGACGCTCAACGGCGCGCTGCGCCGCCGCGCCGGCGAACTCGGCATCGACATCATCGAGGGCGTGGCGGTGGCCGCCTTCGAGACGGGGCCGCAGCACGTCGCCGTGCATCTCGCCGACGGCGTCACCATCGACACGCGCCTGCTGGTCGCCGCCGACGGGGTCAAGTCGCGGCTGCGCGACATGGCGGGCATCAAGACCGTGCACTGGGATTACGGCCAGTCGGGCATCGTCTGCACCGTCGCCCACGAACGCCCCCACGACGGCCGCGCCGAGGAGCACTTCCTGCCCGCCGGCCCGTTCGCCATCCTGCCGCTGAAGCCCGACGAGAAGATGGGCAACCGCTCGTCGATCGTGTGGACCGAGCGCACCGCCGACGCCGACCGCCTGGTCGCCGGCGACGCGCTGGTCTTCGAGACCGAGCTCGAGCGGCGCTTCGGCCTGAAGCTCGGCGAGATCACCGTGGCGGACAAACCCCGCGCCTGGCCGCTCGGCCTCACTTTGGCGCGCGATTTCGTCAAGCCGCGCTTCGCGCTCGCCGGCGACGCCGCCCACGGCATCCACCCGATCGCCGGCCAGGGGCTGAACATGGGCTTCCGCGACGTGGCGGCGCTGGCCGAGGTGGTGGTCGAGGCCGACCGGCTCGGCCGCGACATCGGCGGGCTCGACGTGCTGCAGGACTACGAGCGCTGGCGCCGCTTCGACACGGTGCAGATGGGCATCACGACGGACGTGCTCAACCGCATGTTCTCCAACGATTTCGGCCCGCTGCGCGCGCTACGCGACGTCGGGCTGGGCCTGGTCGAGCGCATGCCGCGGCTGAAGGACTTCTTCATCCGCCAGGCCTCCGGCCTCGGCGAGGCGACGCCGCGCCTGCTCAAGGGCGAGCCGATCTGACGACGCGGTCCGGCGCGGGCCCGCGGCGTCGGTTGTCGACTTCCTTTCACAATCGCTGCGCTATATGTGAAGCCCTGGGACGTCGGCCATCGGCCATTTCTTGACGGAGATCATTCTTGGCGCTCGAAAATGCGGTGCCGTCGCGCGCGGCGGCGCCCGGCAACGTCGCACTGGTCGTCGGCCTGCCGCTGCTCTTCCTCATCCTGGGCACCGCGATCCGCTACGCCGCATTCGCCTCGGCGACCGGCGAGGCCGGCTTCGCCGCCTATGCGCAGGGCCTGTGCAACTGGGACTGCCACTGGTACGTGCGGATCGCCCAGGAAGGCTATGACGGCTTCCCGACGCCGCAGGCGAGCAATGTCGGCAACTGGGGCTTCTTCCCGTTCTATCCGATGATCGTGGCCGCCGTCTCGGCGGTCGTCCCGCTGCCGGTGATCCAGATCGCCGCCGTGACTTCGCTCGCCGCGACCTTCGCCGCCTGCCTGGTGTCGTGGCCGCTGCTCGGCCGCGACCGGCGCGCCTACGCGCTGTGGTGCGCCTTCCTGCTCGCCGGGCCGTTCTCGGTCTATTTCGCCACCTTCATGACCGAGCCGATGTTCGTGCTGCTCACCTGCTGCGTGCTGGCGGCGCTGCAGCGGTCGAACTATCTCGCCGCCGCGCTGTTTGCCGCCGCGCTGTCGGCGACGCGCATCGTCGGCGTGTTCATCTTCTTCGTCATCTTCCTGCAGATGTTCCTCGACCACCGGCGCGCCGGCGGCACGCTGCTGTCTTTCCCGGCCCACCTGCTCGGCCGGCCGGACCTGCTTATCGCCATCTTCCTCGCCCCGGCGGGGCTGTTCGCCTACATGCTGACGCTTCATCTCACCATGGGCGACGGGCTGGCCTTCTCGCATGTGCAGCGGCCCTTCGGCCGCGCCGTGGCGCCGCCCTGGCTGTGGCTGTGGGACGGGCTGACCAAGTTCCCGAAGGCCGGCTGGACGCCGACCTCCTCGCAGTGGAACGCCATCGCCGCGGTCACCGGGCTGGCGCTGTCCGCCTGGCTCGCCTGGCGGCGCCGGTTCGGCGTCGCGCTGTTTGCCGCGATCTGCCTCGTGCTGCCGCTGTCGTCGGGGCTCGCCTCGCTTGTGCGCTACACCATCGGCCTCGCCCCGCTCGGCCTCGCCGCCGTCGAGATCATCGCGCGCTGGCGGCCGCTGGCGTGGATCGCCATCCCGCTCTTCCTCGCCGGCTGCTACGCCTTCACCGTCGCATGGATCGGAGGCCACCTTGCCCTGGTATGATGCCGCCAACGGGCTCACCCCGCTGCGCGCCGCGGCCTATGCCGGCGCCGCTGCGCTGGCGCTCGGCGAACTCGCGGTGCTTGCCCTGGCGCTTTCGCCCGACGTCGACGCCACCTACCGCGCCTACTATCTCGACCGGACGACGACCTGCCTCGACCGCAACGTGCCGGGCGACTACACGCTCGGCACGACCGTCTCGTTCCGTCCCGACGGGGCCGACCAGATGACGAAGATCCGCGTCTGCGGCCTCGACGGACCGGTCGCCGACGGCACCCATTCGGTCGGCACGTCGTCGCGCCTGCGCATCGCCGCCACCAGCGCATCGGCACTGACGCTGCGTCTGACCTTCGACCGGGCGGCGGCGGCCGCCGGCACCACGCAGCGCGTGCGCGTGGTAGCCGACGGCGCGATGGTGGGCGAGGCCGCCGCCGGGGGCGACGAGGCGGTGACGGCGGAATTCGCGCTGCCGCCCGTGCTGGCGGACGGCGCGGCCGAGATCACGCTCGAATATCCCGATGCGGTGAAGCCGACGCCGCTGACCAGCGAGACGCGGCTGCGGGCGATCCGGCTGCTGTCGTTCCAGCTCGCCGAACGCTGAGCCGTCAGGCCGCTTCCCGCCGCGCCGAAAACACCCAGCGGTCGAGGACGAAGAGGTTGATCAGCGGCACGACGATGCAGGTGGCGACCACCGGCACGTAGGGTGGGAAACCGAGCAGGCCGCTGAAGACGGCCGGCATCGCCGTGGCCACGCCGAAACCGACGGCCGTCAGCACCAGGAACTTCGGCAGCTCGCTGCGATGCGCGCCGGGCGAGCGGAAGGCGAGGAACTTCTGGCCGAGATAGGAGAACACGGTGGCCACCGCATAGGCGAGAACCGACGCCTGGACCGGCGCCAGCGCCATCTGCGAGAACAGCAGCGCGAGCGAGGCGTAGAGCAGCGTCGCGCCGAGGCCGACCAGGGCGAAGCGCGAGACGAGCCCGGCTCCGAGCCCCGCTCCCGCGCGGCGGCGTGCGACAGCGTCAGACCCGGGCGCTGGTGCCATACTGGGCCCCGAGCGGCAGCGAGGAGAAGGCGCGCTCCACCCTTTGCGCCAGCGGGCGGGCACTGGGCAGGAGCAGGATGTGCTCGTTCTCGACGTCGGTGAAGCCGGCCGCGCGCATCAGCCGCCGCGCCGTGCGGGCGCCGAGCAGGACGGCGTCCTCGTCGAACGGGCAGCGGAACACGGCGAGCCGCGTCAGCGGATTGAGCGGATTGTGCTCGATCAGGCAGGCGATGCCGCCGGGACGCACCACGCGGCGCATCTCGGCGAGGAAATCATGCCAGGAAGCCGGCGGCACGTGATGCAGCACGCAACTGGCGAAGGCGAGGTCGAAGGCGCCGTCGGCATAGGGCAGGCGCGGCGGCTGATAAGCGGTGTACGCGACGCCGGGCCGCTCGCGCTTCGCCCGCTCGATCGATTCCCCGGAGATGTCGCAGCCGGCGATGCTGTCGAAGATGCCGTCGAGATAGGGATGCAGCGAGCCGATGCCACAGCCGACGTCGAGCGCCGCAACCGGCCGGCCGCCTTCGCGCAGGCCGCGCGCAGCGACGAGGCGCCGGAGGTATTCGGCCTTGGCGACGAGGAAGAAGTCGTGCTTCAGGCCCGAGAAGTTGATCGACTGCTCGACGACGTCGCCGTAGCTCGTCTTGTACCCGTCGAAGAGCGTCGCCATCAGCCGTGCCTGCGTTCCAGGGCGGCGTCGATGTCGGTGCGCGGGCTCTGCGCGGCGGCTCGGATCGCCTGGTCGAAGCCGGTCAGCCGGTCGACGACATAGAGCGGCCGCCGTTTCACCTCCGCATAGATGCCGCCGACATAGAGGCCGATGACGCCGGTCATGAACAGGTTGAAGCCGGAGAGGAAGGAGACCACCACGACCGTCGACGTCCAGCCGCTGATGACGTCGGCCTTGAAGGCCCAGGCGAACACCGCGTAGATGGCGTAGAGCACCGCCAGCCCCGAGACCGCGAGGCCGCTCCACAAAGCGAGCCGCAGCGGCTTTTCCGAGAAGCTGACGATGGCGTGGGTGGCGAGCCTGAGCATCTTGGCGAGCGGGTACTTGGTCTCGCCATGCTCGCGCGCGGCGCGCTCGAACAGGACTTCTGTCTGGCGAAAGCCCATCCAGGAGAACATGCCGCGGACGAAGCGGTCGCGCTCGGGCATGCTCTTGAACGTTTCCAGCGCCTTGCGGCCGACGAGACGGAAGTCGCCGACGTCGCGCGGGATCCTGACCTGCGTCATGCTCTCCAGCAGGCGGTAGAACAGGTTCGCGGTGAACAGCTTGAACCAGGTCTCGCCCTCGCGCTTGATGCGCTTGGCGTAGACGATCTCGAAGCCTTCCTTCCATTTCTCCACGAGGTCGAGCACGAGCTCCGGCGGGTCCTGGAGGTCGGCGTCCATGACGACCACGGCCTCGCCCGCCGCGGCGTCCATGCCGGCGGTGATGGCGATCTGGTGGCCGAAGTTGCGCGACAGCTCGATCAGCTTGAAGCGCGGCTCGGCAAGCATCGCCTCCTGCAGGACGGCGACGCTGCGATCGCGGCTGCCGTCGTCGACGAAGATCGCTTCCGAGCGCCCGTCGAGCCTGTCCATCAGCGCGCCGATGCGCGCCAGCAGCAGCGGCAGCACCTCTTCCTCGTTGTAGATGGGGATGACGAGGGAGTAGCGGATCGCATCCTGTTCGGAGGCAAGCCTGATCCTGTGGACCGGCGGGTTATCCATGAGGTTCTCGCTGACGCAAACGATAGAGGAAATGAACGCTGCAACTGCGAAATCGTTCCTGCCCGACCCCCGGCTCTTTCGCAAGTGCGGCATGAGTTTGTCCGCCATCGTTCGCAGCTTCGAGTTGCCTCGTGGTAAATCGGAGACAGGGACCCTCGCCCGCCGCGGCGCCTCGACGACGCAACGGACGGGCCCGCCATGGCGGAGCGCGGCGAAAGCGCTATAGTTCCCAAAGGCCCGTCCGGGCCCGAAAGACAATCAGGAGACCCCCCAATGGACCGTCACGCCACCGCGATATGGAAAGGCAACCTCAAGGAAGGCACCGGCACGCTCGATACGCAGAGCGGCGCCATGAAGGGCCAGCCCTACTCGTTCAAGATGCGCTTCGTGGACGAGAGCGGCAAATCGGGCACCAATCCCGAGGAGCTGATCGCCGCCGCGCATGCCGGCTGCTTCGCCATGCAGCTCTCGCACTTCCTCGCCGAGAACGGCACGCCGGCGGAGAAGCTGGAGGCGAAGGCCGTGGTGACGCTGATCCCCGGCACCGGCATCACGGGCAGCGCGCTGACGCTGGTCGGCACGGTGCCCGGCATCGACCAGGCCAAGTTCGCCGAACTCGCCGACAAGGCGAAGGCCGGCTGCCCGGTGTCGAAGGCGCTGGGCGCGATCAACGTGACGCTCGACGCCCGGCTCGGCTGAGGCGGACCCTTCGCGAACTTTTACGACACGGACGCCCCGGATGACGCAAGGTAACGTCGCCGGGGCGCCGAACTTCGAAACCAAATGACCCCGCTTCCGGTTTAGCCTCCCGCCGCCCGAACCTGCCGCCATGCGACGGCGCGTCGGGCCGTCGACATGACGGGGAGGACTTCGATGCTGCATGCCCTCGACACGCGCCGGCTGCGACTGCCGGCGGTGGAAACCGGCCTTTCGCTGACCGACATCACGGCGCGGGCCGCCACGCTCGGCGCCTATGACGGGCACGAGCGCGTCTGGCTGGGCAGCGACGAGGCGCGCGGCCTGACCGCGATCGTGGCGGTGCATTCGACCGCGCTCGGACCGGCGCTCGGCGGCACGCGCATCTGGCCGCACGAGAGCTTCGATGCGGCGCTGACCGACGCGCTGCGCCTGTCGTGCGGCATGACCGACAAGGCGGCGGTGGCCGGTCTGCCGCTCGGCGGCGGCAAGGCGGTGATCATGGCAGACCCGCGCAAGGACAAGACGCCGGAACTGCTGGAGGCCTATGCCGAGATGCTGACCGCGCTGGCCGGCCAGTACTACACGGCCGAGGACGTCGGCATGACGCTGGCCGACGCCGACTTCCTCGGCCAGCGCGCGCCGAACGTCGCCGGCACGACGCGCGGCGGCTCGGGCGATCCCTCGCCCTTCACCGCGCGCGGCGTCTTCCTCGGGCTGAAGGAGGCGCTGCGCCGCCAACGCGGTTCAGCAAGCGTCGAGGGGCTCACCGTCGCCGTCCAGGGGCTCGGCTCGGTCGGCCGGGCACTCGCCGCGGCGCTGCACGGCGAAGGCGCGCGGCTGATCGTCGCCGACCTCGACCGCGGTCGCGCCGAAAAGGCCGCGGCCATGTTCGGCGCCGCGGTGGCGGAGCCGGGGCGCATTCACGCGGCCGACGCCGACGTCTTCGCGCCCCGCGCGCTCGGCGGCGTACTTTCGGCGGGGACGATCCCGGAGATCCGCGCAGGCATCGTCGCCGGCGCCGCCAACAACCAGCTGGCGACGGCGGAGGACGCCGGGCGGCTCGCCGCGCGCGGCGTGCTCCATGCGCCCGACTTCGTCATCAATGCCGGCGGCCTGATCAACGTCGCGGCGGAACTCGCTCCCGACGGCTACGACCGCAGGGCGGTACTGGAGAAGGTGGCGCGCATCCCGGCGACGCTCGCCGCGATCTTCGACCGGGCCGAGGCGGAAGGGCGCACGCCGGACGCGGTGGCGCGGGCGCTCGCGGCGGAACGGGTGAAGAGGGGCTGAGGCCGCCCCCTCCACCATGCTTCGCATGGTACCTGCCGGCCAGGTCCCCGCTGCTTCGCAGCGTCCCGGCGTTCGCCGGCCTTCCATCGTGCCACCGGCACGATGGATTTGCCTTCGGCAAACCGGCTGCTCACCCCCCGCTCCGCAGGGGAGGATCCGAGGCGCGGTCTTCGGTCGCGGGTGAGTGCCTAGTCGCCCAGGCGCGCCAGCAGCTCGGCCATCTTCGCCTCGAGGACGCGGACGCGTTCCTCCAGTGCGGCGAGCGCGTCGGGCGACGGCGAATGGGCGCGGACATGGACCGGCGCGGCCGCACTCGCCTCGACGTCGCCGCACAGAAGGTGGGCGTAGCGGTCCTCGCGCTGGCCCGGCGCCCGGCCGATCTCCTTGACCAGCGGCGGCCGCTTGCCGATCAGCATGTCGAGTTCGGTGCGCACCGCGTCGTCGGAAGCGAAATTCGCCATGCGCTCGGTTCGCGTGTGCAGTTCGTTCAGCGTCTGCGGACCGCGCAGCAGAAGCATGGCGACCAGCGCGCTCTGCGGCGTGGTCAGGCTGAACTTGCGCGACGCGGTCTGCTCCCAGCGGTCGACGCGCGAGGCCATCATGCGCCGCGCCAGGCCCTTTTCCTCCAGCGACTTCAGCGTCCGGTTGATGTCGGCAGGCTCCAGCGCCATGACCGGCTCGCGCGAGGTCTTCTGGTTGGTCGCCGACTGCAGCGAATTCAGCGACAGCGGGTAGACGTCGGGCGTCAAGAGCTGCTTTTCCATCAGGCAGCCGAGCACGCGGGCTTCGAGGGCGTTGAGGAGGGGGAGGCTGTCGGTCATGGTCATCGGGTTCGGGGTGTCACCGGCGCCGCCCGTCAGACCCTCCGCTCCACCATCATCTTCTTGATCTCGGCGATCGCCTTGGCCGGATTGAGGCCCTTCGGGCAGGTCTGCGCGCAGTTCATGATGGTGTGGCAGCGGTAGAGGCGGAACGGGTCCTCGAGGTTGTCGAGGCGCTCGCCGGTGGCCTCGTCGCGGGAATCGATGAGCCAGCGATAGGCCTGCAAGAGCGTCGCCGGGCCGAGATAGCGGTCGCCGTTCCACCAGTAGCTCGGGCACGACGTCGTGCAGCAGGCGCACAGGATGCACTCGTAGAGCCCGTCGAGCTTGGCGCGGTCCTCGTGGCTCTGCAGCCATTCCTTGGCCGGCTCGGGCGACACCGTCTTCAGCCACGGCTCGATGGAGCGGTGCTGGGCGTAGAAGGTGGTGAGGTCGGGCACGAGGTCCTTGACCACCGGCATGTGCGGCAGCGGGTAGACCTTCACGACGCCGTGGATGTCGTCCATGCCCTTGGTGCAGGCGAGCGTGTTGCCGCCGTCGATGTTCATGGCGCAGGAGCCGCAGATGCCCTCGCGGCACGAGCGGCGCAGCGTCAGCGTCGGGTCGACCTTGTTCTTGATCCATAACAGCGCGTCCAGCACCATCGGCCCGCAATCGTCCATGTCGACGAAATAGGTGTCGATGCGCGGGTTTTCGCCGTCGTCGGGCGACCAGCGATAGATCCGGTATTCGCGCAGGTTGGTCGCGCCTTCCGGCTTCGGCCAAGTCTTGCCCTGACGGATCTGCGAGTTCTTGGGGAGGGTGAGTTCAACCATGGTTTGTCCTATGTAATCTCCAAGCGAGAGTCATCCCCTCGCACCATGCGCCTTAATCATCATGTCGACTAAATCTCGATCTTGACGTGACCCCTCGAATGGTCGCGCCATGATCAGAAACTCCTTGTCGAAACCTACGAAATACGGGCGAAGCTCTCGAACGAACTCACGAGGAGCCATTCGATCTCCCACAAAGGCGATAAGACCGTCAAAATAGAATCTGAAAAGTTCAATCGCGCTAGCCCCTTCCCCATAGCGTTGGCGTATTGGGGTGTGATTGTGCGGCTTACCTGGAGCGATCAGACTTAAGAAGAAAATCGGAAACTCGCTGGCTTCCCCAACTTCGCCGTTGAAAACCAAACAACGCAGATACTCAAGGTCATTCGCTTGGAGGCGCACATAACAGAAGTCCGCAAAATCGGTCGCGGCGGCACGCCATAGAAGGCTCAATATAAAGAGACGCAATCTTTTTGGATGTCGCGAAATTACTCTGCTTACCCCCAATCCTGTCTCGTCCGGATTTTCAATAATTATCCTGTCATGCTGCTGAGAGCTCCAAACAAGACCAGAACGACGAAGCTCTTCGATACCAGCTGTATCGTGCCGCTCAAGAATCTTCTCACCCTCAGCCGTAACCAACCTTCGATCGTACCAGCTGTCCGCTCTATTGAAGGGCACAGGGATCTCTGGGCCCATCTCAATTAGCATTTCACCCTTCGTCCTGCCCGCACGCGTCAATGCACGCGGAAGTAAGTGCGATTTCACAAACCTTCCGGATCGTTGTGTGAGTTTGCAGACGTCAGCCATTCGGCCTCAAAAAAAACTCCGCGCCTTTGGCGCGATCTTGGCCTGATCGATCTTCGTCCTGAGAGTACTGGCCATTTCGCCCATGAGAGACTTCAGTGCGATTAACTCGTCGTTTGCTAACAGGAGCCGCCTCGTTCCTGCACTCCGTCTTCGGCGATGATCTATTTCAGTGCCACGGAAGCATCAACTGTCCAGCGCACGATCGCGTTCGTCCCGCATCTCGCGGATGATCTCGACCGAATCGGTCTGCGTCACGCCCTTCGGCGTCATTGCGCGAATTGCGGCCGCGCGCTCC
>CALFXR010000095.1 GCA_937958475.1 uncultured Mesorhizobium sp. | reverse complement strand
GGCCGCCCGCGTGAATCCTCAAACCGACTCCGCATTCAACGAAAATGCTCTAGCCCGGTCCCGGCAACGGCTGATCGATGCGCCCCGCGAGCCAGTAGGCGACCAGCCCGATCCACTCGCGCACCGCCATCGTCGCCGTCTGCAGCGAGTCGGCCGGATTGTCGCGGAAGAGGCCGATCCCCTCCTCGCCCGACGTGCGGTAGTCGACGGGCCACGGGAGGACCGCGAATCCCACCTTGCGGAACAGCCCGACGGACCGCGGCATGTGGAAGGCCGAGGTCACCAGGAGCCAGGTTTCGCCAGGCTTGGGATCTGCCATCTCCTTCGAGAACAGCGCGTTTTCATAGGTGTTGCGCGAACGGTTCTCGAGGATGAGGCGCGTCGGCTCGACGCCGAGCGCCGTGAGTAGCCGCGGGGCGGTGTCGGCGTCTCCCTCGCCCTCGAGAACGAGCGTGCCCGTGCCGCCCGAGATCAGCACGCGGGCGTCGGGGAACCGACGTGCCAGCACGGCTGCCTCGACGAAGCGGTCGCCGCCGCTGTTCAGGTCGTAGCCGCCCCTCACGAGATTGATCGCGCCCTCGAAGCCGCCGCCAAGCACCACGATCCCGTCGACGCGCGCGGGCAGCGCGGCCGGTCGGGCGAAGCGCTCCTCCAGCGGATTGAGCATCAGGGCTCCCACGGAAGTCCAGGCGCACAGGAGGAGGAGGACTACCGCCGCCGCGGCCGTCGCGCCTCCCAGGCGCTTCAGCCTGAGGGCTGCGAGCACCGCTCCCGCCAGCAGCAGGAAGATCGACAGGTTGAGCGGCTGGATGAAGAACCAGAAGGCTTTCGACAGATAGAAGAACATCGTCGTCTCTCCGCGTTCCGCCGCCCCGCCGACCGCGACCGCTGCGCGCGATTGACAAGCGCGGGTCTTTCGATGATAGCGGTCCGTCCTCTCTACTGGCCTTCCCCTTCGTGAAGCTTTCGCCCGGATTGTCGACCTCCCTGCACGTGGCGTTCGCGCCGCTGCTGTCGGGTGTGCTCGCCGTGAAGCTCGGGGCGATCGCACGCCAGCCGGTCGGGATCCGCGACAGCGGCGAACGCGATTCGTCCGCGCTCGTCATCGAGAAGAGCGCGCGCGGGCGGCTGAGGGTTGGTCTCGACATGGTGGCGCTGAAGTCGCAGCGCCGGATCTTTTCGGGATTGTGGCGGCGGGCGGGCGTGTTCGTCGACCTTTTGTCCGACCCGGCCGTCGCTCCCGGCATCTATCGTTGCGATTTCAACGACATGGCACAGGAGGCCGGGCCGATCCTGGCGTTCTGCTCGAACCAGGAAGGGACCATCCTCGTCCCCGACCGCGGGTTCTACGGCAAGCGCGGCTACGCCGCCGAGCGCGCCCGCGGGGCTTCCGCGCCACCCTGGGAGGCTCGCGACCCGGTCGTGCTCTGGCGCGGCAACCGCAGCGGCAGCGGCGAGGTCATGACGGAGACGATGTCGCCGCAGGATTCCGAGCTGATTCAACGGGTTCGCATGTGCCTGATCGCGCGCGACATCCCCGGAACGGACATCGCCTTCGCAGTTGGCTCCCGATGGCCCGAAAAGATCGCCGAATCCTATCGGTCGGCCGGAATCGCCGCTGGATTCATTGACGAATCGGCGTGGCTCGGGCGGAAATTCGCGATCGACGTCGACGGCAACGCCAACGCCTTCTCCAACCTCTTCATCCGCATGCTCTACGGCTGCTGCGTGATCAAGATCGCCTCACCCTGGGGTTTTCGCCAGTGGTACTACGAGGATCTCCTGCCGTGGACGCATTTCGTCCCCGTCGAAGCCGACATGTCCGACCTCGCCGAGAAGATCGCCTGGTGCCAGGCCAACGACGACGCCTGCCGCTCGATCGCCGCCAACGCCAGCAAATTCGCGCAAGCGAGGACGTTCGAACGGGAACGCCGCTCGACGATCGAACGCATCCGTGCAGCCTTTCCCAGCCGTTGACGGCCGCGTTTCTTGGAACGCCGGCGACGGGCGTCACCGCGGGGTTTGTGCGCTTTCCCCGGCGCTCGGCGTCTTGCGCGAAAGGTAGTCCCGGATCGCGGCGACCGCGGCCTTCGCCTCGTCGTCGGCGAAGCCGATGCCGAAGCTCGTCGGTTTTCCGGCGGCGTTGAAGTGGACCTTGCCGAGCCGCGTCGGATTGGCCGAGCGGACGTTTGCGGCGACGTGGAGGTCCGTGATCGCATCGATCGGCACGACCTTCCGCCGGACCAGGCCGAAGAAGCGGATCTCGCGCACCAGGTAACCGTCGGTGAGAAAGAGAACCTCGGCGCCGCCGAGCAGCCACAGGACGACCGCGGTCACGCCGACGCCGGCAAGGGTCCACAGCGAGCCCCAGATCGCCAGGAAGGCGACGACGGGCAAAGGCGCGCCGACGATCTGCGACAGCGCAAAGCTTTCGCCTGCGGCCCATCCGGCGAGCCACACGACGAGGAAGGCCAGCAGCGGCCAGGATCGTCTCGACGGATTGTAGATGCCGAGGCCGTCAGCGGTCTCGAGAATGCCGATCCGGCTCGGCCGCGTTTCGGCGCCGGCCTCGAAGCGGGCCCGGGTTCGGCGGAACGCCTCGAGCTCCGGCGGCTCGCGATCGGTCCCGCCGGTCAACGCTCACCACCAGGGCTCGGGCTTGAAGCGGCCGGCGGCCTGTTCGATGACATGCGCGGTCTGGAACAGCGTCTCCTCGTCGAACGGCCGCCCGATCAGCTGCAGGCCGAGCGGCAGGCCGCGCGAATCGAGCCCCGCCGGCACCGCGATGCCCGGAAGCCCGGCCATGTTCACCGTCACGGTGAAGACGTCGTTCAGGTACATCTTGACCGGGTCGGCCTTCATGTCCTCGTCGGCCAGCCCGAACGCCGCCGAGGGCGTCGCCGGCGTCAGGATGACGTCGACGCCGGCCTCGAAGGCCAGTTCGAAGTCGCGCTTGATCAGCGTCCTGACCTTCTGCGCACGCAGATAATAGGCGTCGTAGTAGCCGGCGGAGAGAACGTAGGTGCCGATCATGATGCGCCGCTTGACCTCGCGGCCGAAGCCCGCGGCGCGGCTCTGCTCGTACATGTCGACGATGTCCTTGCCGGGCACGCGCAGGCCGTAGCGCACGCCGTCGTAGCGGGCGAGATTCGACGAGGCCTCCGCCGGGGCGACGATGTAGTAGGCCGGCAGCGCGTACTTCGTGTGCGGCAGCGAGATGTCGACGATCTCGGCGCCGGCGTCCTTCAGCCAGGCGATGCCCTTCTGCCATAGTGCCTCGATCTCGGCCGGCATGCCGTCGACCCGGTATTCCTTCGGGATGCCGACCTTCATGCCCCGGACCGAACGGCCGAGCGCGGCCTCGTAGTCGGGCACCGGCCGGTCGACCGACGTCGTGTCCTTGGCGTCGACCGAGGCCATCGATTTCAGGAGGATCGCCGCGTCGCGCACGTCGCGGGCGATCGGCCCGGCCTGGTCGAGCGAGGAGGCGAAGGCGACGATGCCCCAGCGCGAGCAGCGCCCGTAGGTCGGTTTGATGCCGACCGTGCCGGTAAAGGCCGCCGGCTGACGGATCGAGCCGCCCGTATCGGTCGCCGTCGCGCCGGCGCACAGGAAGGCCGAGACCGCCGCCGCCGAGCCGCCCGACGAGCCGCCGGGCACGAGGTCGAGGTTGGAGCCCTCGGCGCGCCACGGGTTGACCACCGGCCCGTAGTAGGACGTCTCGTTCGACGAGCCCATGGCGAACTCGTCCATGTTCAGCTTGCCGAGCATGACGGCGCCGTCGGCCCAGAGATTCGCCGTGACCGTCGATTCGTAGCGCGGCTTGAATCCGTCGAGCACGTGGCTGCACGCCTGCGTGTGGACTCCTTCGGTCGCGAACAGGTCCTTGATGCCGAGCGGGATGCCTTCCAGCGCCCCGCCCTCACCCGCGGCGAGCCGCGCGTCGGACGCCTTTGCCATCGCCCGCGACGTGTCGTGGGTGACCGCGATATAGGCGTTGAGCGCCGGATTGGCGCGGTCGATCGCGGCGAGATAGGCCTCCGTCAGCTCGGACGCGGTGAATTCCCGGGTGCGCAGTTTTGTCCGGGCTTCGGCGATCGTCAGGCGGGTCAGTTCGGTCATCGGTCGAGCTTCTTCTCGTAAAATCTTGAAAAGCCTGAATCGGGGTAGTCGAGTACGGCGCCGCAACGTTCGAAGCCGCCGCGCTCGTAGACGCGATAGGCCGGCTCGAAGCCGGGCGCCTCGCCGGTTTCCAGCACCAGGCGCGACAGGCCCTTGTCCCGCGCCAGCGCCTCGATGCGCTGGAGGATCGCCGAGCCGACGCGCTGGCCGCGCACTTCGGGCAGCGTGTACATGCGCTTCACCTCGCCGAGCCCGCCATGGTCCTTCAGCGCACCCATGCCGACCGCCCGCCCCGCGCCGTCGCGCGCGACGTACAGCGTCACCGACGGCTCCGCCATCTGCTCGACGGTCAGCTGGAACTGGAATTCCCGCGGCGTCAGCGGGATCATGGTGGCGTTGAGATCGGCCACCAGCGCGCGCACATCGTCCTGCAATGGCGTCTCGACGGCGATCGTGACGGTCACGGCCTACTCCACCACCTTCGGCACGAGGAAAAAATTCTCGTCGGTGGCCGGCGCGTTGGCGACGATGTCGTCCGCCTTGCCGCCGTCGGTGACCGCGTCCTGCCGTTTCCTCATCGCCATCGGGATGACCGAGGTCATCGGCTCGACGCCCGAGACGTCGACCTCGTCGAGCTGCTCGACGAAGCCGAGGATGGCGTTGAGTTCGCCGGTCATGCGCTCGGCGTCCTCCGCGTCGACCGCGATGCGGGCGAGGCGCGCGACGCGCTTGACGGTGTCGAGGTCGACGGACATGGCAAAACCTCCGGCTGGCCGGGCTGGATCGATGTCCGGCCTATAGCCGCGCGGCGGACGGCGCGCAACTCGGATGAGGACGGATCGGCGGCCCGGCGCCCTACGGCGCGGCGACGCCCTCGCAGAACTGATAGCTCGCCGTGTTCGTCGGCATCGCGTCGTCGCCCGGACCGACGACGGAGACCACGTCGATCTGCGTCGGGCTCAGCTGCGTCACCGAGAGCACGTCGGGAAAGACGTAGCCCGGCTCCTGGCAGATCGCATGGACCAGCCAGGCCGGCGCGCGCGTCGCCTTCTTCACCTCGATGAACTCGCAATTGAACTCGATGCCCTCGATGCCGCGCGCGGTCAGCAGCACGTTACCGGCCTCGATGACCGCCTGGATCGTCTCCGTCTTCGCCTGCTGGCAGAGTTCCTCTGACTGTAGATAGACGCCCGAGATGAAGTCGTCGGCGAGCGCGCCGCCGGTCGAGGCCAACAATGCCGTGGCCGCGAAGATTCTGCTGAAAGTCATGACCTGCCCCCTGTATGTTCCATCAGACCTCGACCGCGGCGCCGACCTTCGCCGCGACCACCTTCGTGCCCGATCCCTGCATGCCGTCGACGAATTTCTGCGCCGTCTGGTCGAGCATGCCGAACGAGGCATAGTGGCACGGAAAGACCTTGTCGAAGTGGAAGAATCGCCGGCAGGCCAGCGCCGCCACGGCGCCGCCCATGGTGAAGCGGTCGCCGATCGGCACCATGCCGATTTTCGGCTCGTGCAGTTCGCTGATCAGCGCCATGTCGCCGAAGATGTCGGTGTCGCCCATGTGATACACCGTGGGCGCGTCGGGGAAATGCAGGACGAGCCCGAGGGGATTGCCGAGATAGGTGTTGGAACCGCCCGCGCCCGACGCCGACGACGAATGCAGCGCCTGGACGAAGGTCGTGGTGAAGCCGCCGCAGTCGACGGTGCCGCCCGTATTGCCGGGATTGATCCTGCCCTGGTCGACGCCCTTGCCGACGAGGTGCATGCAGATCTCGAAATTGGCGACGAGCATCGCGCCGGTCTCCTTCAGGATGTCGGCGGCGCTGCCGACATGGTCGTCGTGGCCGTGCGTGATCAGCACGTGGGTGACGCCTTTCGCCGGCCCTTCCCATCCGCCCTTCCAGGACGGGTTACCGGCCAGGAAGGGATCGATCAGGATCGACGCGTCGCCCGAATCGATACGGAATGCGGAATGGCCGTACCAGGTCACTTTCATTGGGGGTGCTCCTCGATTTCTCGTCGCTGCGAGGATAGAACGCCCTACGCCGCTGTCAAAGAGACGCGGACCCGAGAGAACGGAAATCACGTGCCGACGGTGCGCATCGAAGAACTCGCCGACCACCTGCACGACGGCAGGACGCTGGCCGGCATCGATCTCGGCGACAAGACGATCGGCGTCGCCGTGTCGGACGCCGGCCTTTCCTTCGCCCACCCGCGCCCGGTCATCCTGCGCAAGAAGTTCACGCTCGACGCGCAGGCCCTTCTGGCTCTTTTCGCCCGCGACAGGGTCGGCGCCTGTGTCATCGGGCTGCCGGTCAACATGGACGGTTCGGAAGGACCGCGTGCGCAGACCTCGCGCGCCTTCGTGCGCAACATGGAGCGGCTGTCAGGCCTGCCGTTCGCCTTCTGGGACGAAAGGCTGTCGACGGTAGCCGCCGAACGGGCGCTGATCGAGATGGACGTCTCGCGCAAGAAACGCCGGACGCGGATCGATTCCGCGGCGGCGGCCTTCATTCTCCAGGGCGTCCTCGACCGTCTGCACGGCCTCGGCGGAGGCTAGGGCCGGCTGGAAGCGGACCAGCGCCTCGGTCGCCCAGGCCCTGATCTCGCGGCGGCGGCGGAACGCCCAGATCGCCACGATCAAGCCGGTGTCGAAGATGCAGGCCTGCGCGACCAGCATCGGAATCGCCTGCGGATCCATGCCGATCATCTGCCCGTAGAGCTGGAAGATCAGGTCGTGCGCCTGCCGCGTCAGCATGATGTAGCCGAAGTGCATGTCGTTCAGCGACAGGAAGTACCAGCCCCAGAACAGCACGAGCGGCGTGGCCCAGACGGCGAACACGTACTTCACAGCGGATCTCCAGGACCTTGCGCCACTTCCCGGCCGACAGGGCGCGAGAGCAGCGCCTGGCGGGCGGCGTCTACCGCCATCGTCCGCGCCCCGCCGTCCGCGGGCGCGTCGGCCGCGGCGGCCATTGCGTGCGAGATCCAGCGCTCCGCGGATATGGCGAGGTAGGAAGCCGCCAGCGCCCCGATCAGCACGGTCGGCGCCGACAGGCCCGTTTCCGCGCCGCCGACGGCTGCCGCGACGGCAAGGAGAGCAGCCATTCCGAACGCGCCGCCGAAGCAAAGGCGAAGCACCGCCTCGCTGTCTTCGGCGCCGATGCGGCTGTCCAGCACGCCCTGCACGAAGGCCCACAGGAACAGCGCCGCGATCAGCGCGAGGCCGAAGGCCAGCACGGTCGCGGCGACCGCGCCCGCGGGCAGGTTGGCAGAGGAAAGCCCGGCCATGTGCATCACCCGGCTCGTTCCCGCGTCACCGCCGTTGACGGCCACCATGGCCAGCACGGCGAACGCCGCCGTCCAGTACAACGCCAGAAAGGGGGTGAGGATAGGCCGCATCGAATCCAGGCTCGCTTGGTTTCGAAGGTGACGGTTAACCGGGCCGCCCGCAATGGAAACCAATTGTTAAGGTTAACGCCGCGCCCTTCCCCGCTTTACAGCGCGTCCTCCAACGCCTACCACCCGCCGGGTTTCCACCGGGCGGCCGCCCGCAATCCTCACTCTTGCGTGATCGGCGTCGGGGTTCGGGGTCCGGAGCCTGAGATGACCGCCACCTTCGAGAGCATCCTCCCCATCTTCCTGCTGATCCTGGTCGGAAACATGCTGCGCCGCGCGCCCGTCTTCGACGACGCGACCTGGCCGGGCCTCGAAAAGCTCGGCTACTGGTTCCTCTATCCGACGCTGCTCTTCGTCACGATCTCCGAGGCCGATTTCGCCGGGCTTTCCCTCGACGTCATGATGATCGCGCTGGCCGCCTCGATCGTCCTCATGTGCGTCGTGCTGTTCGTGTGCTGGAAGGTGTTCGGCGCCGCCGGCCTCGTCTCCGCCGGCCAGTTCTCGTCGGTGTTCCAGACGTCGCTGCGCTGGAACGGCTTCATGGCCTTCGCCATTGCCGAAAAGATCTTCCCGCCGGAGGGAAGCGCGGTCGTGGCGCTGGTCATGGCGGTGATCATCATCCCGATCAACCTCGCCTCGATCTTCGTGCTCGAACGGTTTTCCGAGCGCGGCGCCCGCTGGGGCAGCGTTTTCGCCAAGATCGCGATCAACCCGCTGATTCTCGCTTCCTTCGCTGCCCTGCTCGTCAGGCTGGCTCCGGGCGGCCTCTACGAGCCTTTCGCCGAAACGCTCCATCTCGTCGGCCGCGCCGCGCTCGGCATGGGCCTCGTCGTCATCGGCGCCGGCCTGCGGCCGGGCGACCTGCTGAGGCCGGGTTTCGCCATGGTGCTGCCGGTCATCCTCAAGCTGGCGGTCTTCCCCGCCCTTCTCGTCGGCATCGCGGTCGGGCTGGGCCTCTCCGGCATGCAGCTCCAGTACCTCGCCCTCTGCGCCGCCGTGCCGACCGCGATGAACGGCTATCTGCTCGCCCGCCAGATGGGCGGCGACGCCGAACTCTACGCGGCGGTCACGACGCTGCAGACCGTCGTGTCTTTCCTGAGCATCCCGGCCGTGCTGGCGATCTCGGCTCAGTTCGCCGGATAGAGCGTGTCGACGATGAGCCGGGCGTCGTGGCGGGCATCGAGCATGCCGTATGTGCCGCGCCACTGCCCGGCGAGGCGGGTCTCGATGAAGGCGTCGGCGATCCGCCCGGCGCCGAGCCGGCGCAATTCGGCGGCGGCGGCGGAAAGCGCGAGCTGTTCGGTGAGGATCCGCGCGGATCCCTCGTCCGAACTCGCCACCTGCATGGCGGCGCGCAGCACGCCCGTGGTACCGGGCCCGCTCTGGCCGAGGTCGCGCTCGATGACGGCGAGCACGTCGTCGAAAAGGCCGGGGCCGCGGGCGAGCACGCGCAGCACGTCGAGCGCCATGACGTTGCCGGAGCCTTCCCAGATCGCGTTGACCGGAGCCTCGCGATAGTAGCGCGCCAGCGGCGCTTCCTCGACATAGCCGTTGCCGCCCAGGCACTCCATCGCCTCGTAGAGCAGCGGCGGCGCGATCTTGCACACCCAGTACTTCACCACCGCGGTCATGGCGCGGGCGAACGCCGCCTCCCCCCGGTTGCTGGCGGCTTCGTCGAACGATCGCGCCAGGCGGAAGGAGAGCGCCGTCGCCGCGGCGACGTCGAGCGCCATGTCGGCGAGCACGCGCTGCATCAGCGGCTGGTCGATCAGCGCCTTGCCCGACACGCTGCGATGCCGGCAGTGGTGCACCGCCTCGGCGAGGCCGGCGCGCATCAGGCCGGCGGAGGCCACCGCGCAGTCGAGCCGGGTCAGCGTCACCATGTCCATGATCGTGCGCACGCCGGCGCCGGGCTCGCCGACGATCTCGCCGATGGCATTGTCGATCTCGACCTCCGCCGAGGCGTTGGAGCGGTTGCCGAGCTTGTCCTTGAGCCGCTGGAAGTGAAGGCCGTTGCCGTTGCCGTCGCCGAGGATGCGCGGGACGAGGAAACACGACAGCCCCTCCGGCGCCTGCGCCAGCATCAGGAAGGCGTCGCACATCGGCGCCGACATGAACCATTTGTGTCCGCTGACGCGGTAGAAGCCGCCGCCGGCGCGTTCGGCGCGCGTCGTGTTGGCGCGCACGTCGGTGCCACCCTGCGTCTCCGTCATGCCCATGCCGAGGGTGAGGCCGCCCTTCTGCACCGGCGGCTTCTGCGAATGGTCGTACTTGCGCGTGGTGACGCGCGGCGCCCATTCGCGGAAGAGCTTCGGGCTCGCCATCAGCGCCGCCAGGGACGCACTGGTCATCGTGATCGGGCAAAGGTGTCCGCATTCGAGCTCGGCGGTCAGGTAGAAGCGCGCCGCGCGCACCTGGTGCCGGCGGCCCACTTCGGCCTCGCCGTTCTCCCACACCGAGGAGTGCAGTCCCGTCGCCACCGCGCGCCGCATGAGGGCGTGGTAGGCGGGGTGGAACTCGACCTGATCGAGGCGTCGCCCGTGGCGGTCGTGGGTCCGCAAGCGCGGCAGCTCGCTGTTGGCCAGCCGCGCCAAGTCCTGCGCCTCCGGATTCATGACGAAACGGCCCTGGAGATCGAGATCCTTGCGCACGGCCGGCGAGTAGGATTCGGCGAGCTGCACCAGCAGCGGGTCGCCACGCCAGGCGTTGGACCCGGCGAGCGGAGGCGTCTGGTTCGTGACGTCGTGGTTCACCGATCTTCCTTCGGACTGAAACAACGGCCCGCCGCGAATCCTGGCTGCCTTCGGCCCTTATAGCGGATGGTCCCGCGATCGCGAAGGTTTCGGCGTGAACGACGACGCCGGCGAAATTCCCTTGGACAAGGACCGCAGCCGGGCGTCGGCGCTTGCGGTGCAACGCCCGCCCGCCTATAGCACCGCCTTGACATGACAGCCGCCTCCCATCCGCCGCTCTTTGCGCACCGGCATCTGCTGGGCATCCGCGACCTGTCCCCTCCCGACATCGAATTCCTGCTCGACCGCGCCGACGAGGCCGTCGCCATCTCGCGCCGTCACGAGAAGAAGACCTCGACGCTGCGCGGCCGCACCCAGATCAACCTCTTCTACGAGGCCTCGACGCGCACGCAGTCGTCCTTCGAGCTCGCCGGAAAGCGTCTCGGCGCCGACGTCATGAACATGTCGGTCGGCAGTTCTTCGGTGAAGAAGGGCGAGACGCTGATCGACACGGCGATGACGCTCAACGCCATGCGGCCCGACATTCTGATCATCCGCCACCAGTCGGCCGGCGCCGCCGCGCTGCTCGCGCAGAAGGTCGGCTGCTCGGTCGTCAATGCCGGCGACGGCGCCCACGAGCATCCCACCCAGGCGCTGCTCGACGCGCTGACCATCCGCCGTGCCCGCGGGCCGATCTCGCGCCTCGTCGTGGCGATCTGCGGCGACGTGCTGCATTCGCGCGTGGCGCGCTCCAACATCCTCCTGCTCAACGCGCTCGGCGCCACCGTGCGCGTCGTCGCCCCCTCGACGCTGCTGCCGTCGGGCATCGAACGCATGGGCGTCGAGGTCCACCGCTCGATGGCCGACGGGCTGAAGGGTGCCGACGTCGTCATGATGCTGAGGCTCCAGCGCGAGCGCATGGCCGGCGCCTTCGTGCCGTCGGTGCGCGAATACTTCCGCTATTTCGGCCTCGACGCGGCAAAGCTGAAGGCGGCGAAGCCGGACGCGCTGGTCATGCACCCCGGGCCGATGAACCGCGGCGTCGAGATCGCCTCCGAGATCGCCGATGGCCCGCAGAGCGTCATCCAGGAGCAGGTCGAGATGGGGGTCGCCGTGCGCATGGCGGTCATGGAGGTCCTGCTCGACCCGCGCCGTAATGCCGGGGGGCCAGCCGAATGAGGACCACCGTCTTCACCGGCGCCCGCATCGTCGATCCCTCGCGCGGCATAGACGAGACCGGCACCGTCATCGTCGAACGCGGCAAGATCGTCGCCGCCGGCGCCGGCGCGCTGAATCAGGGCGCGCCGGAAGGCGCCCAGGTGATCGACTGCTTCGGCAAGGCGATCATCCCCGGCCTCGTCGACGGCCGCGTCTTCGTCGGAGAACCCGGCGCCGAGCACCGCGAGACGCTCGCTTCCGCCAGCCTCGCCGCGGCCGCCGGCGGCGTCACCTCCTTCGTCATGATGCCCGACACCGACCCGGTGATCGACGACATCGCGCTGGTCGAGTTCGTGCTGCGCACGGCGCGCGACACGGCCTGCGTCAACGTCCACCCGGCCGCGGCCATCACGAAAAACCTCGACGGCCGCGAGATGACCGAGTTCGGCCTCATGCGCGAGGCCGGCGCGGTCGCCTTCACCGACGGACGGCACACCATCGCCTCGAGCCAGGTCATGCGCCGCGCGCTGACCTATGCGCGCGACTTCGGCGCCGTCATCGCCCACGAGACCCAGGATGCCGACCTCGGCGCCACGGGTGTCATGAACGAAGGGCTCTACGCCTCCTGGCTCGGCCTTTCCGGCATCCCGCGCGAGGCCGAGCTGATCCCGCTCGAACGCGACCTCGCCCTGGCCCGCCTGACGCGCGGCGCCTACCACGCCGCAAAGATCTCCACCGCCATGTCGGCGGCCGCTGTTCACCGCGCCAAGGCCGACGGCGCCCGGGTGACGGCCGGCATCTCCATCAACCACCTGTCGCTCAACGAGAACGACATCGGCGAGTACCGCACCTTCTTCCGCCTGTCGCCGCCGCTGCGCGCCGAGGACGACCGCGCCGCCATGGTCGAGGCCGTCCGCGACGGCACCATCGACATCGTCGTCTCGTCGCACGACCCGCAGGACGTCGACACCAAGCGGCTGCCCTTCGCCGACGCCGCCGCCGGCGCCATCGGGCTGGAGACGCTGCTCGCCGTGGCGCTGCGCCTCCACCACAATGGCGACGTGCCGCTGCTGCGTCTGATCGAGGTCCTGTCGACGGCGCCGGCGCGCCTGTTCGGCCTGCCGGGCGGCACGCTGACGCCCGGCGCGCCCGCCGATCTCGTCGTCGTCGACCTCGACGAGCCGTGGATCGTCGCCGAGGCCGGGCTTCGTTCCCGTTCCAAGAACACTTGTTTCGAAGGCGCGCGCCTGCAGGGCAAGGTCTTGCAAACGCTGGTCGCGGGCCGCACAGTATTTTTGGCCTGAACACCCGTTTCGAGGGGCGGAGGAATTCATGACGGATCCGACCGGCTGGCAATCGGCAATGCCGGCACTTCTTGCCGCCCTGGCCTTCGGCTACCTACTCGGCTCCATACCGTTCGGCCTGCTGGTCACGCGCGCCGCCGGCCTCGGCGACGTGCGCAGGATCGGCTCGGGCAACATCGGCGCCACCAACGTGCTGCGCACCGGCAATAAGGGGCTCGCCGCCTTCACCCTCCTCCTCGACGCGCTGAAGGGCACCGCCGCGGTGCTCGTCGCCGGCAGATGGGGGCCGGACCTCGCCATCGTCGCCGGCTTCGGCGCCTTCCTCGGGCATCTCTTCCCCGTGTGGCTCGGCTTCAAGGGCGGCAAGGGCGTCGCCACCTATCTCGGCGTCCTGATCGGGCTGGCCTGGATCGGCGCGCTCGTCTTCGCCGTGGTCTGGCTGGCCGTCGCCTTCGCCACGCGCTTCTCCTCGCTCGCGGCCCTCGTCGCCGCGATCGTCACGCCGATCGCGCTCTACTTCCTCGGCCATCAGGACGCGGCGCTGCTCTTCGCCGTGCTCAGCGTCATCGTCTTCGTCAAGCACCGGGCCAATATCGGACGCCTTGTCGCCGGAACCGAAACGCGGATCGGAGCCAAGGGATGAGCCCCGCGCCGGCCGCCGGAGGCGCCCGCCTCAGCGACCGGCAGCGTCTCGGCTGGCTGCGGCTGATCCGTACCGAAAACGTCGGCCCGGCGACGTTTCGCGACCTGATCAACAGGTTCGGATCCGCGGAATCGGCGCTGGCCATGCTGCCCGACCTGGTCCGCTCCGGCGGCGCCAGCCGCCTGCCGCGCATTCCGACCGTCGCCGAGGCAGAAGCCGAGGTCGAGGCCGCGCGGCGCATCGGCGCATCCTTCGTCGCCATCGGCGAGCCGGAGTATCCGCCGGTCCTGCGGCGCATGGAGCAGCCGCCGCCGCTGGTCGCGGTCAAGGGCGAGCCTGCCGTCTTCCAGTTGCCCCCGATCGCCATCGTCGGAGCGCGCAACGCCTCGCTCGCCGGCATCAAGATGGCGCGCAACCTTGCCGCCGAACTGGGGGCGAACGGATATGCGATCGTTTCCGGGTTGGCCCGCGGCATCGATACGGCGGCCCACGAGGGCGGCCTGGCGACGGGAACGGTGGCCGTCCTCGCCGGTGGGCTGGACAGGCCCTATCCGCCGGAAAACGAGGAACTCTGCCGCGAGATCGCGGCGCGCGGCGGCGCGCTGATCAGCGAGATGCCCTTCGGCTGGGAGCCCCGCGCCCGCGACTTTCCGCGGCGCAACCGGATCGTCGCCGGGCTGTCGCTGGGCCTCGTCGTCGTCGAGGCGGCACGGCGGTCCGGCTCGCTCATCAGTGCGCGCCTCGCCGGCGAACTGGGGCGGCTGGTGTTCGCCGTTCCCGGCTCGCCGCTCGATCCGCGCGCGGCGGGCACCAACGGCCTGCTCAAGGAGGGCGCGATCCTCGTCACCGAGGCCCGCGACGTCCTCGATCAGCTCGCGCCCCTGCTCGGGCGCGCCGCGCCCGGCCCCGAGACGTTCGAGGAACCGCCCGATTTCTCCACGGCCCCTCCCCCCGGCGACGACGACCGCGCCAGGGTGGTCGAGGTGCTCGGCCCCGTTCCGGTGGAGATCGACGAGATCATCCGCCACACGGGACTGCATCCCGCGATGGTGTTCATGATCCTGCTCGAGCTCGACCTCGCCGGCCGGCTCGAGCGCCACTCCGGCGGCTCAGTTTCGCTGCTGCTTTCCGACCCGTGAAGGCCGCCTGCCACGGACGATGTCCTCGGCCTCGGTGCAGGCCATGTCGATCAGATAGGCGAGCATGTCGAGTTTTTCGGCCTCGGCGATGCCGCGGAGTTCGCCCAGCATCGCCTGCAGATAGACGACGGCGTCGCCATGTCCCCATTCGGGCGTCCGGCGCATGTGCTGTCACTCCGGGTTCGGCCGGCAGGCTGCTTGTTTGGCCTCCCGCGGCATCGGAAGATATGCAATCTGTGATAGATATTGCTACATTACTTTTATCTAAAATTGCAACCGCTGTTTGAAGGCGCGGAAGGTTGAGACAAATGTCGAACGCCGTGGATTTACGCTGGCGCACTTGACCGGGCGCTAAAGCACAGCCATGTGACGGACCGACTCGCATATCGCTTCTGACGCCTCCGGCACCGCGCCGCGCAAAATCATCAGGTTTAAATGGACGTCGTCGTCGTCGAATCGCCCGCAAAGGCGAAGACCATCAACAAGTATCTCGGCCGGAACTTCACCGTTCTCGCTTCCTTCGGCCACGTCCGCGACCTGCCGGCGAAGGACGGCTCCGTGCGCCCGGACGACGACTTCTCCATGTCGTGGGAAGTCGACGGTGCCTCCGCCAAGCGCCTCGCCGACATCGCCAGGGCGGTCAAGGACGCCGATCGTCTGATTCTCGCCACCGACCCGGATCGCGAAGGCGAGGCGATCTCCTGGCACGTGCTGGAAGTGCTGAAGAGCAAGCGCGTGCTGAAGGACAAGCCGGTCAGCCGCGTCGTCTTCAACGCCATCACCAAGCAGTCCGTGCTCGACGCGATGGCGAACCCGCGCGAGATCGACGCGCCGCTGGTGGATGCCTATCTGGCCCGCCGCGCGCTCGACTACCTCGTCGGCTTCACGCTGTCGCCGGTGCTGTGGCGCAAGCTTCCGGGCTCGCGCTCGGCGGGCCGCGTCCAGTCGGTCGCGCTGCGCCTGGTCTCCGACCGCGAGGTCGAGATCGAGAAGTTCGTGCGCGAGGAGTACTGGCAGATCGCCGCACTGCTCGGCACGCCGCGCGCCGACAGTTTCGAGGCCCGGCTGACCGGCTTCGAGGGCAAACGCCTGCAGAAGCTCGACATTTCCTCGCAGGCCCAGGCCGACGACATCCGCGCCATGCTCGATGGCGCTTCGTTCCGCGCGGTTTCCGTCGAAGCCAAGCCGACCCGGCGCAATCCGGGACCGCCCTTCACCACCTCGACGCTGCAGCAGGCGGCCTCGTCGCGCCTCGGCTTTTCGGCGTCGCGCACGATGCAGATCGCGCAGCGCCTCTACGAGGGCATCGACATCGGCGGCGAGACCGCCGGCCTGATCACCTACATGCGAACCGACGGCGTGCAGATGGCGCCGGAGGCGATCGAAGCGGCGCGCGGCGCCATCGCCAAGGAGTTCGGCGAAAGATACCTGCCGGAGAAGCCGCGCTACTATTCGACGAAGGCGAAGAACGCCCAGGAAGCGCACGAGGCGATCCGCCCGACCGATTTCTTCCGCACGCCGGGCTCGGTGCGGAAATATCTCGATGCCGACCAGTTCCGCCTCTACGACATGATCTGGAAGCGGGCCATCGCCAGCCAGATGCAGCCCGCCGAGATCGAGCGCACGACCGCCGAGATCGACGCCGTCAACGGCGGCCGCACGGCCAGCCTGCGCGCCGTCGGATCCGTCGTCCGCTTCGACGGCTTCATCGCCGCCTACACCGACCAGAAGGAAGACGACGCCGAGGACGAGGAGAACCGCCGCCTGCCCGAGATCAGGGCCGGCGAGGCGCTGGCCCGGGAAAAGATCGACGTCACCCGGCACAGCACCGAGCCGCCGCCCCGCTACACGGAAGCGACGCTGATCAAGAAGCTGGAGGAACTCGGCATCGGCCGGCCTTCGACCTATACCGCGATCCTGAAGACGCTCGAGGACCGCGAATACGTCACCATCGACAAGCGCCGGCTGATCCCGCAGGCCAAGGGCCGATTGTTGTCGGCCTTCCTCGAAAGCTTCTTCCGCAGGTATGTCGAATACGACTTCACCGCCTCGCTGGAGGAGAAGCTCGACGAGATTTCCGACGGAAAGCTCGCGTGGAAAGACGTGCTGCGCGATTTCTGGCGCGATTTTTCCGCCGCGGTCGACGACATCAAGGACCTGCGCATCTCGGAAGTGCTCGACGCGCTGAACGAGGATCTCGCCCCGCTTCTCTTTCCGGCGCGCGAGGACGGCACGAACCCGCGCACCTGCCCCAAATGCGGAACCGGCACCCTGTCGCTTCGGCTCGGCCGCAGCGGCGGCTTCATCGGCTGCTCGAACTATCCCGAATGCAGCTACACCCGCCAGTTCGGCGCCGAAAGCGCCGAGAACGGCGGCGAGTCCGAAGGCCCGAAGCTTCTCGGCAAGGATCCCTACACATCGGAGGAGATCACGCTGCGCAGCGGTCGGTTCGGCCCCTACCTCCAGCGCGGCGAGGGCAAGGACGCAAAGCGCTCCAGCCTGCCGAAGGGATGGACGCCCGACAGCATCGACCACGAGAAGGCGCTGGCGCTGCTGTCGCTGCCGCGCGACATCGGCAAGCACCCCGAGAGCGGCAAGATGATCTCGGCCGGCCTTGGCCGCTACGGCCCGTTCGTGCTACACGACGGCACCTACGCCAATGTCGACAGCATCGAGGACGTCTTCTCGATCGGCCTCAACCGGGCCGTCTCGGTGATCGCCGAGAAGCAGTCGAAGGGACGCGGCAACCGCGCCGGCGCTCCCGCCGCGCTCAAGGAACTCGGCGCCCACCCGGATGGCGGCGCCATCACGGTTCGCGACGGCCGCTACGGGCCGTACGTCAACTGGGGCAAGGTCAACGCGACGCTGCCCAAGGCCAAGGATCCGGCCAGCGTGACGCTCGAGGAGGCGCTCGTGTTGATCGCCGAACGCGCCGCCAAGGGCGGCGGCAAGCCCGCGCGCGGCCGCTCGTCGACGAAGTCGGCGGCCGCGAAGCCCGCCGCCGCGAAATCCGCCAAGGCCAAGGCCGCGAAGCCTTCGGCGAAGGCGAAGCCCAGGAAGACGGCCGCCGGGAGCGTGGAGTAGCGCGATGGCCCGCAACATCTCCGGACGCAAGGGCGCCGGCCGCAAGGCCGGATCGTCCGCCGGGGATGGCGGCTCGGCCTTCCGGCCGACGCGCGACGACATCCTCCGCTACATCCGCGACAACCCCGACCGCGCCGGCAAGCGCGAGATCGCCAAGGCGTTCTCGCTGAAGGCCGGCGACCGCATCTGGCTGAAGGACGTGCTGCGCGAGCTCCAGGACGAGGGCCTCCTGCGCAAGGAGCGCAAGCGGCTCTCGGCGCCGGGCACCCTGCCCCACGTCGCCGTCCTCGACATCTTCGGCCGCGACCCCGACGGCGGCCTCCTCGCGCGGCCCGCCGAGAGGCTCGACGAGGACGACGCGCAGAACCCCGTCGTGTCGATCCACGTGCCGCGCGGCCAGAAGGGCCCGATACCCGGCATCGGCGACCGCGTCCTCGCCAGGACCGCGCCTTCCCGGGAAGAGGAAGGGCCAGCCTATGTCGGGCGCGTGCTGAAGGTCCTCGACCGGCGCCTCGAAGCCGTGCTCGGCGTGCTGCGCGTCGCCCATGACGGTGCCTTCCACATCGAGCCGGTCGAGCGGCGCCAGGCGCAGCTCGTCGTCGAGCCCGAATTCCTCAACGGTGCCGTCGCCGGAGATCTCGTCGAGGCCGAGCCGCAGCGCGGCGCCCGCTACGGCCTGCCGCGCGCCAAGGTGCTGACCGTGCTCGGCTCGATGACCAGCGAAAAGGCGGTCTCCATGATCGCCATCCACGCCCACGACATCCCGCACATCTTCCCGCAGGCGGTCCTCGACGAGGCCGCGGCGGCGCGCAAGGCGACGCTCGCCGGGCGCGACGACTGGCGCAAACTGCCGCTGGTGACGATCGATCCGGCCGACGCCAAGGACCACGACGACGCCGTCCATGCCGAGCCCGACGCGGATGAGGCCAATCCGGGCGGCTGGATCGTCACCGTCGCCATCGCCGACGTCGCGGCTTACGTGCGTCCCGGCTCGGCGCTCGACCGCGAGGCGGTGAAGCGCGGCAATTCGGTCTATTTCCCCGACCGCGTCGTACCGATGCTCCCCGAACGGATCTCCAACGACCTCTGCTCGCTTCGCGAAGGCGAGGACCGGCCGGCCCTCGCCGTGCGCATGACCTTCGCCGCCGACGGCCGCAAACTGCGCCATGGCTTCTTCCGCATCATGATGAAGTCCGCGGCCAAGCTTGCCTATCCGCAGGCGCAGGCGGCCATCGACGGCCAGCCCGACGAACGCACGGGGCCGATCCTGGAGACCGTCCTGCGCCCGCTCTGGGCGGCCTACGAGGTCCTCAAGCGCGGCCGCGAGGCGCGCCAGCCGCTCGACCTCGACCTTCCCGAGCGCAAGATCCTGCTGAAAGCCGACGGCACGGTCGACCGCGTCGTCGTGCCCGAACGCCTCGACGCGCACCGCCTGATCGAGGAGTTCATGATCCAGGCCAACGTCGCCGCGGCCGAGACGCTGGAGGCGAAGCGGCAGAAGCTCGTCTACCGCATCCACGACGCGCCCTCGCTGGCCAAGCAGGAATCGCTGCGCGAATTCCTCGGCAGCATCGGCATGTCGCTGGCGCGCGGCCCGCAGCTGCGCCCGGCGATATTCAATTCCATCCTCGCAACGGTGCGCGGGGCGGACAACGAGCAACTGGTCAACGAAGTCGTCCTTCGCTCGCAGAGCCAGGCCGAATACTCACCTGAAAACATTGGGCATTTCGGCCTGAACCTGCGCCGCTACGCGCATTTCACCTCGCCGATCCGGCGATTCGCCGACCTCGTCGTCCATCGTGCGCTGATCGGGGCGCTAGGCTTCGGGCCCGACGGTCTGACGCGGTCCGAGGAGGACCGGCTGGAGGAAACGTCGGCGCTGATCTCTGCGGCGGAACGCCGCGCCATGGCCGCCGAACGCGACACGATCGACCGCCTGATCGCTGCCTATCTGTCTGAACAGATCGACAAGACCTTCGATGCCCGGGTCTCCGGCGTGACCAAGGCCGGGCTCTTCGTCCAGCTTCCCGCCTATGGCGCCGACGGCTTCGTTCCCGTGTCGTCGCTGGGCGATGACTACTATCTGTTCGACGAATCCCTCCGCGCCCTCGCCGGCCAGCGCACAGGCAAGGGCTACCAGCTGGCCGACCGCGTGGAGGTTCGCCTCGTCGAGGTGGCGCCGCTCGCCGGCGCGATGCGTTTCGAGATGCTGAGCGATCCGAAGCCGCTTCCCGGCGCCAAACGTTCGTACCACAAGGCCAAGGCGGGCAGAGGCCGCGATCGCGCCACGCAACCGCGCCGCGCGCCGTCCAGGAGATAGACATGGAGCAGCAGCTGTTCGGCGGAGAACACCACGAGGCACGGCCGGCACGGCCCGTCATGCGCTCGATGATGCGCGGCTTCCGCGGCAAGTGCCCGCACTGCGGCCATGGCCGGCTGTTCTCGAGCTTTCTCAAGACCGTCGACCGCTGCGAAACCTGCGGCGAGGAGATGCACCACCATCGCGCCGACGACCTGCCCGCCTACCTCGTCGTGCTCGTCGTCGGCCATATCGTGGTGGGCGCCTTCATGAGTGTGGAGGCGACGAGTTCGCTATCGACCTGGCAGCATCTGGCGATCTGGATCCCCTTGACGATCGTATCGGCGCTGGTGCTGATACGGCCGATCAAGGGAGCCGTGGTCGGCCTGCAATGGGCCAACTACATGCACGGATTTGGCGGGGAGGACGACCTGCTGGAATCCCATCCAGAAACGTGATCGGGGCTTCGGAGGGGGAATGGACGGCCTAACCAAGACGCAGATCGACAAGGCGGAATCCAGGGACTTCGCCAAGGTCCCGGGACGGTCGCTGAGGCCGCGCGACGCCGCGACGCTGATTCTCATCGACCGCAGCGGCGGCAACGTCCGGGTCCTGCTCGGCCGGCGCAGCGCCCGCCATGCCTTCATGCCCGGCCGCTTCGTCTTCCCCGGCGGCCGCACCGACCCCTCGGACAGCAGGATCCCCGTCGCGGAGGGCCTCGCCGCCGAAGAGGAGGCCCGGCTCGCCCAGGCCGGCGCCCGTACTTCGGTCGCACGCGCACGCGCCATCGCGCTCTCGGCAGTGCGCGAGACCTATGAGGAAGCCGGCCTGCTGATCGGCCGCAAGGGGCCGTTCTCCACCTCCCGTGAGCACTGGCGAGGCTTTGCCGAGCACGACGTGCAGCCGTCGCTCGAAGGGCTGCGCTTCGTGGCGCGGGCGATCACGCCGCCCGGACGAGTCCGCCGCTTCGACACCCGCTTCCTCGCCGCGTGGCGGGACGACGTGGCCGTCGCCCTTCCCGAAGGCGGCCCGACCAACGAACTCGAGGAGCTGGTCTGGCTGCCCCTTCCCCAGGCCATGGATCTCGACATCCCGCTGATCACGCGCACGGTGCTCGGCGATCTGCAGGCGCGCCTCGCCGACGATCCGGATCTGCGCCCCGGCGGGCCGGTCCCCTTTTACCGCATGCGCGGTAACCGCTTCCTGCGCAACCTGCTGTAGTCCCTTGTGATGAGCGCCGTTCCCCAGACGCCCGGCGGCGCCGATCCCGCGCAGTTGCGATGGCTCCCGCTCGGCGCGGCAATCTCCGCCATCAGCGTGGTCGGCATCGCGATCGGCCTGGGGACGCCGCTGCTCAGCGTCATCCTCGAGAGCCGCGGCCATTCCGCCACGATGATCGGCCTCAACACGGCCGTGGCCGGCATCGCCTCGATCGCAGCCGCGCCGCTCGCCATCCCGCTCGCGGTGCGCTTTGGCGTCGTGGCGACCATGCTGGCGATGATTCTCGCCGGCGCTCTCGCCTTCGTCGGCTTCCACGTGGCGCCGTCGTTCTGGATGTGGTTCCCCCTGCGCGCCGTCCTCCACATTGCGCTCACCGTGCTCTTCATCCTCTCCGAATATTGGATCAGCGCCAGCGCACCGCCGCACCGGCGCGGCTTCGTCCTCGGCATCTACGCTACCGTCCTGTCGCTGGGATTCGCGCTCGGCCCATGGCTGTTCGCCCATATCGGCAGCCAGGGTTTCCTGCCGTTCGGCGTCACCTTCGCCATCACCATGCTCGCCGCGATCCCGGTCGTCGCCGCATGGCGCGAAAGCCCGCGCATCCTCCGTTCCGACGACGAGAGCCGCAGCTTTGCCGGCTACATCCTCCTGGTGCCGACCGCGACGGCCGCGGTGCTGGTCTTCGGCGCGGTCGAGACCGGTGGGTTCGCCCTGTTCCCGGTCTTCGGCAACCGCGCCGGCTATTCGGAAGCGGACGCGGCCCTGCTCCTGACGATGATCGGCCTCGGCAACGTCGTCCTCCAGGTGCCGCTCGGCATGATCAGCGACCGCATGCGCGACCGGAGGCACCTGCTGCTCGCCTGCGCGACGATCGGGCTCGCCGGCATCGTCGCACTGCCCTGGGTGGCGGCCAACTGGCACCTGCTCGCCGCGCTGCTTTTCTTCTGGGGCGGCGTGGTGGCGGCGCTCTACACGATCGGCCTCGCCCACCTCGGGACGCGACTCTCCGGACACGAGCTGGCCTCGGCCAACGCCGCCTTCGTCTTCTGCTACGGCCTCGGCATGATCCTCGGTCCGCAGGCGATCGGCATCGGCATGGACCTGTTCGGCCAGGACGGTTTCGCCTGGTCGATCGCCGTCTTCTTCCTGCTCTACATCGCGCTGGCGCTTGCCCGGCTGATCGCGTTCGGCGCACGTGCTTGACATTTCGGGCATCTCGGGTATGTGTCCGCGCACGTTTTCCGCGTCCGGGTATCGTTCCCGCGGTCAGGCGGTACGAAACCCACGATAAGAACGGACGAATCCCATGGCCAAAGCCGCGAACATCAAGATCAAGCTCCTGTCCACCGCCGACACCGGCTTCTTCTACGTGACGAGCAAGAACAGCCGCACGAAGACCGAGAAGATGTCGTTCCGCAAGTACGACCCGATCGCCAAGAAGCACGTCGAGTTCAAGGAAACGAAGATCAAGTAGTCTTCGCCTCCAGCGACAGAGCCTCGACGCCGCCCTCCGGGCGGCGTTTTCGTTTGGGCGCGAATCTCCGCCGGCAGCTTGTTGAAGCCGATGGTTCCGGTTTGGTTTTCGGGAGAAAAGGGGCCGGTCGGCAGACTGACAGCGGTACGAGGAGGCCACTATACGCCAGCGCCGGCCGGCCGACCCCACGGACCCAGGAGATGCGGCGGACCTGAGCATCATGGGGTAAATCGGAGCGAAAACGCCTTGCCCTCGTGGCCGTTCTCGCCCGTTTGACGGTACATTCGCGCAGGATTGCTGGAAAATCAATAGTTTCTTAACCGTTTTTGCCAGTCTCCCGGCAGTACGGTAAACAGCGGTCCGACTTTCAACGGATTTTCGCTTCCGGCGACCGCTACGCGGCGCGCGCCACGACCCGGTTCCGCCCGTTGGACTTGGCTTCGTAGAGCGCCACGTCGGCGCGCTTCATCAGCTCTTCGATACGGTCGGCGCCGTGGCGGAGCGAAGAAACGCCGATGCTGATCGTGACGTTGACGGCCCGCCCGTCCGCACCCACCGTGAAGGGCGTCCTTTCGATCTCGGCGCGCACCCGTTCGGCGACCATCTTGGAGATTGCCGCGTCGGTATCGGGCATGACCACGACGAACTCCTCGCCGCCGAACCGGCAGGCGAGATCGATGCCGCGCACGTTCTTGCGCAGGCGCGCGGCGAACTCGCGCAGCACGTCGTCGCCGCCGTCATGGCCGAACGTGTCGTTGATCGACTTGAAGCGGTCGAGATCCGTCATCATCACCGACAGCGGCCGGCGGCGGGCCACGGCGCGGTCGAAGAGCGTCTTCAGGTGGCTGTCGAGATAGCGACGGTTGTGCAGGCCGGTCAGCGCGTCGGTGACCGCCATCTCGATCGTCTCGGTCACGCTCGTGCGCAGGTGATCGTTGTAGCGCTTGCGCCTGACCTGGGTTCGCAGCCGGGCGAGCAACTCATGGGCATCGACCGGGCGCACCAGATAATCGTTCACGCCGAGTTCGAGAGCACGGATGATTCGCGCGTCCTCGCCTTCCCCGGCGATCAGGATGATCGGCAGGAAACGCGTCCGATCCAGCGATCTCAACTGCGAACACAGCCGCAGCGGATCGAATTCGTCGAACGCCGTCGAGACGATGACGCACTCGTAAGGTCCCTCGGCCGCCTGGAAGACAGCCGCATGAGGATCGTCCGCCACGTCGAGATCGACATCCTCGCCCAGCATCCGCCCGATTTCCTGCGACGACTTCGCCTTCTCGTCGATCAGGAGGACCTTCGGGTTCTGCTCGTCGTTCGGCTGCTTCCTCACCAGCAGTTCCTCGATGCCGATGTCGCGCGTCGTCGCCGCGCGCAGCCTGAGTTCGTCGGTCAGCGTCTTCAGCCTGACGAGGCTCCTCACCCGCGTCATCAGCTGGAGGTCGTTGACGGGCTTGGTCAGGAAGTCGTCGGCACCGGCCTCGAGGCCGCGCACGCGGTCGGAAACCTGGTCGAGCGCCGTGATCATGATGACCGGGATATGGTCGGTCGCCGGGTCGCTCTTGAGGATGCGGCAGACCTCGAAACCGTCCATCTCGGGCATCATCACGTCGAGAAGCACGACGTCGACCTTGTCGTTCTCGCAGATCTCGATGGCGTCGGGACCGCTCGTCGCGGTCAGCACCTCGAAATACTCGGCGAGCAGCCTCACCTCGAGCAGCTTCACGTTCGCCGGCACGTCGTCGACCACGAGGATGCGCGCTGTCATGCGGTTCTCCGTCTGGTGGCTGGCGGTGCCTGCATCAGGCGTCGCCGAGATAGGATCTGATCGTCTCGATGAAACGCGGCACCGAGATCGGCTTCGAGATATAGGCCTCGCAGCCGCCCTGGCGGATACGCTCCTCGTCGCCCTTCATCGCGAAGGCGGTGACGGCGATGACCGGGATGGTGTGAAGCTCGTTGTCTTCCTTCAGCCATTTGGTCACGTCGAGGCCGGAAACTTCCGGGAGCTGGATGTCCATCAGGATCAGGTCGGGCCGATGCGTCCTGGCGAGATCGAGGACTTCGAGGCCGTTGCGCGTCCGCACCGTCTCGTATCCGCTGGCCTCGATCAGGTCGCGGAAGAGCTTCATGTTGAGCTCGTTGTCTTCGACGATCATGACTTTCTTCGGCATCACCATCCGCCCTGCCGTGGCCGGCTTCAGGCCGATGTCGGCATGCCGGTCGCGCGAACACGATTCGCTGTGACGACAGTATCCGCAGAACATTGACGAAACGGTAATCGCAAATGGACGCATTCGGCCCCGCTTGCGGTCGGTCGCCGATGCGGCTACTCCCGGACCATGATCAGGGAAGGTCGACCGCATCAGGGCCGCACGGCCGCCATCGCGCCCGAGGAGGCCGAGGCGATTGGCATCCGCGCCCTCGCCTTCGTCGCCGGCGATCCGGACCTTTTGCCCCGCTTCCTCTCGATCACCGGGATCGACGCGGGCCGCATCCGCGCGGCGGCGCTAGAGCCGGGCTTCCTCGCCGGCGTGCTCGACTTCGTCCTCGCCCACGAACCGACCGTCATGGCGTTCGCCGAGGCCAGTGGCCTCGACCCTTCCTCCCTCGCCGCGGCGCGTCGCGCCCTTCCCGGCGGCGACGAACGCTACCTGGCATCGACATGAGCGACGATCCCGAAACCGCCCGGCAGATCGCCGAACTCGCCCGCGACCACCGGCCGCTGCTCGTGCTCGACGTCGATGACGTGCTGCTCGAATTCGTGCGGCCGTTTCCGCGCTATCTCGAAGCACAGGGCTATACGCTGAAGTTCGGCAGCTTCCGCCTGACCGGCAACGTCGCCGAGCGCGAGACGGGACGAATCGCCGAGGCGCACGAGGTGGCCGCCCTCCTCGATTCCTTCTTCGCCGTGCAGGCCGAATGGCAGACCATGATCGCCGGCGCCGCCGAGGCTCTCGCGGGGTTCGGCGACGCCGCCGAGATCGTGCTGCTCACCGCCATGCCGCACCGGCACAGGGCGACCCGGCGTGCCCACCTCGACGCGCTCGGCCTGCCCTACCCGCTGCTGACCACGGAGATGGCGAAGGGGCCGGCCATCGCCAGCCTGCGCGGCCGGCACGGGCGTCCGGTCGCCTTCGTCGACGACCTGCCGCCCAACCTCGTCTCCGCGCGCAAGTCGGTCGCCGACGCGCACCTGTTCCACCTGATGTCGGACAACACGTTGCGATCGCTTCTGCCGGTGCCGCCGGCCGACGTGGTGGTGGTCGACGACTGGCCGGACGCCTCGCCCCGGATCGCCGCCGCCCTCGGGCTCTGAGCGGGTTTTTTCGCGAATCAGGGCTTTGCGCCGACCTCCAGCCGCATCAGCGGGCGCCCTGCCTTGCGCGACGCGACCGGCGTGAAGCCAGCCTTCTCGAAGACCCGCGTCGAGCCGACGAACAGCCCCAGCGAGCGGCTGTCCTTCGACTGGTCCATCGGACAGGCTTCGAGCAGCGACGCGCCGTTGTCGCGGGCGAAGCCGATGCCCGCCTCGACCAGCCGGTGCGTCAGGCCCTTGCCGCGCGCCGAATTCCTGATGAAGAAGCACGAGATCGCCCACACGGCGGGATCGGCGGCCTGCGCCGCCTCGACCGGCGCGGAGACGCGCCCGGCATTGTTCCACTCGGGCACGTCGGCGCGCGGCCCGACCTGCATCCAGCCGGCGGCGCGCCCGCCGTCGAGGGCGAGCAGGCCCGGTGGTGGTCCCGCCTCGATTCGCGCGCGGATGAAATCCTTGTTGCGGGTACGGTCGTTTTCGCGCCGCAGGGCCGGCGGCAGGCGGAAATGCGTGCACCAGCAGCCGTAGCACGCGCCCTGCTTGCCGAAGAGGTCCTCGAAGGCCGGCCACAGGTCCGGCGTGATGGGCTGGATTTCGATTGTCATGATCCGCTCGTCAACCCGTTGCCGCCCCGCCGGCCGTCGCGTACACTCTGCGATGTTCTCATTATGTTCGCTTCGATGGGCGTTTCTGTCAACAACCCGGACCACGGTTTTTGCCGCGACTGCCTGACGTTGCAGCGCGCGGCCTCGCGCCGCTGCGAGGGGTGCGGCAGCCCGCGGCTGCTGCGCCATCCCGAGCTCTATCGCCTGCACATCGCCCATGTCGATTGCGATGCCTTCTATGCCGCGGTGGAGAAGCGCGACGACCCGTCCCTTCGCGACAGGCCCGTGATCATCGGCGGCGGCAAGCGCGGCGTGGTGTCGACCGCCTGCTACATCGCACGCATCCGCGGCGTGCGCTCGGCCATGCCGATGTTCAAGGCTCTTGAGGCCTGCCCCGAGGCCGTGGTCATCAAGCCGAACATGGAGAAATACGCGCGGGTCGGCCGCGAGGTCCGCGAGATGATGCGCGCGCTCACCCCGCTGGTCGAGCCCTTGTCGATCGACGAGGCCTTCCTCGATCTCGCCGGGACGGAGAAGCTCCACGGCCTGCCGCCGGCGCTGGTGCTGGCGCGTTTTTCCGCGGATGTCGAGCGCAACGTCGGCATCACCGTCTCGGTCGGCCTGTCCTACTGCAAGTTCCTCGCCAAGGTGGCGTCCGACTTCCGCAAGCCGCGCGGCTTCTCCGTCATCGGCGAGGCGGAGGCCGTGAGCTTCCTCGCCGAGCAGCCGGCGACGCTGATCTGGGGCGTCGGCAAGGCGTTCGCCGCCACGCTGGAGAAGGACGGCATCCGCCTGATCGGCCAGTTGCAGCGCCTGGAGCGCGCCGAACTCATGCGCCGCTACGGCACCATGGGCGATCGTCTCTATCACCTGTCGCGCGGCGTCGACCATCGCGCCATCCACCCCGACCAGGAGGCCAAGAGCGTCTCGGCCGAGACGACCTTCGACACCGATCTCGCCTCACCGGCCGAGCTGGTGCCGGTCCTGCGCGCCCTGTCGGAGAAGGTCTCGGCGCGGCTGAAGAAGGCCGGCATCGCCGGCCGCACCGTGGTCCTCAAGCTGAAGACGCAGGACTTCAAGACCAGGACCCGCAACCGGCAGCTGGGCGACCCGACACGCCTTGCCGACAGGATCTTCCACACCGGGCTCCAGCTCCTCGAAAAGGAGACCGACGGCACGAAGTACCGGCTGCTCGGCATCGGCGTCAGCGACCTGACCGACGCCGGCCGCGCCGATCCGCCGGATCTCGTCGACGTCCGCGCCCGCAAGCGCGCCATGGCCGAGGGGGCGATTGACGTGCTGCGCGAAAAATTCGGGCGCGCCGCGGTGGAAACCGGCTACACCTTCGGCAAGGGCCGCAACGCCCATCCGCCGGAACCGGTCGACGACTGAGGTCGCCTGGCCCAGTCGATCGGTCGCCCGCGAAGGTTGCACCGCCCTCCCGCCGCTGCCAGAAAGCCGTCCATGGAAAACATGCAGTCGAACGCCAGGGCCGCCGCTTGGATGATGGGCTGGCTCGTGCTCATGATGGTGACGGCGGTCGCCGGCCGCGAAGCCGCACGCGAACTGAGCGTGTTCCAGGTGATGGAGCTGCGTTCCCTGATCGGCATCGTCATGCTGATGCCGCTCGTGCTGCGCGCCGGCGGCTTCGCGGCGATGCGCACGGCGCGGCCGCTCGGGCATGTCGCACGCAATGCGGTCCACTATGTCGGCCAGCTCGCCTTCCTCTATGCGGTCACGGTCATTTCGCTGGCGGAGCTGGTTTCGATCGAATTCACCACGCCGTTCTGGACGGCCATCCTCGCGGTCCTCTTCCTCGGCGAGAAGATGACGCGCGCCACGGCCGCCGCCATCGCCCTCGGCATCGTCGGCGTCGCCGTGATCGTGCGGCCAGGCACGCAGGCGATCGAGGTTGGCCATCTCGTCATGCTCGGCGGCGCGGTGATGTTCGGCATTTCGCTGGTCATGGTGAAGTCGCTGACCCGCACCGAAAGCACGGTCCGCATCATCTTCTGGATGCTCATCGTGCAGGCGGTCATCGGCCTGGCGCCGGCGCTCTATTCGTGGCGCACGCCACCGGCCGAGGCGTGGCCGTGGATCGTGCTCATCTCGTTTTCCGGCACCTTCTCGCACTTCTGCATGACGCGGGCGCTGGTCTATGCCGACGCCATGGTCGTGGCGCCGATGGATTACCTGCGCGTGCCGCTGACGGCGCTGATCGGCTGGCTGTTCTATTCGGAACGGATCGACGTCTACATCGCCGTCGGCGCGGCGCTGATCCTGGCCGGCAACCTGGTCAACCTGAAGCGGCCAAAGCGGCCGGCCATTTCCGGCGGTTGAGCCGGCGTCGGACGGGTGGTATCCTGCCGTCGAAGGATGACGCCATGATACGGGTCGATCTCGCCGAAGCAAAACACCGTCTGGACGAGTTGGTCGAGGATGTCTCAAACGGCCAGGTCGTCGAAATCACCGACGATGGAAAGACCGTGGCGCGGCTGGTGCCCGCCGAAGCATCGAAGAAGCCAATCGACATCACCGCGTTGCAGTCGTTGACGGCCAAGATGCCCACCCGTCCAACGCCGGCGGGCACGTTTGTGCGCGAGTTGAGGGACAGCGAGCGCTATTGAGCTGCTCTGAAGCCCCTGCTCAGACCAGCTCGACCTCGACGACCCCCGGCACGGCCCTGATCGCCGAGGCGATCTGCGGCGAGATGCGGTAGCGGCTGGGCAGTTCGATCTCGACCTCGCCCTGGCCGCCGTCCTTCAGGAGGACGAGGCTCACCTGGCCTTCGCCGCGTGTCGCCAGCTGCGACGAAAGCTGGTTGAGCGGTCCGGCGTCGCGCAGGAACACCCTGAGCGACTTCTGCACCCGGCTCGCCTCCTCCTCGAGGGAATGAACGGTCTGGATGCGCAGGCTGACGCCTTCCGGCCGGTCCTCCGCCGCCACCGTGATGACCAGGGAGCGGCCCGGTTCGAGCAGGTCGCGGTACTGCGCCAGCGCTTCGGAAAACAGCACGGCCTCGTACTGCCCCGACGTGTCGGAAAACTGCACGACGCCCATCTTGTTGCCGGTGCGCGTCTTGCGCTCCTGCTTGGTCGTCACGGTGCCCGCCAGGCGGCCGGCAGTCGCCCCGCGCTTCACGGCGGCCGAAAACTCGGCCCAGTTCTGCACGCGCATCCGGACGAGCGCGCTCTTGTACTCGTCGAGCGGGTGCGCCGAGAGATAGAAGCCGACCGTCTGGAACTCGCGGTGCAGCTTCTCGGCCGGCAACCAGGGCTCTGCATGGGGCAGGTGCAGTGACTGTACTGTCCCCGCGGCGGCGAGGCCGAAGATGTCGGACTGGCCGGAGGCCGCGTCCTCCTGCGCCCGCGAGGCGAGCGCCATCATGCGCTCGACGCCCGCCAGCATCTGCGCCCGGTCGTAGCCGAAGCAGTCGAGCGCGCCCGCCGCGATCAGGCTTTCGAAGACGCGCTTGCCGACGATGCGCGGATCGACCCGCTCGCAGAAATCGGCGAGGCTCCGGAACGGCCGCTCGTTGCGTTTGGCGACGATGTGGTCGACGGCCGCTTCGCCGACTCCCTTCAGGGCCGCGAGCGAATAGTAGATGCGGTTGTCGCCCACCTCGAAGGGCCTGTGGCTCGTCGTCACCGAGGGCGCCACGACCTCGATGCCGAGCCTGATCGCGTCCTGGCGGAAGTCGGCGAGCTTGTCGGTGTTCGACATGTCGAGCGTCATCGACGCGGCGAGGAACTCGACCGGATAGTGCGCCTTCAGATAGGCGGTCTGGTAGGAGACGATGGCGTAGGCCGCCGCATGGCTCTTGTTGAATCCGTAGTCGGCGAACTTCGCCAGCAGGTCGAAGATGAAATCGGCCTGCTGCTTCGCCACGCCGCGCTCGACGGCGCCGGTAACGAAGCGCTCGCGCTGCTTGTCCATCTCTGCGCGGATCTTCTTGCCCATGGCGCGACGCAGGAGGTCGGCTTCGCCGAGCGAGTAGCCGGAAAGCTCCTGCGCGATCTGCATCACCTGCTCCTGGTAGACGATGACCCCTTGGGTCTCCTTCACCAGGTGGTCGATCTTGGGATGGATCGAGACCATCTCCTCTTCGCCGTGCTTGCGCGCATTGTAGGTCGGGATGTTCTCCATCGGGCCGGGCCGGTAGAGCGCCACCAGCGCGATGATGTCCTCGATGCGGTCCGGCTTCATGCCGATCAGCGCCTTGCGCATGCCCGCCGATTCCACCTGGAACACGCCGACCACCTCGCCGCGCGACAGCATCGCGTAGGTGTCGGGATCGTCGAGCGGGATCTGCGCCAGGTCGATGTCGATGCCGCGGCGGCGGATCAGCTTCACCGCCGTTTCGAGCACGGTCAGCGTCTTCAGGCCGAGGAAGTCGAACTTCACCAGGCCGGCCTGCTCGACATACTTCATGTTGAACTGGGTGACCGGCATGTCCGAGCGCGGATCGCGGTACATCGGCACCAGTTCCGACAGCGGACGGTCGCCGATGACGATGCCGGCGGCGTGCGTCGAGGCGTGGCGATAGAGGCCTTCCAGCTTCTGCGCCATGTCGAGCAGGGTCTGGACGATCGGCTCCTTCTCCGCCTCCTCCGCGAAGCGCGGCTCGCCCTCGATGGCCTTGGCCAGCGTCACCGGGTTGGCCGGGTTCTGCGGCACCATCTTGCACAGCCGGTCGACCTGGCCGTAGGGCATCTGCAGCACGCGGCCGACGTCGCGCAGCACGGCGCGCGCCTGCAGCGTTCCGAAAGTGATGATCTGGCCGACCTGGTCGCGGCCGTATTTCTGCTGGACGTAGCGGATCACCTCCTCGCGCCGGTCCTGGCAGAAGTCGATGTCGAAGTCGGGCATCGAGACGCGGTCGGGATTGAGGAAGCGCTCGAACAGCAGCGAGAAGCGCAGCGGGTCGACGTCGGTGATGGTCAGCGCATAGGCGACCAGCGAGCCGGCGCCCGAGCCGCGGCCCGGGCCGACCGGGATGTCCTGGGCCTTGGCCCATTTGATGAAGTCCGCGACGATCAGGAAGTAGCCCGGATACTTCATCCGCTCGATGATGCCGAGCTCGTATTCGAGCCGTTCCTCATACTGCTTGCGGTCGTACCCTTCGGCGAGCCCGCGCGTCTCCAGGCGCATCGCAAGACCCTCGCGGGCTTGCCTCGCCAGTTCCGCCGCCTCGGCCTTCACCGCCGCTTCCGCGTCGGCGATGTCGCGCCCGGCGAAGCGCGGCAGGATCGGGTTGCGGTTCTTCGGGTAGTAGGAACAGCGGCGCGCGATCTCGATCGTGTGCTCGACCGCCTCCGGCAGGTCGGCGAACAGCGCCGCCATCTCGTCCTGGCTCTTCAGGAAATTGTCGGGCGTGAGGCGGCGCCGGTTGTCCTCGGCGACCACGGTGCCTTCGGCGATGGCGATCAGCGCGTCGTGCGCCTCGAAATCGTCGCGCGCGGGGAAGAACGCCTCGTTGGTGGCGACCAGCGGCAGGTCGTGGCGATAGGCGAGTTCGATGGTTTCCGCCTCGACGCGCCGGTCGTAGCCGGACAGGCGTTCGAGTTCGACATAGAGCCGGTCACCGAACAGCGACGCCAGGCGCAGCAGGCGCGTCTCGGCGAGCGCCCCGTGGTCGCTGGCGATCGCGGCGCCGATCGGCCCGCGCGGCCCGCCGGTCAGGCAGATCAGGCCGGCGCCGTCCAGCCAGTCGAGCGGGACGTGGATCGCCTCGCCGGGAGGCGTCTCGAGATAGGCGCGGCTGACCAGGCGCACGAGGTTCGCATAGCCGGCCTCCGTCGCCGCGATGAGCACGATCGGGAACAGTTCCGGGCCCTGCCGCCGCGCCGCTCCGCGCTGGCTGCCCTCGCCCGCGTCGTCGAAGTCGACCGACAGCAGGCAGCCGATGATCGGCTGCACCCCCTCCTTGGTCGCCTTCTGGGCAAATTCGAGGGCGCCGAACAGGTTGTTGGTATCGGTGACGGCGACCGCCGGGGCGCGGTCCTTGGCCGCATGGCCGACGATCTTGCCGATCGGCAGCGCGCCTTCGAGCAGCGAATAGGCCGAGTGCACGCGCAGGTGGACGAAGCGCGGCACCGACGGCTTCGCCGAGCCGGCCGCGGCTTCGCGCAGGATGGGATCACGGTGCGGACGTTCGTCGGCCATGGCGACTGCTCGGGGATTCTCTGCTGCCCCGCCAGTCTCGGGGAGTCGGCCCGTCAAGTCCAACCGGAAATGCGCTTGCGCACAGTCCGGGCCGCTCCCGCCGCGTCAGGTAACGGCCACCGTCAGGCGAACTCCATGATCACCGCGTCGACCGCCAGGCTGTCGCCCTTCTTGGCGTTGATCTTGGCGACGGTCAGGTCGCGCTCGGCGCGCAGCACGTTCTCCATCTTCATCGCCTCGACCACGGCGAGCGTCTCGCCCGCCTTGACATCCTGGCCCTCGATGACGGAAACCGAGACCACCAGCCCCGGCATCGGGCAGAGCAGCATCTTCGACGTGTCGGGCGGCAGCTTCACCGGCATCAGCCGGTCGAGCGCCGCGACTTCCGGCAGCATGGCGCGCGCCGTGACCGCCATGCCCTTCCAGGCGACGCGCACGCCGTTGAGCACGGGGCGGATCTGCGCCGAGATCTTGCGGCCGCCGATCCTGCCGTGCCAGACCGCCTCGCCCGGGCGCCAATCGGACGCCACCGTCAGCGGCTGGCCGCCGTCGATCGACAGATCGACCTCGAGCGGGATGGAGATCATGCCCTCGATGATCGACACCGGCACGTAGTCGTCGCCGATCTTGACCGCCCAGTCGCGCTTCAGCGCTCCCGAATGCGGCGCCAGCCGGCCGGAAAGCCGGTCGAGCCGGTCGCGGCGCAGCAGTTCGACCGCCGTGGCGACCGCGGCCAGGATGCCCTTGTCGGCTTCGTTCGGCACGATGGGAGCAAACCCGTCGGGATACTCCTCGGCGATGAAGCCGGTCGACAGGCGCCCTTCCCGCCAGCGCGGATGCTGCATCAGCGCGGCGAGGAAGGGGATGTTGTGCTCGATGCCGTCGACGACGAAGCTGTCGAGCGCGTCCGACATGGCGTCGATCGCCGCGATCCGGGTCGGCGCCCAGGTGCACAGCTTGGCGATCATCGGATCGTAGAACATGGAGATCTCGGAACCTTCCGTGACGCCCGTGTCGTTGCGCAGGACGACGTCGCCGGTCCGCCCTTCTTCCGGCGGCCGGTAGCGAGTCAGGCGGCCGATCGAGGGCAGGAAGTTCCGGTACGGGTCTTCCGCATAGAGCCGGCTCTCGATCGCCCAGCCGTTCAGCTTCACGTCGTCCTGGCGGATGGCGAGCTTCTCGCCGGCGGCGACGCGGATCATCTGTTCGACGAGATCGATTCCGGTGACCAGTTCGGTGACCGGATGCTCGACCTGGAGACGGGTGTTCATCTCGAGGAAATAGAAGTTGCGGTTCTTGTCGACGATGAACTCGACCGTGCCGGCGCTCTGGTAGTCGACCGCCTTCGCCAGCGCCACCGACTGCTCGCCCATCGCCCGCCGCGTCTTCTCGTCGAGGAACGGCGACGGCGCCTCTTCGGCCACCTTCTGGTTGCGGCGCTGGATCGAGCATTCGCGCTCGCCGAGATAGATGACGTTGCCGTGGCCGTCGCCAAGCACCTGGATCTCGATGTGGCGCGGATCGACGACGAACTTCTCGACGAAGACGCGGTCGTCGCCGAAGGAGGATTTCGCCTCGTTCTTCGACGATTGGAAGCCCTCGCGGCACTCCGCATCGCTCCAGGCGATGCGCATGCCCTTGCCGCCGCCGCCGGCCGAGGCCTTGAGCATTACCGGATAGCCGATCTCGCGGGCGATCTTCACCGCATGCTCGGCGTCCTCGATCACGCCGAGATAGCCGGGCACCGTGTTGACCTTGGCGGCGTTGGCGAACTTCTTCGATTCGATCTTGTCGCCCATCGCCTCGATCGCCCTCGGCTTGGGGCCGATGAAGACGATGCCCTCCTTCTCCAGCGCCGCGCAGAAGGAGGCGCGCTCGGAGAGGAAGCCGTAGCCCGGATGGACCGCCTCGGCGCCAGTCGCCTTGCAGGCCTCGATGATCCGCTCGGCCACGAGATAGCTTTGCGCCGCGGCCGCGGGACCGATGTGCACGGCCTCGTCGGCCATCTCGACGTGCATCGCGTCGCGGTCGGCGTCGGAATAGACGGCGACCGTCGCAATCCCCATCTTCTTCGCCGTCTTGATGACACGGCAGGCGATCTCGCCGCGATTGGCGATCAGAATTTTCTTGAACATCAAAGGTTGAAATCCTCCGGAAGCGCGACATCCTTCTACGGAATTGACGCCGCAGTCTCAAGGAGCCGCGTGCACAACCATGGTGCTAGAAATGCTCGCCCGCCCGGAACGGTCCGACCCGCAGTCCGGCAGCGGTCAGGTAGGCCGTGGACCATCCGATCATCAGGAGACCGACGACCCCCTCGAGAGCGCTGAACAGCCGCCATTCGTGGCTCGGCACGAGATCGCCGTAGCCCAGCGTGGAGAAGGTCACGGCGGAGAAGTAGAGCGCCGTTTCCAGGTCGTCGACGGTGCCGAGCGCGAGGTAGAAGAGCGCCCAGATCGCGACCTCCACGAAGAGCAGGCCGAAGATGCCGGTCGCCGTGGTCACCATGGCGATGATCCGGCTGCGATGTCCGTGGACGCGCAGCCGCGAGGTCACCCGGGATATGGAATGGGTCACGCCGATGAGGCCGAGCGTATGCACGACCACCGAGATCGCCATGGCCAGTATGCCCAGCACGATATTGACCAGCATCGCCACCCCTTCGGCCGCCTTTTTCGGACTGTTGCCATGATTCCGCCGTCGCTGGGCAGGGCCTAGTCCTTGGCGAGCAAGGAAATGACGACGATCTCGAGCACGCGTGCGGGGCCTCGCGATACGGCCAGCGCCGTCATCGGACTGATCGCGGTGCTGTTCGCGCTGTTCGTCGCGCTGGTCGCGTTCTCCACCATCCAGTCGCGGCGCGACGCGCAGCAACGCGCGCTCGACCGCGCGCTGGCCGCCTCCCAGGTCGTCGCAACCAATGCCCGCTGGATCTCCGAGCTCGCCCACCAGGCGCTGAGGCGCATGGACGACTCCCTCGGCGACACCGTGGCGCTCGCGGCGGGCGCAACGGTGCGGGACATCCGCCAGGCCGTCGACAACCTCCCCGGCACGGTGAAGGCCTACGTCGTCGACGCCAACGGAGACACTCTCTTTTCGACCGACCCGCAGGTGAAGCCGATCAGCATCACCGATCGCGAATACTTCTCCGCGCCGGCGGCGGGGGCCGAGTGGCACACCTCGTCGCTGATGATAAGCCGGCTCAACGGCGAGCAGATCTTCGCCTTCAGCCGGCGCATCGAGCGCAAAGGTGTCTTCGCCGGCGTCGCCGTCATCTCCTTCGACGTGGCGCTCCTGCGCGACGTCTGGTCATCGCTCGAGCTCGACGAGGGGTCCACGGTGAGCCTGATCCGTTCGGACGGCATGCTGGTGGCTCGCTACCCGTTCGCCCGCGAGGCGCTGGACATGAGTTCGCACGTCCTGTTCACGAGATACCTGAAGGAGGCCGACGGCGGCACCTATCATTCCGCCCATTCCCCCGCCGACGGCGTCGAGCGTTTCGTCGGCTACCGTCGTGCCGAAGGCACCGACCTCGTCGCCGTCGCCTCGATCAGCGCCGGATCGGCCTACAGGTCCTTCTGGCGCAACACGACGATGACGCTTCTCGTCGCCCTTCCCGCCATCCTCGGCTTCGGTGCGGCATCTTTGTGGATCCTGCGGCTGCTGCGGCGCGACCAGTTGCGGCAGAGCGAGCTTGGCGCTGCGCTGAAGACCAACCGGCTGCTCTTCCGCGACACGCATCACAGGGTGAAGAACAATCTGCAGTCCGTGCAGTCGCTGATCCGCATGCAGAACATTCCCGACCAGGCGAAGATGGACCTGCAGGGCCGGATCGCGGCGATGACCGCCGTGCACGAGCACATCTACCGCCTCGACCAGTATGCAGAGGTGGAGGCGCGCGACTTCATCCCCGCGATCGTCGATCCGCTTCTGCGCACCTTCGACGCACACGTCGCCGTCAACTACGCCATCGACCGCCTCAGCGTCGACCGGGACCAGGCGACGCCGATCGCTCTCCTCGTCAACGAGGTCGTGACCAACGCGCTGAAATACGCCTTCCCCGACGGCCGCAGCGGGTCGATCCGGCTCGCCCTCGAGCGACTTTCGGACGAGCGCGTGCGCCTGTCGATCGTGGACGACGGCGTCGGCTTCGGCGAGCCGCAGGGTACGGCGGGAATGGGCAGCCGCCTCATCCGCGGCATGGTGACCCAGCTCGGCGGAACCTACACCTACACCGGTGCCGACGGGACCAGTTTCATCGCCGAGCTGGTCGTGCATTCCCGTTCCGCCGACCCGTTGCCGTACGGCGACGCCCACGGCGCGGACGCACCGCAGGTCTGATCGGCACCGCCGCGGCGGGGTTGAACCGCGGGCGGAATCCTGAAAGCTTGGCGCGCCCGCAAGAACCGAGGAGTGCCGCCCATGAAAACCCGCGCCGCCGTCGCCGTCGCCGCCGGAAAACCGCTGGAGATCATGGAGGTCGATCTCGAAGGCCCGCGCGCCGGCGAAGTGCTCGTCGAGATCAAGGCGACCGGCATCTGCCACACCGACGAGTTCACCCTGTCGGGCGCCGATCCCGAGGGCATCTTCCCCGCCATCCTCGGCCACGAGGGCGCCGGCGTCGTCGTCGACGTCGGGCCTGGCGTGACCTCGGTGAAGAAGGGCGACCACGTCATCCCGCTCTACACGCCCGAATGCCGCACCTGCCCGTCCTGCCTGTCGCGCAAGACCAATCTGTGCACGGCGATCCGCTCGACCCAGGGCCAGGGCCTGATGCCCGACGGGACGAGCCGCTTCTCCATCGGCAAGGACAAGATCTTCCACTACATGGGCTGCTCGACCTTCTCGAACTTCACCGTTCTGCCCGAGATCGCCGTCGCCAAGGTCAACCCGGACGCGCCCTTCGACAAGATCTGCTACATCGGCTGCGGGGTGACCACCGGCATCGGCGCAGTCATCAACACGGCCAAGGTCGAGATCGGCGCGACGGCCGTCGTCTTCGGCCTCGGCGGCATCGGCCTGAACGTCATCCAGGGTCTCAGGCTCGCCGGCGCCGACATGATCATCGGCGTCGACATCAACAACGACAAGAAGGCGTGGGGCGAGCGCTTCGGCATGACCCATTTCGTCAATCCGAAGGAGATCGACGGCGATATCGTGCCTTATCTCGTCAGCCTGACCAGGCGCGGCGCCGACCAGATCGGCGGCGCGGACTACACGTTCGACTGCACGGGCAACGTGAAGGTCATGCGGCAAGCCCTTGAATCATCTCACAGAGGCTGGGGCAAGTCGGTCATCATCGGCGTCGCCGGCGCCGGCCAGGAGATCTCCACCCGGCCGTTCCAGCTGGTCACCGGCCGCACCTGGATGGGCACCGCCTTCGGCGGCGCGCGCGGCCGCACCGACGTGCCGAAGATCGTCGACTGGTACATGGACGGCAAGATCGAGATCGACCCGATGATCACCCACACCATGCCGCTCGGCGACATCAACACCGCGTTCGACCTGATGCATGCCGGCGAGTCGATCAGGAGCGTCGTCGTCTACTGATCGGGGTCTGCTGATCGGGCATCGGCGCCGCGTCGGTTCGCCCGTGCGCCGCGCCTCCCGGCCGGAAACGTCCCCCGCCTCGCCTCAGGCAGGCGACTTGTCGATGTCGCGCTCCTCGTACCAGTCCCAGAGCCTCAGGCCCGAGCGGATCGCGCCGAACGCGACGGTGCCGAGCGGCTCTGGCGGCCAGGGGATCGCCTTGCGGTTGATGATCCAGAAGTCGGTCAGGTCGGTGCGCTTGCCCTGGACGAGGTCGGCGATGGTGCGCCCGTTCAGCTGCGTCAGCGAGACGCCGTGGCCGACGCAGCCGTTGGCGTAGACGATCCGCTCGTCGCCGATGAAGCCGATCTCCGGCGTCATGTCGAGATTGGCCGAGACCGGCCCGCCCCAGCGGTAGTCGATCTTCACGTCCTTCAGCACCGGGAACAGCCATTTGAGATGGCGTTCGAGGTTGTCCCAGGTCGCGGCGGTGTCGAGTTGCCCCATCGGCTCGCCGCGGACGCGGAACGCGTCGCCGCCGCCCATCGTGATGCGGCCGCACACCGTGCGGCGGAAATAGTGGATCAGCTGCCGGTTGTCCTCGATCGAGGCGCGGCCGCGCCAGTCGATCGCCTCCCACTGCCGCTCGCTGAGCGGCGCCGTCACCACCTGGCAGGTCCACACCGGCGTCTGCCGCGAGCGTATCTTCGGCAGGCCGCGGATGAAGCCCGACCAGGCGTTCACCGCGATCACCAGCTTGCGGCAGGTGACGGTGCCGTTCGGCGTCGCCAGGCGGATGCCCTTGGCATCGCGGGCGATGTTGGCGACCGGCGTGCCCTCATAGACCTCGGCGCCCGCCGCCTCGGCGAGGCGCTTCAGCTCCCTGACGTGGCGATAGGGGTTGAGGATGCCGCTCTCCGCCTCGAAGACGCCGCCCTGGAATTTTTCCGAACGAACCATCGCCTGGACGTCCGCCTTCGGCAGCAAGGCATAGCGGTCGGCCACCCCCAGCCGATGATGGAGTTCCATGCCCTTCTCCAGCCGCTTCAGCTGGGCGCCGTTGTAGGCGACGCGCAGCATGCCCGGATGCTGGTAGTCCGACTTCAGGCCGTGCTTCTCGACCAGATCCTTCACATAGGCGACAGCGCGGTTCATGTACTGCTGTGCCTGCGCGGCGCGCTCGACGCCCCAGCGCAGGATCGTCACCTCCGGCTCCAGCCCGAACAGCGACATGTTGAAGCCGCCGTTGCGGCCCGACGCGCCGTAGCCGACGAAGCGGCCTTCCAGCACCGCCACGCGCGCCGAAGGATCGTCCGACCTGATCTCGCGCGCCACGGAAAGGCCGGTGAAGCCGCCGCCGACGATCGCCACGTCGACGTCGATGTCTCCCCTGAGCGGCGCGCCGGGAACCGGCGGCGCGTCGTTGGCCTGCCAGAACGAAACGGCATTCGGGTCTGTTCGCGCGGGGAGCGGCATGACGTCCTCTTTAATTAATGTACGCGTACATTAAAATACGCTCCGGGCTTCCTGTCAATTGACAAGCGTCCGCCGTGGCGCCCATCACGGCCGGTGATGACGGGAACGGGACCGGCGAAGGATGTCTCGCGATGAACGACGAAGGGGCCGAGCGCCACGACCGCGAAGACCGCAAGCTCCGGACCAAGGGCCGCAGGTCGCTCACCGACGACGAGGTGGCCGCCGGCCGCGCCCGCATTCTCGCGGCTGCACGCACGCTGTTCGCGCGCAAGGGCTATGCGGCCGTCTCGATCCGCGCCGTGGCGGCGATGGCCGACATGTCGGCGATGTCGCTCTACCGCTACTACCCCAACAAGCGCGGCATCCTCGTGCACATCTGGGCGGAGATCTTCGCCGACATCTTCGCCGCCGGGCGGGCTGCGGCTGCCCAGGCGGCCGACCCCGGCGCGGCGCTCGAAGCCTATGCGGCCGCCTTCGTGCGCTACTGGATCGACCACCCCGAAAACTACGTCATGGTCTACGGCGAGAAGGACGCCCCGGTCGGCGGTGAAACCTTCTTCGCCGACAGCGGGATCGTGGCGCAGGAACTCGCCTTCTTCCACGATCTGATCGAGCAGGCCGGCCAGCCGCCGGAGATCGTCGACCTCAGGCTCCAGCAGTTCATCTGCGCCATGCACGGCGTCTGCAATTCGCTGATCATGATCCCCGAAATGCGCTGGGAGCCGGCCGAGACCCTGATCCGCGGCATCGTCGCTGCCCTGCTTCGCCGATAGAGGGCGCCCTGGCGCGGGCGCCGGACGATGCACTCGCCGCGGCCGCGAAGCCTTCCGCACGTCCGAAAGTGCGGTTACCTTCGATCCGCAACCCGGAGGACCGCCGATGCTCTTTCCCCCGACGCTCGCCGGCAGCCTGCCCAAGCCGGGCTGGCTCGCCGAGACCGAAAAGCTCTGGCCGAAATGGCGGCTGGAGGGCGAGGCGCTCGCCGAGGCGAAGCGCGACGCCGCGCTGCTGTGGATCAAGGAGCAGGAGGATGCCGGCATCGAGACCGTCACCGACGGCGAGCAGTTCCGCATCCATTTCGTCCACGGCTTCCTCGAAACCGTCGAAGGCATCGACTGGAACCTGAAGACGAAGATGGGCATCCGCAACAACCGCTACGTCGTCGACGTGCCGACCGTGACGGGCCGCCCCCGGCGCAGCCGCCCGGTCCACCGCGACGAGGCCGCCTTCTGCCGAGGCCATACGAAGAAGGGCCTGAAGTTCACCCTGCCCGGCCCGATGACCATCTGCGACACGCTGGCCGACGGTCATTTCGGCCGGCGCGCCGACATGGCGATGGCGTTTGCCGAAATCCTCAACGAGGAGGCGCTGGAACTGGAGGCCGCCGGCGTCGACGTCGTCCAGTTCGACGAGCCGGCCTTCAACGTCTTCATGGACGACGTCAACGAATGGGGCATCGCCGCCCTCGAACGCGCCGCGCGCGGCCTGAAATGCCGCACCGCCGTGCACATCTGCTACGGCTACGGCATCGACGCCAACATCCGCTGGAAGGAGACGCTCGGCGAGGAGTGGCGCCAGTACGAGCAGATCTTCCCGGCCATCAACGCCTCGACGATCGGCGAGGTCTCGCTCGAATGCGCCAATTCCCGCGTGCCGATCTCGCTGATCCGGCTGCTGCCGGACAAGGGCCTCCTGATCGGCGCGATCGACGTCGCCTCGACCGAAATCGAGACGGCCGGGCAGGTCGCAGCGACCATCGCCGAGGCGCTGCGCCACGCCGACGCCGAGCGCATCCAGCCCTGCACCA
>CALFXR010000094.1 GCA_937958475.1 uncultured Mesorhizobium sp. | reverse complement strand
AAGCTCAACGCCCTTGTCGCCAACTCCTTCCGCATCTGGCAGGAAACGGTTGACGTCGAATATGTTCGCAAGGACGGCAAGCCCTTCGACAAGCCAGGCGCCGGCCAGCTGATCTTCTCCGACCTCGGCACGATCAATGTCGAGGCGAGCCGTGGTTTCTCCGCCTATCGGTGGATCCGGGACGAACTGGTCCGCATGGGCGTTCCCGCCTCGGAGATTGCCTATATGCAGGATTTTCGAAAGTCCGAGGCCAAGCAGCGGCTGTTCAACGACTTCAACGCCGGAAAGGTCCGCGTGCTGATTGGCAGTTCAGAGACGATGGGCACCGGCGTCAACGTGCAGGCGAGGCTGAAGGCGCTCCACCATCTTGACGTGCCCTGGCTGCCGTCCCAGATCGAACAGCGCGAAGGCCGCATCGTAAGACAGGGGAACCAACACGACGAGGTCGGCCTCTACGCCTACGCGACCCTCGGCTCGCTCGATGCGACCATGTGGCAGAACAATGAGCGGAAGGCCCGGTTTATTGCCGCGGCACTCTCCGGCGACACCAGCATTCGCCGGCTGGAGGACATGGGCGAGGGGCAGGCGAACCAGTTCGCCATGGCGAAGGCAATCGCATCGGGTGATCAACGCCTGATGCAGAAGGCGGGGCTCGAAGCAGAGATTGCGCGCCTCGACCGGCTGCGCGCCGCACATATAGATGACCAGCACGCAATCCGCCGGCAGATCCGCGACGCCGAGCGCGACATCGAACTTGCGACCCGAAGGATTGGCGAGATCGGGCAGGACATAGAACGCCTGGCGCCAACGACAGGCGATGCCTTCGCCATGACCGTGACTGGCGAGGCGTTCGACGAGCGAAAACTCGCCGGTCGGGCGCTGATGAAGGAAATCCTGACCCTCGTGCGGCTCCAGCATGACGGCGAGGCCGTCATCGCCTCGATCGGCGGCTTCGATCTGGAGTTTTCCGGTGAGCGTTTCGGGAAGGACGGCTTCCACTACGCCACCATGCTGCTGCGCACCGGCGTCGAGCATGAGGTTGAGCTTCCCATCACCACGACCCCGATCGGCGCCATCGCCCGGCTCGAGAATGCTCTTGCCGATTTCGAAGGCGAGCAGGAGAACTATCGCCGGCGGCTCGCCGGCGCGAACAAACGCCTCGCGTCGTATCGACCGCGGGTTGGCGAAGCCTTCACCTTGGAAGCCGAGTTGACGTTGAAGCGCGAGCAACTGGCCGAGGTCGAGGCCGATCTCGCCAGCGACAAGGACGACGCCGGCAACAGCAATGGCCAGCCGGCTGACCGGAAAGCCGCATAGGCTTTCTATCTCGAGGCGGTCTATCTCGACAGGCGGTTCTCGTCTTTGATCAGGATCATGCGGGCCGGGGCCGCATCGCCCCATTTCCAAAGCACCAGGTTGAGATCGTCGGCGGCAACACCTGGGGCGAAGCTTCTCACCGGCAAGCCTTGATAGCCGCCGGCGATCAGCCGGCGGGCGAAGGCCTGCGTTCGTGCTTCCCCGCTCGCCTTCATCTCGTCGCGCCATGTGCCGTCGGCGAGTGCCGTTCAAGTAGCATTCAAGGGAATAATGAAGCGCGGAGGGGGAGGGAGAGGAGAGGGAAAAAATCCGGTTCGCCGATCGGCCGACCCGGTGGCGCTGACGCTCAACCGCGCCTCTCGCGATCCCGGCCGCGGCGTCCCGCGCAGGGCTGTCAGCCCCGCTTGGCCGGCCGGGCAGGGATGCTCGCCCGCAGTTGCACCGGCTCGTCCGCTCCGCGTGCCGGGGGGTGTCTTCGAGATGAAGACGAGGAAGGGCCGCCCGAGCAGGCTGGTCCGCAAAACCCGAACAGGAGAACTTCCCATGCATCTCATGAAGGTCGATCCGCGCGCGCTGAAGGACAATCCCGACAAGGCGCGCCAGTCCAAGTCCACGCCGCAGGCGGACGCGTTGCTTCTCGCGACGATCAAGGCCGTCGGCCTCGTCCAGCCTCCCATCATTGCGGCCGAGAGCGGCGGCGGCAATGGCTACATCATTGATTCCGGTCACCGCCGCGTGAAGCAGGCGATCGCCGCTGGGCTCGAGGAGATCGATGTGCTCGTCGTCGAGGCCGCCAATGACAATGGGGCGATGCGCTCGATGGTCGAGAACATCGCGCGCGAAGCGCTGAATCCGGTCGACCAGTGGCGGGCGATCGAGCGCCTCGTCGCGCTCGGCTGGACCGAGGAGGCGATCGCCGTCGCGCTGGCTCTGCCGGTGCGTCAGATCAGGAAGCTACGGCTTCTCGCCAATGTCCAGTCAGCCATGCTCGACCATATGGCGAAGGGCGACATGCCGAACGAGCAGCAGCTTCGCACGATCGCTTCCGCTTCGCTCGACGATCAGAAGGAGGTCTGGAAGAAGCACAAGCCGTCGAAGGCCGATCCGCAGGTGTCGTGGTGGAGCGTTGCGCAGGGCCTGACCAAGACTCGTATGTTTGCGCGACATGCCAGCTTCGGGGACGATCTGGCGCAAGCCTACGGCATCGCCTGGGTCGAAGACCTGTTTGCGCCGGCCGACGAGGACAGCCGCTACACCACCGATGTCGAGGCCTTCCTCGGCGCGCAGCAGGAGTGGATGACCAATCATCTGCCCAAGCGGGGAACAATCGTGGAGGCCGACACGTGGGGCGGGGCCAAGTTGCCTCCGAAGGCCGAACGGGTTCACGGCAAGCCCGGCAAGTCCGACCATGCGGCGATGTATCTCGATCGTGACGGTCGCGTGCAGACGGTCCACTACCGCATGCCCGAGGCCAGGAAGCCGAAGGGAAAGAACGGGGTTTTGGCGGATGTCGACGGCGATGATGCCGTCGTTACCGCAAAGAAGCGTCCCGACGTGACCCGCAAGGGTGTCGAGATGATCGGCGATTTGCGTACGGACTCGCTCCACGAAGCGCTGTCCAGCACACCTATCGAAGACGACACGCTGATGGCGCTGCTCGTGCTCGCCTTTGCCGGCCGCAACATCTCCATCGCCTCCGGGACCGGGGACGACGTCTATGGCTTTGCGCGTATGGAACGCCATGCCGTGCGGCTCATAGGCGAGGATGGCAAGCTCGGCTTCGACCGTGAAACGCTGCAGCAGGCGGCGCGCTCGGTTCTGATCGACGTGCTGTCGTGCCGCGAGAACCGCTCCGACTCCGGCATCGTCGCCCGGATCGCCGGGGATACGATCGGCGCCGACAGCTTTCTGCCGAACATGGGCACGGACGAGTACCTCGCTTGCCTGTCCCGTCCGGCGCTGGAGGCCTCCTGCAGGGATACGCCGGTTCTGCTCCGCCAGAAGGTGAAGGATACGCGCGCCGCACTTGTCCAGCACTTTACCACGGCGCACTTCGTCCACCCCGCAGCAGTGTTCGCGCCGGCGACGCAGACCGTCACCGCCTGGGTCGCGAAATACGAGGGCGCCGAGCTGGAGGGCGACGAGGACGTCGACGGCACGCCGGAGCATCTCGACGAGCTCGACGGCGACCAGTCGACCGCGAAGGCGCACGACTATCCCGGCGAGGACGATGACGACGCCGGCGAAGCCCACCTCTCCGACGAGGAGCTGTCAGCCTTCGGCGTCGCGGCGGAATAGCCACCGCACGTCTCATTTCCGTTCCGAACGATCCCCGCCGCCGGTCTCATCATCGGCGGCGGTTCTGTCTTCACCATGACCAACAAGGAGAACAAGATGTCCGCTCAACTGATTTACGATCTCGTACCGCTGGGCTCGATCGTGAGATACTCTGACGGCACGCCGCGGCCGCCAGGGCGCTTCCGCAAGAAGCTGGCTTCCTGGGAAAACCGCAACAGCGGCGGCCGGCTGATCCGCAAGCAGGCCGAACGCCGTGTCGGCGACACCGTGCTGCCGGCCAGTATCACCCTGCACGAGGGGAACTACGGCGGTGGAGGCGTTGTGGTGCTGACCGTCCACAGAAGCTTCTCGGTCTCCACCGACCTGAAGTTCGTCGTGACCGAGCGTCCGACGATCGAATCTGTTCGCATTCTCGATCGGCCCGGCGACGACGCCGAGTTGCTCCATCTCGCCGAGAGCCATGCCCATGCGGAATCCTGGCTCAACACGCATCGCTACCCGAATGCCGTCCTTGACGAGGTAACGGCCGATGCTGTCGCGGCGGATTTGGTAGAGGGGAGGGCGGCCGCATGAACGCCATCCTCCATACGACGCCAGCGGATAACACTTCCCCCGGATTTCCGGGGGTTTTGTTTGGCCGCAGCCATGACGGTTTTCCCGTTGCTCTCGTCGGCGACAACGCTTTCGCCATGGTCACCGGCAAGGACGGCCGGCACTATCTGGCGACGGGCTGGCGCATTGCCCGCCCGCTCGACGAATGGACGCGCTCGGACTTTTATGGCCATTCGGGTGAATTGGCCGATGAGGCAGCGTTCCGTGCCCGCGTCGAAGAAAACGCGCTGCACCAGCAGCAACGCGCGGCCCTCGGTCGGCGTGAGATCTCGTCGCGAGCACACACGCCATGGGGAACCTCGCAGGGCGCCACTGTTCATGCCGATGGTGTCGCCTTCCACTCAACGGCCAGTCATGGCGGCTTCCATCTCAGCCCCGAGCGCAATGCGAAGGTTCATCCGCTGCTGCGCGCCGGGGCGGCCTGGTACGAAGAGGACTGCCATTGGGCGGCCGTCGCCCACGCCTTTCCGGAATTCTTCACTGATTTCGAAATGGCCAGCGCGGAATCCACGATCCGGGACTGGTATCCGGAGGCATGGGAAGCAATCCACGGTCTCTTGCCCGGCCAGTCGTCGACGAAGGATGAGAGAGAGTTCCACAAGCGCCATGCCGATGACTGGATCGTCGTATCGGCGATCCGCTCGGACCATGAACCCGGCCTCACCGAGGTCGTAGCCACGATGGGCGGTGGTCGCGCCGGAACACGCGATGCCCGCCGCTACCTCGTTCCCTCGGAAGAATACGGCACGAGCGGCGGCGGCTTCGGATTCATCATCGATGAGACCCGTCACTGTCTTTATGACGGCCCGTCGAGCTTCATCGGTTGGCAGCGGTAGGGGGCGGCGATGCACTGGAAAATCATTGCACTCGCCTTCGGCTGGCGGACCGCCCACGATGCCGACGAGGACCGCCTCGTGGTTCGGCATCCGAAGCGGCGTCGGCATTTCGTGGGCGCCGACGCCTGGCGAGAAGCCGTCCTCCTTTCGATCCGGGCGCCATCGGCTGACCGGGCCGACCGAAAGGAGGCTCGGCCATGAAGACCTATCTTGTCGCTGTCCATCTCCTGTTCGAGGCAGGACCGCAACCCCGCGCGGCCATCGATGCCGCTTTGCACAACCTCCTCAGCGAAGGCATGCGGCAGAATGCCGGACAGCGCTCCATGCTGATTGACTGGGCGGTCGCAGGCGATGATCTTGCCGCCTCAATCGCACCCGTCGACCTTCCCTCCGCCTATAGCCCGGACGAAACGCCGTTTCCCGAATGGCCGGCTTCAGGGGCCGGCCGGATGCGCCTGCGCGAGCCCGTGCCATGACCACGGCCAACGAACTCATGCTGCTGTCGCGCATGGAAGCCGCCCGCCGGCAGATGCGCGTTCATCTCGATCTGGTCGAGCGCCAGATCGAGGGCCGCGCCGAGCGGTCGACCATCACCGCCCGCGTCAAGGGACGCCCGTTCGATCGGGATGGTCCAGCCCGGACGCCCGGCGACGACCGGCTTTTCCGCGAGCACCTGGAACGATTAGCCTTTGCCCGCCGGAGCGAGATCGAGGCGCTGTCGCGCAAGCTCGCCCGGCAGGACCGGGCCATCGCCG
>CALFXR010000093.1 GCA_937958475.1 uncultured Mesorhizobium sp. | reverse complement strand
TCTGCGACGAGGTCACCAGCGCGCTGGATCCGCTGGTCGCCGACGGCATCCTGAAGCTGCTCTTGAACCTGCAGAAGATCGAGAACGTCGCCTACCTGTTCATCACCCACGACCTCGCCACGGTGAAGGCGATCGCCGATTCCATCGCGGTGATGTATCGCGGCGAGGTGGTCCGCTACGGATCGAAGTCAACCGTCCTGGCGCCGCCCTTCGACGCCTATACCGACCTGCTGCTGTCGTCGGTGCCGGCCATGGAGATCGGCTGGCTGGAAAACGCGATCAAGGGCCGGCGCATGCAGAGCGCGGGGAACTGAGGGAGCGCGAGCGGATTGGCCGCGAACGCGTAGTCTGGTATTTTCCTCTCATGAACAAGCGCACAACGATATCGCTCGATACGCCGTTCAGCGAATTCGTCGAGCAGCAGGTCGAGGAAGGCCGATACGCCTCGGCGAGCGAAGTCGTGCAGGCCGGACTGAGACTCCTGGAGGAACAGGAAGCCTATGTGGAAGCGGTCCGCGCTGCGATCATCGAAGGTGAGGAAAGCGGCGAACCGCAGCCCTTCGACCTGAAGGAGTTCCTTGCGGAGATGCACCGTGACTTCGCCAAATGAACCGCGTCACGGTTGCTCCGGCGGCCCGGTCCGATCTCCGCAAGATCTGGTTCTACACCGCAGAGAACTGGAGCGCCGGACAAGCGGACCGCTATGTTTCGTCAATAGTAGCTGCCTTCGACCGCCTGGGCTCGGGTGAGTCTGAGGGTCGATCGGCGGACCAGTTCAGGCGGGGCTACTACCGTCTCGCCGTCGGATCGCATTTCGTATTCTACAAACCCACCTCGTCCGGCGATATCAACGTAGTGCGCGTCCTTCACCAGAGAATGAACCTGCCGGATCGTCTCCGGAACCATTGAGTAACAGAAGCCACCCATGCCCCTGAAATCGAAACTCCTCCTGATCATCCTCGACGGCGTACCCCTGCGCAATTACCGCCGGCTTTTCGGCAACCTCGAAGGCTGGGTGATGTCGGGCGCGGCGCGCACCTGGACCCTGCGCAGCGTCGTGCCGTCGATCTCCGGCCCGTGCTACGCCTCGATCCACACCGGCGTGACGCCGCAGGTGCACGGCGTGCTCGCCAACGAGATCCGGTTCCGCATCGACCTGCCCGACGTCTTCTCCGAAGTGTCGAAGGCCGGCGGCAAGACGGGCGCGGTGACCCATTCCTACTGGTCGGAGTTCTTCCACCGCTACCCGTTCGACGTGGTCCGCGACCTCGAATACGACGAGCCGGGCGCGCCGATCACGCACGGCCGCTTCCACACCATGACCGGCTACGGCCACGACAACCAGATGACGCCGTCCGACGTCGACCTGTTTGCCACGCTGACCATGCTCGGCGAGCGCTTTTCCATCGACTACGGCATCCTGCACACCTGCACGCTGGATTCGATGGGCCACCGCTTCGGCCACGACTGCATCGAGATGGACAACGCCTGCCTGCACATGGACGTCATGCTCGCCGCCTTCCTGCCGCGTTGGCTGAAGAACGGCTACGAGGTGATCGTCACCGCCGACCACGGCCAGACCGACCGCGGCACGCATGGCGGCCGCGAGGACCTGCAGCAGGAGACCGCGCTCTACTATTTCGGCCCGGCGAAGGGCCCGTCCGAGGGAACCGTCATCGACCAGCTGCAGCTGGCGCCGACCGTGCTGAAGCGCCTCGGCGTGAAGATCCCGGCGACGATGAAGGCGAAGCCGTTCCTGGGCTGAGGAGCGGCCGGGCGAAGGAGGCCGGGACGGCCTTCCGGCCGCCGCAGCGCCTCAGTAGATCCACTGCCCCCGGCCCAGCGCCCGCACCGCCTCGACGATGCGGGTGAAGCTTTGTCGCGCCCGGCCGACCGTGTGGCGGGCACGCAGATAGCCGTGGACGAGGCCCTTCTCCTCGAAGGAGACGGCCCTGCCGCCGGCGGCGAGCACGCGGTCGCGGTATTCGGCGCCGTCGGACGACAGCGGGTCGCATTCGGCGGTGACGATCACCGTCGGCGGCAGCGAAGAAAAATCCGGATCGCGCATCGGCTGGAAGCTGGCGTCGTTGGAGACGTCGGCGCCGCCGCTGCGGATGTCCTTGTAGTAGAGCAGATCGCGCACGGTCAGCATGGGCGCGTCGGCATGGGTCACGTAGGATCCCCTGGCGGTATCGCCGCCAAGGCCGGGATAGATGAGCACCTGCCCGATCGGGGCGCGGGCATGGCTGCGCACGTGGTGCGCCACGGCCGCGGCGAGGTTGCCGCCGGCGGAATCGCCGGCGAGCACGATCGGCTGCGCATGGGTTTCGGCCGCCCAGGCGAACGCGCTCATGGCGTCGTCGAAGGCGGCGGGATGGAGGTGTTCCGGCACCAGCCGGTAGTCGACCGAGACGACCTCGTAGCCGGTGCGCCCGCACAGTTCGGCGCAGACGTCGTCATGGCTGTCGAGGCCGCCGAGGATGAAGCCGCCGCCGTGGAAGTAGAGCACCATCGCGCCGGCGTCCGGCGTGGACGACCGGTAGGTGCGGATCGGGATCGCATGCGTCGGCGTCGCAATAGTGCCGTCGGCCGCCGTCACGTTCTCCGGGTAGCCGGCGAAGAACTCGCGGCACATGCGGTCGTAGATTGCCCGCTGCTGCTCGACCGTGTAGTCGATCGTGTCGGGCGGATAGTAGGCGTTGGTGCGTTCTATGAACGCCCAGGTCTCGGCGTCGATGAGCTTCGTGTAGTCGGTCGCCATCAGCGTCCCTTCCACACCGGCTCGCGCTTCTCGGCGAAGGCCTTGAAGCCCTCCATGTTGTCCTCGGACCCGTAGAGGATGTCGACGGTGGCAAGCTGGCGGCGCGTCACCTTGTTCATGACGTCCTGGAACTTCGCGCCTTCGGCCTCGCGGGCGGTCTCCTTGATCGCGGCGAAGACCAGCGGCGGTCCGCCGGCGAGCAGCCGCGCGATCTCCCAGACGCGGTCCTCGAGCTTTTCTTTCGGCAGCACCTCGTTGACCAGGCCCCAGCGGTGCGCCTCCTGCACGTCCATCCAGCGCCCGGTGAGCAGAAGGTCCATCGCCACGTGGTAGGGGATGCGCTTCGGCAGCTTGATCGTCGCGGCGTCGGCCAGCGTGCCGGCGCGGATCTCGGGCAGCGCGAAGGAGGAATGGTCGGAGGCGTAGATCAGGTCGCAGCTGAGCGCCAGTTCGAAGCCGCCGCCCACCGCCATGCCGTTGACGCAGGCGATCACCGGCTTGTTCATGTCGCGCAGTTCCTGCAGCCCGGCGAAGCCGCCGACGCCATAGTCGCCGTCCACCGCGTCGCCGCCCGCCGCCGCCTTCAGGTCCCAGCCGGCGCAGAAGAACTTGTCGCCGGCGGTCCTGACGATCGCCACGCGCAACTCCGGATCGTCGCGAAACGCCTTGAAGGTCTGGCCCATCAGGCGCGAGGTCTTCAGGTCGATGGCGTTGGCCTTGGGCCGGTCGAGCGTGACCTCGAGGATGGCGCCTTCGCGGCGGGTGGTGATGACGTCGGTCATGATTTCCTCCTGAAAGGTCGCATTCCTTCGCGCCCCCTGGTCATTTCGCCCCAAGAACCATCAGCGCATCCGCGATGAAGGCGCCCTTGCCTTCCGCGCAGACGATCAGCGGATTGATGTCGAGTTCCTCGAGCCGGGCCGCGTTCGCCGCGGCGAATTCGGCGATCCCCAGGATTGCAGCGACAGCGGCGGCGACGTCGGCCTTCGGGCGGCCGCGATAGCCGTCGAGCAGGGGGAAGAGCTTCAGGCCGCGCAGCGCCGCCTCGATCTCCCCGGCCGTCGAAGGTAGGAGCAGCGTCGCGGAATCCTTGAGCAGCTCGACGAGCACGCCGCCCGATCCGACCGTCATCACCGGGCCGAACAGCGGGTCGCGGGTGACGCCGACGATGAGTTCGGCGACGCCGCCCTCGATCATCCGCTCGACATAGAGGCCGGTGCCGAGATGGAGCAGCGCGGTGGCGGCACCCTTCACCGCCATGGCGTCGCGCAAATTGAGGCGCACCGCGCCGTGCTCCGACTTGTGGGCGATGCCCAGCGCCTTCAATGCGACAGGGAAGCCGAGCGCCGTCGCTGCTTCGACCGCCTCCGCGACGTCGCGCACGCGCCGCCCGTCGGGCACCGGCAGGCCGCGTTCGCGCAACGCCTGCTTTGCCTCGGCTTCGTCGGGGGTTCCCTCCCCCTCGAGGAGAGTGTGGCCGGCCGCAGGCCGGTCGGGCGGAGTCGCCAGCGACAGTCTCGATGTATTTTGAGATCGCGGCAGCGGCGTGCCGGTTGATGTGACCCCACCCGGCCCTTCGGACCACCCTCCCCTCAAGGGGGAGGGTGCAGCCGCGCGCCAGGCCTGCCCGACGAAGGCCGCGGCGGCCGCGGCGTCGAAAGCCTCGGCGATGCCCAGGATCGGCACGATGCCGCGCCGAAGCAGTTCCTCGGCATGTCCTTCCGGCAGGTTCTCGCCCATCGAGGCGACGATGGCGCCGCGCGCGCCGTTGGCCTTCAGCGCCTTCTCGAAGGCATTGACCGTCGGCCACCAGTCGGCGTCCGAGCAGCGGTCGGTGCGCGGGAAGTCGAGCACCAGCATGTTCAGGTCGAAGCCACCGGACGTCATCGCCATGAAGGCGGCGGTCATCGCCGGCTCGTTGGCCCAGATGTAGGTGTTGTAGTCGAGCGGGTTGGCGACGGCGACCAGCGGGCCGAGCGCCTCCTGCACGCGGGCGCGGTGCTCCGGCGCGAGCGCGGGGAAATGGACCGCACGGCCTTCCGCGGTGTCGGCCATCACCGAGGCCTCGCCGCCCGAGCAGCTCATCGACGACAGCGTGGTGCCTTGCAGCGGGCCGATCGCGTGGAGCAGCTTCAGCGTCTCCAGGAAGGACGGGATCGTGTCGACGCGCGGGATGCCGAGGCGCCTGAGGAAGGCGTCCGACGCCGCGTCCGATCCGGCGAGCGAAGCGGTGTGCGACACCGTCGCGGCGCGCGCCTGCTCGGAACGGCCGACCTTCATCGCCACGATCGGCTTCCTCAGCTCGCGCGCCCTGGCCGCCAGCCGCTCGAAGCCAATGGCGGAATCGAAGCCCTCGATGTGCAGGCCGAGCGAGGTGACTCTGCTGTCCTCGATCAGGCCGAGCGCCATTTCCGACAGGCCGGTCTGCGCCTGGTTGCCCGCCGTCATCAGGAAGGCGAGCGGCAGGCCGCGGGTCTGCATGGTCAGGTTGCAGGCGATGTTCGAGGACTGCGTGATGATGGCGGCGCCCGTCTCGCCTTCCTTCAGCCGGCGTCCGCCGTGCTGGTCGGGCCACAGCAGCGCGCCGTCGGCGTAGTTGATCAAGCCATAGCAGTTGGGCCCGATCACCGGCATGTCGCCCGCCGCCGCGATCAGCGCCGCCTGGAGGCCCTCACCTTCGGCGTCATAGGAGCCGGTCTCCTTGAAGCCGGCGGCGAAGCAGATCGCCCCGCCGGCGCCACGCCCGCGCAGCTCGCGCACGACGTCGATGGTGAGGTTGCGGTTGACGCCGATGAAGGTGGCATCCGGCGCGCCGGGAAGCTCGGCGAGCGAACGGAACGCCTTCACCCCGGCGACCTCGTCCTTCGTCGGGTGGACGGGCCAGATGCCGCCGGGAAAGCCCATCTTCAGGCACTGCTTGACGACGTTGGGCGCGAAGAAGCCGCCGCCGATCACGGCGACGGACTTCGGGCGCAGCAGGCGGGAAAGATCGCGGGGCTGATGGCTGGTCATGCTGTCGCGTCGGCTCCGATTGAATTGGCGACCTCGCGTGCGGAGGCGAGGGTCCCGATCTCGGCCGCATACACGGCGACGGCGCCGACACCCTTCGGGCTGAGGCCGTAGACGCCGTTCGCCACCCGCGCGAACCAGCCGTAGTGATTGTCCGCCATCAGCCGGCGGGCGTGGGCCACGCGCGTTCGCTGCGCGACCACCGACGCCTTGGTGGGACCGCTGTCGCCGAGCAGCGACAGGCAGAGCAGTGCCTCCTGCCTATAGGCGGTGACAAGGTTGCGCCGCGTGGCGCCGCCGCTGTTCGGATCGCCGACCCGCCTGGAGAATTCGCGCAGCAGCAGGGCCTTACGCGGCTTCGACTGCCGCGGCTTGTACGGTTCGGGATCGCAGTGGACCTCGACGAAACCGTCGGCGAGGCGCACCGTGAGCAGGCCGAGGCCGAGCCGCCGGCAGAGCTTCCTGTTTTCGACAAGCGCCTTCGCCGAGGCGCGGCCGGCCCCGCGCGGCACGACGACATAGACCGCGTCGGTGATCGCCTGCCGCTCGACCGCCTGGTGAAAGAGCGAAAGGGAGAAGCCCGCCTTCAGCTCGGCGATCACCGGCTCCTCTTCCCCGCGCACGGCGACGATGTCGGCCGCGCCGACCTCGCCCTTGACCGTGTAGCCCTGTCCTTCGAACAGGCGCTTGACGGGCAGGTAGAGATCGGTCTCGCGGATGCGGGTCATGGGGCGCGTCTCCCTCCCCCTTGCGGGGAGGGTGGCCAGCCGAAGGCTCGACGGGTGGGGTCGTACGCGACGAACGCAGCGCATCGGCTGTGCCTTCTGAGGTTACCCCCTCCGGTCGCTCCGCGACCACCTCCCCCGCAAGGGGGGAGGGTTTGCGCGTCCGCCATCATCCGCCCACCGCACGCAGCAGGGCGCGCGAAATGATGTGGCGCTGGATCTCGCTGGTGCCTTCCCAGATGCGCTCGACGCGGGCGTCGCGCCAGATGCGCTCGAGCGGAAGGTCGTCCATCAGCCCCATGCCGCCGTGGATCTGGATCGCCTCGTCGGCGATGAAGGCGAGCACCTCGGTCGCCTTGAGCTTGGCCATGGCCATGTCCTCGTCGGTGACCGTGCCCTCGTCGTACTTCCACCCGGCCTCGCGGGTAAGCAGCTCGGCCGCCTTCAGCTCCATCGCCATGTCGGCGAGCTTGAACGACACGCCCTGGAACTTGCCGATCTGCTGGCCGAACTGTTCGCGGGAAGCGGCATAGTCGATCGAATGCTGCAGCGCTCGCTCGGCGCGGCCGAGGCAAGTGGAGGCGACCTGGAGGCGGGTGGCGCCGAGCCAGGAGTTCGCCACCTCGAAGCCCTTGTGCACCTCGCCGAGGATCTGTTCCTTCGGCAGTCGGCAGTCATCGAACTCGAGGATCGCATTGGTGTAGCCGCGGTGGCTGACGTTGCGGTAGCCGTCGCGGACGGTGAAGCCCGGCGTGCCCTTGTCGACGAAGAAGGCGGTGATCTTCTTGCGCTTGCCCCGCGGGCTGTCCTCCTCGCCGGAAGCCATGAAGACGATGGCGAAGCCGGCAATGTCGGCATGGCTGATGAAGTGCTTGGTGCCGTTGAGCACCCAGTCGTCGCCGTCGGGCCTCGCGGTCGCCTTCATGCCGCGCAGATCCGAGCCGGCGCCCGGCTCGGTCATGGCCAGGCAGTCCCAGGTCTCGCCGCGGATGCAGGGATAGAGGTACTTCTCCTTCTGCTCGGGCGTGCCGGCGAGCAGGATGTTCGACGGCCGCGCCACGCAGGTCCAGTGCAGCGCGTAGTTCGCCCGGCCGAGTTCCTTCTCGTAGAGCAGCCACGACAGCGTATCGAGCCCGGCGCCGCCGACCTCGGCCGGCATGTTCGCCGCGTAGAGCCCGGCCTTCATAGCCTTGCCCTGCAGTTCCTTGATCAGGTCCATGCGCAGATGGCCGGTACGCTCGACTTCCGCCTCGTGCGGATAGAGCTCGTTCTCGACGAAGGCGCGCGTCGTCTCGACGATCAGTCTCTGCTCTTCGGTGAGGCCGAAATTCATGACTTGCACCCCTCGTTCGCACCGCATCCGCGGTGGTCAGGCCTTCCCCCTCTCCGACGCGCTTCGCGCGACACCACTCCCCCCTCCGGAGGGAGAGGATGGGCGCCTTGGTTGCGGCCGGCGTATCCTCTCCACCCGGAACGGGGGGAGAGGTGGCGCGGCGAAGCCGCGACGGAGAGGGGGGAGCCCGCGATCATCAGCCTACTTCTTCTTCGCCTTTGCCGGCGCCGCCTTTTTCGGCTTGGTCGCAACGGCCTTCGCCGCAGCCTTCGACACCTTCGCCTTGGCGCCCTTGCCGAGCTGCTTCACATAGGCATTGTGCAGTTCGCCCGCACCCCAGCCCTTGCCCTTCTCGGCCCTGGCCAGCGCCTCCATGATGCCGATCAGGTTCTCGTCGCGGATCCGCTCCAGCTCGCGGATCGACCATTGGCCGGACTGGTCGTCGGACTGGGAAGCGACCATGTCGACCAGTTCGTCGTTGAACTCCGGCACGTCCATCAGCTTGGTCCACGGCCAGGCGAGTGCGGGCCCGAACTGGGCCATGAAGTGGCGCATGCCGGCCTCGCCGCCGGCGATGCGGTAGGTCTGGAACATGCCCATCTGCGCCCAGCGCAGGCCGAAGCCGTAGCGCATGATGTCGTCGAGTTCCTCGACCGTGCAGATGCCGTCCTTGATCAGCCACAGCGCCTCGCGCCAGGCCGCTTCCAGCAGACGGTTGCCGACGAAGGCGTCGATCTCCTTGTTGATGACGACGCATTTCATGCCGATGGAGGTGTAGGCCTCCCTGGCCCGCTCGACGAATTCCTTGCCGGTCTTCTCGCCGGGCACCAGTTCGTTGATCGGCAGGAGATAGACCGGGTTGAACGGATGGGCGACGAGGAAGCGCTCGGGATGCTTCATGTCCTTCGCCATGTCGGTCGCCTTGAAGCCCGACGTCGACGAGCCGATCAGCGCGTCGGCGGGCGCGGCGGCCTCGATCTCGGCGATCGTCTTCAGCTTGACGTCGAGCCGCTCCGGCACGCTCTCCTGGATGAAGTCGGCATCCCTGACCGCTTCGGCGATCGACGTCGCATAGGTCACCTTGCCTTCCTTCGGCAGGCCCTTCGTCGCCATGCGCTTGTAGGCGCGGCGGGCGTTCTTCATCACCTCGTCGACCTTGCGCTTGGCCTCGGGGTGCGGATCGAACACCGCGACGTCGATGCCGTTCAGCGCCAGCCGGGCGATCCACCCGCCGCCGATGACGCCGCCGCCGATTGCTGCTGCTTTCATGATGGTCATGGGAGTATCTCCGGTCCTACGCCGCAACCGGCGCGCGCTTGGTGAGGCCGAGCTTCTGGCGCACCTCGGCCGGGCCGATGACGCGGGCGCCGAGGTTCTCGATGATGGTCACGGCCTTTTCGACGAGCTGCGCATTGGTGGCGAGCACGCCCTTGTCGAGCCACAGATTGTCCTCGAGGCCGACGCGGACGTTGCCACCGGCGAGCACGGCGGCCGCCACATAGGCCATCTGGTTGCGGCCGAGCGAGAAGGCCGAGAAGGTCCAGTCCTTGGGCACGTTGTTGACCATCGCCATGAAGGTGTTGAGGTCGTCCGGCGCGCCCCACGGCACGCCCATGCACAGCTGCACCAGGGCGTTGGGGGCCAGCACGCCCTCCTCCACCAACTGCTTGGCAAACCACAGATGGCCGGTGTCGAAGGCCTCGATCTCCGGCTTGACGCCCATCTTCGTCATCATCCCGCCCATGGCGCGCAGCATGCCGGGCGTATTGGTCATGACGTAGTCGGCCTCGGCGAAGTTCATCGTGCCGCAGTCGAGCGTGCAGATCTCCGGCAGGCACTGGCGCACGTGCTCGACGCGGTTCGAGGCGCCGCCCATGTCGGTGCCCTTCTGCTTGAGCGGCAGCGGGTTCTCGACATCGCCGAACACCATGTCGCCGCCCATGCCGGCGGTGAGGTTTAGCACCACGTCGACTTCGGCGTCGCGGATGCGTTCGGTCACCTCTCGGTAGAGCGCGACATCGCGGCGCGGCGCGCCGGTCTCGGGATCGCGCACGTGGCAGTGGACGACGGCTGCGCCGGCCTTGGCCGCGGCGATGGCTGAATCGGCGATCTGTTTCGGCGAACGCGGCACATGCGGCGAACGGTCCTGCGTGCCGCCGGAACCGGTGACTGCACAGGTGATGAAGACCTCGCGGTTCATGGCGAGCGGCATAGGCAGTTCTCCTCCGAATAGCGCCGAAGCACCCCCTCACCGTCCCGGCTCCGCCGGTCCACCTCTCCTCCTGCCCGGGGGAGAGGAGATGCCAATCGCAGAAGCTGCGACTCCTCTCCCCCATGAAATGGGGGAGAGGTGGATCGGGCGAAGCCAGAGACGGTGAGGGGGCCACCGGTCGATGT
>CALFXR010000092.1 GCA_937958475.1 uncultured Mesorhizobium sp. | reverse complement strand
TTTCCTTGACTCTGCGGTGGCCGTGGAGTAAGGACCGCCCGCATCCGGCGTGGGGCATCCCCTGCGCCGGTTGTTATTTGAGCCCGGAAAAGACTGACAAGAAGACGGCCGGACCGTTTCCGACGATCCAGCAAGGCCGACCGAACAGCGAAAGGTAAGAAATGTTCGCAGTCATAAAGACCGGTGGCAAGCAGTATCGCGTTGCCGCCAACGACCTCCTGAAGGTCGAGAAGCTCGCCGGAAATGCCGGTGATATCGTTGAATTCACGCAGGTTCTCGCCGTCGGCGAGGGCGATGGCACCGAGATCGGCGCGCCGTTCGTCGCCGGCGCCGTGGTTACCGCCGAGGTCGTCGAGCAGGGCAAGGCGAAGACCGTCATCGCCTTCAAGAAGCGCCGCCGGCAGAACTCGCGCCGCACCCGCGGCCACCGTCAGCTGCTGACGACCGTGCGCATCGCCGAGATCCTGACGGGCGGCGCCAGGCCGGCCAAGAAGGAAGCCAAGGCCGCCGCGCCGCTGTTCTCCGCCCCGGCCGGCGAGGGCGACGACCTCGCCGTCATCAAGGGCATCGGCCCGGTCGCGGCCGGCCAGCTCAGGGAGCAGGGCATCACCACCTTCGCCCAATTGGCGTCGCTGACCGACGACGACGTCGAGACGATCGACGCCAACATGCCGTTCAGCTCCGAGCAGATCGGGGACTGGCGCGAGCAGGCCAAGGAACTGGCGAAGTAGTCTTGCGGACTTGAATCGGGGCGCGAACGGCCCCATAAGGCATTTGAGGCGCCTCCGAGGGCGCAAAGGAGCACTGAAATGGCACACAAGAAAGCTGGCGGTTCGTCGCGCAACGGTCGCGATTCCGAGTCCAAGCGCCTTGGCGTGAAGAAGTTCGGCGGCGAGAAGGTCGTGGCCGGCAACATCATCATCCGTCAACGCGGTACCACCTGGCATCCCGGCACCAATGTCGGCATGGGCAAGGACCATACCCTTTTCGCCGTCGCCGAAGGCGCCGTTACCTTCAACAAGAAAGCCAACGGCCGAACCTACGTGTCGGTAAATCCGATCGCAGAAGCCGCGGAGTAGCCGGTTCCGCACCAGAACACCGGCGCCCATCTCGGGAACCGGTGTCCGGCAGAATCCGGAAGAGGATCAGGGGAGATGGGTTTCCATCTCCCCTTTTCTTTGTCCGGAGGAAACCGATGCACGTCCTCATAACGCCCCGCCTCACAATGCGTCCGCCGGCATATCCGGACGTCGAGGACATCGCGCTCTGGCTGTCGGACCCGGGGGTGGCGCGCATGCTCGGCCCTGTCCCGCATCCCTACGAATCGACCGATGCAGTGAAGTGGATCGACAATGTCCGGCGCAGGCCGCTGGATCTCGTCCACACTATCCATCGCGAAAGGCTGATCGGCGTCGTCTCGATCGAAGACGTCGCCGAAGCGCCGCGCCTCGGCTACTGGCTCGCCGCGCCTTGGCATGGCCACGGCTTCATGACGGAGGCGGCGAGGCGCCTTCTTGTCCATGCCTTCGTCGACCGCGGCCTGCCGGCAGTCCGTTCGTGGGTTTTCGCCGACAATCCAGCATCCCTGCGCGTGCAGCAGAAGCTCGGCTTCACCGTGACCGGCCGCGGCGAGACCTGGTGCCGTTCGCGCCAGGAGGACGTACCCACCTGGACGACGGGGCTTACCGCGGAGGGGTTCGCCGCGGCCGAACTGGAGCATCGCCACAAGGCGGCCGCCTGACCGGCGGGGACATCTGGAGGACAGCAAAATGGTTGCCGAGAAGGAAGACCTCGAAGACGAAAGTCTGGCGATAGACTGCCCGGTGCTGGTCACCGAGCGCCTGGTCATGCGCCCGCCGCATGAGGACGACGTGCCCGACCTGGCGCGGCTCGCCAACAACCGGCGCATCGCCGAGATGCTGGCGCGCATGCCGCATCCCTACGGCGAGGCCGAGGCCCGCGCCTTCGTCACCATGACGCGGCAAGAGGGCCGTCCCGGGGCCACCTACGCGGTGACGCTCGCAGAGACGGGCGCTTTCCTGGGCTGCGCCGGGCTGAACGCAACCGACCACGGCCTGGAGATGGGCTACTGGATCGGCGAGCCCCATTGGAAGAACGGCTATGCGACCGAGGCCGCGCATGCGCTGGTCGACCTCGCCTTCCGCGTCACCGGGATCGACGCACTCTACGTCTCCTGCCGCGTCATCAATCCGGCGTCGCGGCGGGTCATCCACAAATGCGGCTTTCAGTACGCCGGCCAGGGCATGCTCAACTCGATCGTCGCCGGCCAGGTGCCGGTCGAGCGCTACCGCCTCGACCGCAGGACCTGGGTCAGCCTGCGTAGCTGGGGCCGCTCGTGAAACGGCGGCGCCGTCGGATGTCAGCCGAACTCCGTCCATACCGGACGGTGATCCGACCCGACGGCGCCGGTGTCGACCGTGCACGCCTTCACCTTCGGCGCCAGACCGGCATAGACGAAGCAGTAGTCGAGGCAACGCCGGCGATTCGGATCGTCGCGCCGCTTCGGATCGATCCAGGTGATCCGATCGACTTCGGCGGCCGAAGAAGCATCGACGGGATGGACCGCGCGACGGGCGATGCCGAACTCGACGTCGCGCAGACCGGTCATGGCGACGTATTCAGGCGAACCCGGCTGCAGGTTGAAGTCGCCCATCAGCACGAACTCCTCCGGGTGCGGGGGCTCCGGGAAGCCGAGCTCCGAGGTCCCGCTGACTGCGCCGCCCTCGGTGGCGTAGGCAAGCACCTTGTCGACCAGCCAGCGGATCTGGGCGAGGCGCTCGCCGGGGCTCGTGTGGTCGAGATGCACGGAATAGAAGCGCACCGGCCCGAACGGCGTAGCGATCATTGCCTCCAGCGCGCCACGCTGCAGATTCAGCCGGTCGAAGGTTCGCATGCGCGGCAGGAGAAGGTTGCGCGAGGCGAGGATCGGCGACTTCGACAGGACCATGTTGCCGAACTCGAAGTGCCGCGTAACAGCGCGGCCGCCCTCGAGCGACGAGCCCATCTCGACGCTGTAGGGCGCTCCGAACACCGAGAAGTACTCGGGAAGCTGGTCCCGGAGCTCGGCAACCATGTCGCGCCCGGCATTGTTCGGATTGTTGCGCGAAACCTCCTGCAGGGCGATCACATCGGCACCGCGAACCGCGTCGGCGATGCGCGCGATGTTGTAGCGGCCGTCGAGGCCGATGCCATACTGGACGTTGTAGGTGACGCATTTCATGGCGTTGCGGTCTCCTTCGATGAAGGCAGGCGACGAATCCGCTCTCGCGCGGACGCCTCGCATGCGTTAGAGCAGGCACGGTCGAGCGCGGCAACCGGCCGCCGGGCCGCCACGACTACACCGGATTGATGTCGCCGCCATGAAGTTCCTCGACCAGGCCAAAGTCTATATCCGCTCCGGCGACGGGGGCGCGGGGTCGGTTTCGTTCCGCCGAGAGAAGTTCATCGAGTTCGGCGGGCCGGACGGTGGCGACGGGGGCCGCGGCGGCGATGTCTGGATCGAGTCCGTGGATGGGCTCAACACGCTGATCGACTACCGCTACCAGCAACATTTCAAGGCGCAGACCGGCATCCACGGAATGGGCCGCAACCGCACCGGCGCCAAGGGCGCCGATACGGTGCTGAAAGTGCCGGCGGGAACGCAGGTCTACGAGGAGGACAACGAGACGCTGATCTGCGACCTGACCGCGGTCGGCCAGCGTTTCCTCATCGCCAAGGGCGGAAACGGCGGCTTCGGCAACCAGCACTTCAAGACGTCGACCAACCAGGCACCGCGGCGCGCCAATCCCGGCCTGCCGGGCGAGGAAAAGACCATCTGGCTGCGCCTGAAGCTGATCGCGGACGCGGGGTTGGTCGGTCTGCCCAACGCCGGCAAGTCGACCTTCCTCGCTGCCGTCACGGCGGCGAAACCGAAGATCGCCGACTATCCGTTCACGACCCTGCATCCCGGTCTCGGCGTCGCCCGCATCGACGCGCGCGAGTTCGTGCTGGCCGACATCCCCGGCCTGATTGAGGGTGCCCACGAGGGCGTCGGCATCGGCGACCGTTTTCTCGGCCACGTCGAGCGCACGCGCGTCCTGCTCCATCTCGTCTCGGCGCAGGAGGAGAACCCCGGCAAGGCCTACAAGGTGGTCCGCGGCGAGCTCGAGGCCTACGGGCACGGGCTCTCGGAAAAGCCGGAGATCGTCGCCCTGTCGCAATCCGACACGATCGACGCCGATACGCGCAAGAAGAAGGTCGCCTCGCTGAAGCGTGCTGCCGGCCGCGCACCTTTCGTGCTTTCCGCCGTCACCGGCGAAGGCGTCGAGGCGGTGCTGCGCGCCCTGATGGTCGATATTGCCGGCGCCCGCGAGGCCGACGCGCCTAAGGTTGTCGATCGGCGCTGGGAAAAGGAACGTCCGTGACACCCTCGCTGTCCCGCTACAGGCGCATCACGGTCAAGATCGGTTCTGCGCTGCTCGTCGATCGCACGACCGGGCTGAAGCGCGAATGGCTCGCCTCGCTGGTCGACGACATCGCCGATCTGGTCGAAGGTGGCGCAGACATGCTCGTCGTCTCGTCCGGCGCGATTGCGCTCGGCCGCAGCATTCTCGGGCTCGGTCGTCGCGCGCTGCGGCTCGAGGAGAGCCAGGCGGCAGCCGCCGCGGGACAGATCGCGCTCGCCGGTGCGTGGTCCGAGCAACTGGCGCGCCGTGGCCTGAAGTCCGGGCAGATCCTGGTGACGCTGGGCGACACCGAGGAGCGGCGCCGCTATCTCAACGCGCGCGCCACCATCGGCACGCTGTTGAAGATGAAGGCCGTTCCGGTCATCAACGAGAACGACACCGTGGCCACCTCGGAAATCCGCTACGGCGACAACGACCGCCTGGCAGCGCGGGTAGCGACGATGATGGGCGCCGACCTGCTGGTGCTGCTCTCCGACATCGACGGGCTCTACACCGCGCCGCCCGCGCAGGATCCCGCGGCGCGCTTCATCCCCGTCGTCGAGGCCATCACGCCGGAGATCGAGGCGATGGCCGGCGGCGCGGCGTCGGAACTGTCGCGTGGCGGCATGCGAACCAAGATCGACGCCGGCAAGATCGCCACCGCGGCGGGGACCGCGATGATCATCACGCTCGGCAGCCGCACGAATCCGCTGTCGGCGGTCGGCAAGGGCGAGCGGGCGACTTTCTTCAAGCCGAGCGCCAATCCGGTTAAGGGCTACAAGAGCTGGATCGCAGGACAGCTCGATCCGGCCGGGCGCCTCGTCATCGATGCCGGCGCGGTCGGCGCGCTGCTGTCGGGCAAGTCTCTGCTGCCGGCGGGCGTTTCTACCGTGAGCGGAAGCTTCTCGCGCGGCGATACGGTTGCGATCCTTGGCCCCGACGGCCGTGAGATTGCCCGTGGTCTGGTTGCCTACGACGCGGCGGATGCCATAAGGATTGCCGGACGCAAGTCGTCGGAGATCCCGGCCGTACTCGGCTACGAGGGTCGTTCGGCGATGGTGCATCGCGACGATCTCGTCGTCAGCCGGGCGCTGGAAGAGGCGGTGGCGATGCGGGCGCAAGGATGACGACGATGCTCGACAGGAACAGCATCTCGGGCGAGGACACTGTCGCGCTGATGGCTGGCATTGGCCGCAAGGCGCGCGCTGCGGCGCGACCGCTGGCGATCGCCTCGACGGAAGCCAAGAACCGGGCGCTCTCCGCCATGGCCGACGCCATCGTTACGAGCGAGAAGGTGATCCTCGACGCCAACGCGATCGACATGGCCAACGGCGCCGAAGCCGGCCTCTCCAAGGCGTCACTCGACCGGCTGAAGCTGACGGCGGCGCGCATCAGCGACATGGCCGACGGCATCCGGGCGATCGCCGCGTTGAAGGACCCCGTCGGCGAGGTCATCGCTGCGTGGGACCGGCCGAACGGCCTGCATATCGAGCGCGTGCGCACCCCGCTCGGCGTCATCGGCGTCATCTATGAGAGCCGCCCTAACGTCACCGCCGACGCCGGCGCGCTGTGCCTGAAGGCGGGTAATCCGGTGATCCTGCGCGGCGGATCGGATTCGATCAACTCCTCATCCGCCATCCACGCCTGTCTCGCAAAGGGTCTCGAAGCCGCGGGCCTGCCGCGCGACTCGATCCAGCTCGTGCCGACGACGGACCGTGCTGCGGTCGGTGAGATGCTGAAGGGTCTGGACGGCAATCTCGAAGTGATCGTACCGCGCGGCGGCAAGAGCCTGGTTGCACGCGTCCAGTCCGAGGCTCGCGTGCCGGTCTTCGCCCATCTCGAAGGCATCTGCCATCTGTACATCGACCGCTCCGCCGATCGCGACATGGCCGTGCGCATCGCCGTCAACTCCAAGATGCGGCGGACCGGCATCTGCGGCGCCGCAGAGACGCTGCTGGTGGACCGCGACGTCGCCGCTACCCATCTCGTACCGATCCTCGGCGCACTTCAAGACGCCGGCTGCGAGATCCGCGCCACACCTGAGGTTGCCGCCATTTTCCCCGCTGCCAAGCCGGCCACGGACGCCGATTGGACGACCGAATATCTTGACGCGATTATCTCGGTGAAGCTGGTCGACGGCGTCGGCGAGGCGATCGAGCATGTCGAGACGCATTCATCGCACCATACGGAGGCGATCGTCGCCGAGGACGCGGCAGCCGTGGCTCGCTTCTTTTCCGAGATCGACTCGGCGATCCTGCTGCACAACGCCTCAACGCAGTTCGCCGACGGGGGCGAGTTCGGCATGGGCGCCGAGATCGGCATCGCCACCGGCAAGATGCATGCGCGCGGCCCGGTCGGCGTCGAACAGCTCACCTCGTTCAAATACCGCGTCCGCGGCAGCGGCCAGACCAGGCCTTGAGCGAGACCCGGTATCCGGGCGTCGCCGCCCGCTTTCTGCGCATGCCTCACGTGGAGCGTGGCATGGCTGTCGGGCTTTTCGGCGGATCATTCAATCCGCCGCATGCCGGTCACGCGTTGGTCGCCGAGATCGCGCTCAGGCGCCTGCGTCTCGACCAACTCTGGTGGATCGTCACGCCGGGAAACCCCCTGAAAAGCACGTCGGAACTCGCTCCGCTCGCCGAAAGGCTGCGCCGATCGGAGGCGATCGCCAGCGATCCGCGGATCCGCGTCACCGCCTTCGAGGCGCACCACGCGGTACGCTTCACGGCCGACATGCTTGCGCTGGTCAAGGCGCGTAGTCCCGGGGTCGACTTCGTGTGGATCATGGGCGCCGACAATCTGCGCGACTTCCACCGCTGGCAGCGCTGGCGGAGGATAGCCATGACGGTTCCGATCGCGGTCATCGACCGGCCGGGTTCGACGCTTTCTTTCTTGTCGTCGGTGATGGCGAAGACCTTCGACCATGCTCGCCGGGACGAGACGGATGCGCCGCGGCTGGCGCGCATGAGAGCACCGGCCTGGACCTTCATCCACGGGCCGCGTTCGCGGCTCTCCTCGACCTCGATCCGCAATGCCGAACGGACCGCACGCGGCGCCGCCGTCGTCGCGGCCGTGTCCGGGGACACCTGATGGCGGGCGAGTCGGATCTCCGGCGCCTGCTAGCCGGAATGCGGCCGGTGCTGGGGCCCGGCACCTTCGTCTTCGCCACGATCGCCCCCAACGGAAGCATCCCTGACGGCCTCGATCCGTTGATGATCTTCCGCGAATCCGAGGGGCTGACGATGATCCTCGGCGAGGAGGAGGCGCGTCACGCCGGCCTTTCGGCGACTTTTCGTTGCCGGCTAATCACTCTGGAAATCCACTCGTCGCTGGACGCCGTTGGTTTCCTCGCGACGATCACGGCGCGCCTCGCCCGGCATGGAATCGGCGTCAATCCGGTCGCCGCCTACCATCACGACCACCTTTTCGTTCCTGCCGACCGCGCGGAGGAAGCCATCGAAGCGCTGAAGGCGCTGGTGGAGGAATCCGCCAGCGCCTTCGCGAATGGTTAGATCCGCCCGGCAACGCCGACGCGGCGCGTCCTGATCAGGCAGCCTTCCGCTTCGGTCGGATCAGGCCGCGCTCGATCAGGAGTTCGGCGATCTGCACGGCGTTCAGGGCTGCGCCCTTGCGCAGATTGTCGGAGACAATCCACATGTTCAGGCCGTTCTCGACGGTCGGATCCTCGCGGATGCGGCTTATGTAGGTCGCGTCCTCTCCGGCCGATTCGAGCGGCGTGATGTAACCGCCGTTCTCGCGCTTGTCGATGACCAGGCAGCCCGGCGCCTCGCGCAGGATCTCGCGCGCCTCGTCGGCCGTGATCGGCTTCTCGAACTCGATGTTCACCGCCTCGGAATGGCCGATGAAGACGGGCACGCGGACGCAGGTCGCTGTCACCTTGATCTTCGGATCGAGCATCTTCTTCGTTTCGGCGACCATCTTCCATTCCTCCTTGGTCGAGCCGTCATCGAGGAAGACGTCGATATGCGGGATGACGTTGAAGGCGATCCGCTTGGTGAACTTCTTCGCCTCGACCGGATCGGCGACGAACACGGCGCGGGTCTGCGTGAACAGCTCGTCCATGCCTTCCTTGCCGGCGCCGGAGACGGACTGGTAGGTCGCAACGACGACGCGCTTGATCGTCGCCGCATCGTGCAGCGGCTTCAGCGCCACCAGCATCTGCGCCGTCGAGCAGTTCGGGTTGGCAATGATGTTGCGCTTCGAGAACTGCGTGATCGCGTCGGGATTGACCTCCGGGACGATCAGCGGAACGTCGGCGTCGTAGCGCCAGGCCGACGAATTGTCGATGACGACGCAGCCCTGCCTGCCGATCTTCGGCGACCACTCCTTCGAGACGTTGCCGCCGGCCGACATCAGGCAGATGTCGGTGTCGGAAAAGTCGTAGTTGTCGAGCGCCTTCACCTTCAGCGTGCGATCGCCGTAGGACACTTCGGTGCCGACGGAACGACGCGAGGCAAGCGCCACCACCTCGTCGGCGGGGAATCCGCGCTCGTCGAGGATGTTGAGCATCTCTCGCCCGACATTGCCGGTGGCCCCGGCGACTGCAACCTTGAAACCCATGATCGTCTCCTGTCCCTCTCCGCTTCGGTGTTTGGGAAGAACCCGCCGGCCTGTGCGGGTTCCGCTCCCCTCGGGCCGGACCCGGGGAGAGGGCGAGCAGGCCAAGGGAAATCAGACCGTTTTGGTCGTGGTTTTGGCCGTGGTTTTGGTGAGACGGAGACGCGCGCATGCCGCCCCGGCTGCATCGGGGCAATCGTCGAGAACCTGAGGCGCCAGCAACTGGCTGCGCATGGGTAAACTCCGTGTCCGCCGCGCCTTTTACGCCGATCCGGCCCAGAGTCAATTATGCCATGGCGCGGCCGGCATCGATAAGTTGATGCGCGGAGCCGGTCGCCGTGCTAGCGAGGCGCGATGGCGCAGAAGAAGGCACATGAAGTCGACGCCTGGCTGCGGAGGCCGGACCCATCGACCCCGATCATCCTGCTGTATGGGCCCGACCGCGGCCTGGTCTCTGAACGTGCCCGCAGTTGTGCCGCGGCGACCGGTCTTCCCCTCGATGATCCCTTCACCGTGATCAAGCTCGATGCCTCCGACATCGAGCAGCAACCCGGGCGTCTGGTCGACGAGGCCCGGACCATCCCGATGTTCTCGGAACGTCGCCTCATCTGGATCCGCAATGCCGGCCAGCAGAAAGGACTCGCCGACGAGGTGAAACTGCTCCTCGCCGAGCCGCCCAGGGACGCGATCGTTCTGATCGAGGCGGGCGAGTTGAAAAAGGGCGCTGCGCTGCGCACGACCGTCGAGGCTGGATTCGGCAGCATGGCGCTTCCCTGCTACGCCGACGAGGGACGGTCGATCGACGCCCTGATCGATCAGGAGATGAACAAGGCGGGCATGGCGATCACGCTGGATGCCCGGCAGGCACTCAAGCGCAGTCTCGGCGGTGATCGTATGGCGTCGCGCGGAGAGATCGAGAAGCTCGTCCTTTATGCGCGCGGCCAGACCTCGATCGCGATCGAGGACGTCGTGGCGTCGACCGGCGACGCTTCCGCGCTTTCGGTCGACGAACTGATCGATGCCGTTCTCGACGGCCGCCCCGCAGACCTGGATGCGATCTATGCGCGCCTCGTTTCAGCGGGCAATCAGGTCTTCGCGGTCCTTTCGGCCGCCAGCCGCCAGTTCCAGCTCCTTCACCTGCTGCGTACGGGGATGGCCGAAAGCGGCCAGAATGCCGCGGCGGCCGTCGCCGGCGCTCGACCGCCGGTGTTCTTCTCCCGGCGCCGTATTGTCGAAAACGCTTTGCAGAGGTGGAATGCCGACGCGCTGGCGCGCATTCTCGCTCGCCTCCAGGCCGCTGTATTGCTGACGCGCCGCCGGCCGGATCTCGCGGTCGCCGCGACGCGGCAGACGCTGCTCGCCATCACCCTGGACGGCGGACAGCAGCGGCGGCAGGCGAACGGAAGCGTTACAGGTTAAATCCGGGCGAAAATCGGCGAAGTCACCGCGTCAGTCGCGGAGGCGGCGGCAGAGATCGTCGAGTTGTTCCAGCGTCCGATAGGCGATCTTCAGCTCTCCGCCTTTCTCGCGGTGGCTGATCGACACCTGCAGGCCGGTGACGTCGCTGAGGAGCTTCTCCAGCGCCAGCGTGTCGGCATCCTTTTCGGGAGCCGGAATCTTCGCCTTGTCGCGAACCTGCGGCTGCTGGGCCAGCGCCTCCGCCTGGCGCACGGAGAGCCCGCCGGCGACGATCTTTCGGGCCAATCCGGCTGGATCGGTGGCGGTCACCAGAGTTCGCGCATGCCCCGCGGACAACGCACCATCGACCAGCAATTCGCGGATGTCACTCGGCAGTTTGAGCAGGCGCAGCGTGTTGGCGACATGGCTCCGGCTTTTTCCGATCACCTGCCCCAGATCTGCCTGCGTGTAGCCGTGATCATCGATAAGTCGTTGATATCCCATTGCTTCTTCGATCGGATTCAGATCCGACCGCTGCACGTTCTCGACGATTGCGATTTCCAGCGCGACCCGGTCGTCGACATCGCGCAGGATGATCGGTATCTCGCCGAGGCCTGCAAGCTGTGCCGCACGCCAGCGCCTTTCGCCGGCGATGATCTCGTAGTGCCCGGTTTGGCCGGGCGCGGGGCGTACCACGACCGGCTGGACAAGGCCGTGTTCGCGCAACGACTGCGCCAGGTCGGCCAGTTCCGCCTCGCCGAACGTCCGGCGCGGATTGCGCGGGTTCGGCGCGATCAACTCGATCGGAACCTTGCCGTCCGCCGGCGCCACCTTGACCGGCGCATCGGGCCGGTCGATCTCGCCGATCAACGCCGCGAGACCGCGGCCGAGCCGTTTACGCGATGGATCTTCCGTCATGGACAATTCCAATTGTTCCGCTATCGAATCGACTCATGCCGCACGAAGCCGGCGCTCCCTGCGGATGACCTCGGATGCCAGCTGCAGATAGGCTTGGCTGCCACTGCATTTCAGGTCGTATAGGATCGCCGGCTTGCCGTAGGACGGCGCTTCGGACACCCGCACGTTTCGCGGAATGACCGTCTCGTACACCTTTTCACCCATGTAGGCGCGGACATCTTCGACAACCTGGTTGGCGAGGTTGTTGCGACCATCGAACATCGTCAGCACGATACCCTGGATGATCAGGTCCGGATTGATGGTCCGGCGCACCTGCTCGACCGTTTCCAACAATTGGCCCAGCCCTTCGAGAGCGAAGAACTCGCACTGTAGCGGCACCAGGATCGAATCGGCGGCCGCCATGGCGTTGAGAGTCAACAGATTGAGCGACGGCGGGCAGTCGATCAGCACGTAGGAGAACGGTATGCCTTCGGCGCGGCGGAGGGCCTTGCGCAGCCGAAGCACGCGGTCGGCGGCGCCTGCGATCTCCATCTCGACGCCGAGCAGGTCGAGTGTCGATGGCACGATCGACAGCCCGGGCACCGCCGTTGGCATGGCGGCATCCGCGACGCCTGCGGCCTCGACAAGCACGTCGTAAGACGACACCGCCCGGTCCTGCCTATCGATGCCGAGGCCGGTGCTCGCGTTTCCTTGCGGATCGAGGTCGACGATCAGCACCTGCTCGCCGATCGCCGCGAGCGCCGTGGCGAGGTTGATGGCCGTCGTCGTCTTGCCGACGCCACCCTTCTGATTGGCTATCGTAATGATTCTTACGCCGCTCATGCCCGTTACCGTGCCTGCAACTCACTCTCCGGCGGCGTGCCGGGAAGGCTTCAGATTGCGAATGTCGAGGATCACTCCCTCGGAATTGATCCGACTTTCGTGTTCTACCAGATCGAACCGCCAGTGATCAGCGCTTTCTTCTATCTCCAACCGATAATCCCGACCTTTGTGGAACAAGGCGCGGGTGCCCGCGATCAACCAGGGCGACGCCAGTTCGAGCAGCTTCGACAACGGTGCCAGGGCGCGCGCGGTGACGATTTGGGGAACAGGAATAACGCCGACGACATCTTCGATCCGCCGCGCATGGACTCTTGCCACCTGGGTTCCGCCGACCGCGGATTGCAGAAACGCGGCCTTCTTTCGGTTGCTTTCGACGAGGTCGATCGTCGCACCGGCGCGTTCGCGCAACAGGATCGCCATGACGGCGCCCGGGAAACCGCCACCCGAGCCGAGGTCGAGCCAATGCAATTCGCCAGGCGCCAGTCGCGCCAATTGGGCACTGTCCAGGATATGCCTCATCCAGAGATCGCTCAGGGTTGAAGCGGCGGCAAGATTGATTCGCGAATTCCACTTTGCGAACAGGGTCTCGAATTCCTTCAGCCGATCATATGTTTCACGTGAAACAGGGCCGGCTGCCTCAAGCAGCCTATCGAACTCGGCCGGATTCATGCCGCGCCCCGGCGCGTCCGCGCCTCCGCCGCGCGAACATGCGACAGAACGAGTGCCACGGCAGCCGGCGTCATTCCATCTATCTTTTGCAGGTCCGCAATCGAGCGCGGCGACCTGTTGCCAATTTTGTGCTTCAGCTCGTTGGAGAGCCCGGGCACCTCGTCGAAGCGCAATCCATCCGGAATCATCCGCGATTCCTCCAGCTTGACAGCCTCAATATCTGCGGCCTGGCGATCGAGATAGACGGAGTACCGCGCTTCAGTTTCTATCCGTTCGGCAGTATCCGCATCGATCTCGCCGAGTTCCGGCCAGATCGTGGCCAAGCGCGCGAGATCGATTCCGGGGTAGGCAAGGAATTGCATTCCGTTTCTTCGAACGCCGTCCTGACTGACTTCGATCCCGTGCCGCATCGCCTCGGACGGCGACAGTGCGCGACCCTCAACCGCGCTGCGCGCGCGATCGAGGCGTTCCATCAACAGATCATAAGCACGCCGCCGGACTGCGGACGCGATCCCTTCCGTTATCGCTATCGGTGTCAGCCTCTGATCTGCATTGTCCGCCCGCAACGAAAGCCGGAACTCGGCCCGCGACGTAAACATCCGGTAGGGCTCGGTGACCCCCCTTGATGTCAGGTCGTCGATCATTACCCCGATATAGGCCTCCGCGCGACTGAAGGTCACACATTCACCGCCCGACGCGCGTCGGGCGGCATTGAGCCCCGCCACAAGGCCTTGCGCCGCCGCCTCTTCATATCCTGTCGTGCCGTTGATCTGTCCGGCAAGGAAGAGGCCACCCACTCGCCGCGTCTCCAGCGACTGATCCAGTTCCCGCGGATCGACATGGTCGTACTCGATCGCGTAGCCCGGTTGAAGTATTTGTGCATTCTCGAGTCCCGGCATGCTGCGAACGACAGCCTCCTGTGCATCCTCGGGCAGCGATGTGGAAATGCCGTTCGGATAGACGGTATCGTCATCAAGACCTTCCGGCTCGAGAAAGACCTGATGTCCTTCCCTGTCGCCGAACTTCACAATCTTGTCTTCGATCGAGGGACAGTATCGCGGGCCGACGCCCTCGATGCGCCCGGAATAGAGCGCCGAGCGGAGCAGATTGTCCCGAATGATCCCATGTGTCACCGGCGTCGTTCGTGTTACCCCACACGCGATCTGTGGGTTCACTATCCTCCCCGTTAGCAACGAGAAAGCCACCGGGGATTCATCGGCTTGCTGCATTTCGAGCGCGTCCCAGGCGATCGTTCGACCGTCTAGCCGTGGCGGAGTCCCCGTCTTCAGCCGACCCATCGCGAAGCCGGCGCGCGCCACGGTCTCCGCCAGCGGAACTGATGCCCGCTCCGACATACGTCCGGCCGGGAAGCGCTGTTCGCCGATATGAATGACACCCCGAAGGAACGTACCGGTCGTCAGCACCACCGCGCCGCAGCGAAGCCGGCTTCCGCCTCCAATCACCACCGCGGCGACCCGACCGTCGACGATATCAAGGTCGACAACCTCCGCTTCTACGACAGAAAGGAACGGCTGCGAATCAATCGCGGCTTGCATCGCCTGGCGGTATAGCTTCCGGTCGGCCTGTGTGCGGGGGCCACGCACTGCCGGGCCCTTCCGCCGGTTGAGCAAGCGGAATTGAATTCCCGCTGAGTCTGCTACACGTCCCATAAGCCCATCGAGCGCGTCGATCTCGCGCACGAGGTGGCCCTTGCCAAGGCCGCCAATCGCGGGATTGCATGACATGATCCCGATCGCATCGCGCTTCATCGTCACCAGTGCGGTACGCGCGCCGGCGCGAGCCGCCGCCGATGCCGCTTCGCAGCCCGCGTGACCACCTCCCACGATGATGACGTCGAATTTCCGTTCCATGTTAACCTGCTACGCTAGTGCTGTTTCACGTGAAACACCAACTCACCGATCGTCCGGGCCCTGCGTTTCACGTGAATCATTTTCCGATGCAAAACGCGCGGAACACCTCTCCCAGAACCTCTTCCACGTCAATCCGTCCCGTGACCCGCCCGAGTTCCGTCCCTGCTATCCGTAGTTCCTCGGCCCGCAATTCCAGCGGCATTTCAACGGCCTGCGCCCGGTCGAGCGCTGCCGCGCACCTTCGCAGAGCGTCTCTGTGGCGAAGCCGCTGAGGACCAAGATCAACACTTTCCGTCGCTTGCTGCGC
>CALFXR010000091.1 GCA_937958475.1 uncultured Mesorhizobium sp. | reverse complement strand
GCCGGTGTCTGATCCGGCCAGGACCATTCGGAATCCCGCCATGACGCCGCGCCTCACCCCCGTCGCAACGCTCTTCGTCGACATCGACCAGCCATACGTCGTCGGCGAGATCGGAACGGGCCTGCGCGAGATGATCCCGATCCGCGGCGGCCGGGTCGAGGGTCCGCTCCTTTCCGGCCGCGTGCTGCCCGGCGGCGCCGACTGGTGCCTGACCCGCGGCGACGGGCTGATCGAGATCTGGGCGCGCTACACGATCGAGACCCATGACGGCGTGCTCGTGTCGGTGCTCAATCCGGGCATCGCCCGGCAGGATGCCGGCGGCGACTTCGCCGGCCGCACGACGCCGCAGTTCGAGGTGGCGGCGGGTCCCTATGCGTGGCTGCGCGAGCACGTCTTCGTCGGCACGCTGAAGACCAACGGCGCCGGCACCGACGTGGCGCTGTCATTCTTCCGCGTGGACTGAGACGGCGGCGCCGTTTTCGCTATAGGCTCGGTCCACCAGCAGGGGGAGCCGCCAGCAACATGACCAGACCGACCGACGCCGGAACGCCAGCCATCCCCGAGGCCGGAGACATCTGCCGGACGCCCGCCTGGCTGCTCGCCGAGCGCCTGCGCGCTGGACAGCTTTCCGCCCGCGAGGTGGTTTCGGCCTTCCTCGACCGCATCGACGCGGTCAATCCGGCGGTCAACGCCATCGTCTCGCGGCGTCCGCGCGAGGACGTGCTCGCCGAGGCCGATGCAGCCGATGCCGCGCTGGCATCGGGCAGGACGACCGGAGCGCTGCACGGCCTGCCCATCGCCATCAAGGACCTCGCCCAGACGCGCGGGCTCAGGACCACCTTCGGCTCGCCGATCTTCGCCGATTTCGTCCCCGACGAGGACTGCTACCACGTCGGGCGCATCCGCGCGGCGGGCGCCATCATCGTCGGCAAGACCAACGTTCCCGAGTTCGGCTTCGGCTCGCAGACCTACAACCCCGTCTTCGGTCCGACGCGCAATGCCATCGACCAGAAGCTGTGCGCGGGCGGCTCGAGCGGCGGCGCGGCGGTCGCGCTCGCCCTCGACATGCTGCCGATCGCCGACGGCAGCGACATGGGTGGGTCGCTGCGCAATCCGGCGGCCTACAACAACGTCTACGGATTCCGCCCCTCCCAGGGCCGCGTCCCCTCCGGGCCGCAGCTCGAATCCTTCTTCGCCCAGATGGGCGTCGAGGGTCCGATGGGACGCACCGTGCGCGACATGGCGCTGCTTCTGTCCGTGCAGGCGGGATACGATCCGCGCGCGCCGCTGTCGCTCGACGGTCCGGCGGAGGACTATCCGGGGCTGCTCGATGGCGGAAACCCGTCGCCGAAGGTCGCCTGGCTCGGCGATCTCGGCGGCCATGTGGCGATGGAGGACGGTGTGCTCGGCCTCTGCGAGGCTGCGCTGAAGACCATGGACGGCGCCGGCTGGCGAACCGAACCGGTCGTGCCCGATTTCGACGCCGAATCGCTGTGGCAGGCTTTCGTCACGCTGCGCCACGCGACCAGCGGTGCCGCACTCGGCGTCCATCTCGGCGATCCCAGGCGCCGCCATCTGCTCAAGCCCGAGGCGGTGTTCGAGGCGGAGGGCGCGCTGGAGCTGACCGCGCCGAAGATCTATGCCGCCGCCTGCGTGCGCACGGCGTGGCACAAGGCCGTGCTCGGGCTGTTTGCGCGCTACGACCTGCTGGCATTGCCGACGGCGCAGGTGTTCCCCTTCGACATCGGCACGCATTGGCCCGCGGTCGTCGGCGGCCGCAGCATGGACAGCTACCACCGCTGGATGGAGGTCTCCGCGCTGGCCACCATGGCCGGGTGCCCTGCGGTCAACGTGCCGGTCGGCTTCGACGCGTCGGGCCGGCCGATGGGCATGCAGCTGATCGGGCCGCCGCGCGGCGATCTCGCCACGCTGCAGGCCGCCGCTGCCTACGAGAAGGCGACGCCGTTCGGTGGCGGAGCGCGGAAGAGGGACTGATAGCGGTAGGCCGGCCGGGCCGCCCCGGCGTCGTCCCGCGCGGGCTGCGCACCGCTCATGGGCGCGGCGCCGATACCGGCTACCTGAGGTCGAGCAGCCTTTCGAGATAGCTGCGCTCGAGCTCCGGGCTGAGCGCATTGCCGAGCCGCTTGCGGATGGCCTCGAGGATCTGGCGGGCGCGCTGCACGTCGATCTCGTCGGGCACCTCGACGGAGTTGCCGAAGTCCGGGCCCGTCGTCGCCCGCGGCCGGCCGAGCGGGTCGCGGTCGGCGTTCTGCTGGCGTCCGCCTTCCTGGCCGCCGCCCTGGTCGCCTTCCATGGCCTGCTGCATCTGCTGCATCATGTCCTGGGCGCCGCGGCGCAGCGCTTCCAGCGCGCGGCCCTGCTCGCCTGCGGCCCGGTCGCCTTCGCCCTCGCCGAGCGCGCCCTCGGCCTGCCCCATCGCCTCGCCGGCCTCGCCGAAGCCCTCGCCGGGCTGGATGCCCATGCCCTCGAGGCCCTTGGTCAGCGCTTCCAGATCCTGGCGCAACTGGCCCTGGCCCTGCTGCAGCTGGCGCAGCGCCTCGGCGAACTCCTCCGGCGTCATCTGCCCGCCCTGGCCCTGCTCGCCCTGCTGGCCCTGGCCCTGCTGGCCCTGGTCGCCGCGCTGCTCGCTGCGGTCCTGGCCGCGCTGGCGCTGGCCGCGCTGCATCTGGTCCATGCGGAACGTGTCGTTCATCATCTCCTGCTGGCGGCGCATGATCTCGCCGAGCTTGTCCATCTGCTGGCGCATCTCGGAGTTCTGCTGCCCGCCCTGGCCCTGCTGCTGGCGGCCGGCCTGCAGGTTGTTCATCATCTGCTGCAACTGCGACAGCAGTTCCTGCGCCTTGTCCCGGTTGCCCGACTTGGCGAGGTTCTCGATCTGGTCGAGCATGCGTTCGAGGTCGCTCTGGCGCATCTCCTGGCCGGGCTGCGGCATCTGTTCGGCGAGGTTCGGATTCTGCTGGGCGCGTTCGGCGAACTCGCGCAGGAACTCGTTCATCGCCTCGCGCAGCTCCTGCATGAGCTTGTCGAGTTCCTCGTCGCCGGCGCCGTTCTCCAGCGCCTGCTGCAATGCCTCCTGGGCCTGGCGCAGGCGCTTCTCGGCCGCCGACAGGTCGCCGTCCTCGATGCCGAGCGCGATCTCCCACAGATAGTCGGCGACCTCGCGCAGCTGGTCGTCGCTCGTCGCGATCTTGAGCCGCGTGCGCGCGCTCATCAGCGCGAGGTAGTGCGACATCGTCGAGAACGTATCTTCGGGCCGGAGCGTGATCGCGTCGATCAGGTCGAGCACACGGCCCTTGCGGTTGGCGTCGAGGGCGAGGATGCGGCGCTGCTCGACCACGGCCCTGGCCAGCGGGTTGGTGAAGGTCCGCTCCGGCATGACGAAGGTCTTCGTCTCGCTTCGCGCCTCCTGCCCGGCGTCGTCGGCCGCGGTGAGGGCGAGCGAAACCTTCGCGCCGGCCCAGACGTGCTCGGTGAGGTCGCGTGTCGCCTTCGCCGCGGGGCCCTTGCCGCGCCGGGGCAGAGACAGAGGCATCTCCGGCGCCCCGTAGAGCGGCCGGGCGCCCGGCGCCTGGGGTTCGGCGAGGGCGAAGTCGGCCTTTGCCGAAGCGGCGCCGTAGTCGTCCTCGATCTCGTAGGCGAGTTCGAGCGCGCCGTTGGCCGCGCGCTTCGGCTCGTCGGCGAAGCGGATCGTCGGCGCGACATCCGGCGTCACGGCGAAAGCCCAGCTCTTCAGCTCGCGCTCGCCGGAGCGCAGCGCAAGCAGGCCGTCACGGTCGAGCGTGCCGGCGAACTGCCGGGCCGTCGACGGCTTTGCCTGCACCGGCGCATCCGCCGCGGCGCCGGCGGCCGCCGGCGCGATGTCCCGCGTCAGGCCGTCGGCGCCGGTGAGCGACAGCGTCTCGGCGCCCGAGCCGCCGGTGACGCGCAGCGTGACGACGCTACCGGCCGGCACGGTGACCACTTTCGCGGCCTGCTCCCCGGCCACGAAGGCGTTGGCTTCGGTCGCGGCGGCCTCGCTGGTCAGGAAGACGGGCGGCTTGCCGGTATAGGCCGGCGGCGTCACCCAGGCGTCGATGCGCGGCGGCGGCAGGTCGAGCCCGGGCGCCGCTCGGAAGGCGTCGGCGACGCCGCCGCCATGCGGACCGAAGGAGAAGGCGAAGCCGACCGCGAGCAGCAGCGCCGGCAGGGCGCGCAACGCCAGCGGGTCGCGCTCGGGCATACGCGCATGCGGCAGGTCGGAGCCGAGCGTGCCGAGCGACGCGGCGAGGCGCTTCTGGTGCTCGCGCCAGAGTGCGGCGGAAAAGGCGTCATCGCGACCGGCGAGGCGGTCGCTCTGGGCCGATACGGGCGTGTGCCGCAGGCCGTTCGCACGTTCGATGCGCCGGTCGATCTCGGCCGTGCCGGGCAGGCGGAAGCGCCGGAGCGGCAGCACGGCGGCGAGGGCGGCCAAGCCGAAAGCGAGCGCAAGCGCGATCCGCGCCCAGTCGGGAAGCAGACGGAAAACGCCGAACCAGGCGGCGCTGAGGAAGAGGCTGGCGACGGCGACCAGCGGCAGCACCAGCGGCCAGAAGCGTTCGGTCGCCATCGCGGCATAGGTCGCCGCGCGCGTGCGGCCCAAGCGCCCGCCGAAGCGGGTGGCCGGCGGCCTGGCCTGGTTTTCGTCGTTGGATGCGTCGCCGCGCAGCGTCATCGGCCCTTCCGGCGGCCGGCGACTCCCGCGCGGGCCTCATACATCGGAAGATAACAGCAAACTGGGCGAAGGCGAGGCGACGTCGCGGAAATGTGAAACGGGCCGCGGGCGACGTGGCGGCCACCCCTTGAAAAGGGCGACATGACGGCCCATTTCGTCGCCGCGGGCCGGGCCCCTCTGACGATGTCCCATCGTGATGTCGGACCGCATCGGGTGAGCTCGATGACGGGTCCGGACGTTGCCAAGACACGATCCGCCGGCCGTTCCGCATCGGGTTCCCCTCCAACGGAGAGGACACGACATGGAATTCCTGACGACACTCTTTCTCGGCCAGCCGCTATGGATGTGGCTCGGCTTCATGACCCTCGTAGCCGCGCTCCTGGCGCTCGACCTCGGCGTCCTGCACCGCGGCGCGCGCGAGATCGGCGTGCGCGAAAGCCTGGCGCTGTCGGCCTTCTACATCGTGCTCGGCCTTTCCTTCGGCGGCTTCGTCTGGTGGCAACTCGGCAGCACGGCAGGCATCGAGTACCTGACCGGCTTCGTCGTGGAGAAAAGCCTCGCCGTCGACAACATCTTCGTCATCGCCACGATCTTCGGCTATCTGGCCATCCCGCGCCGCTACCAGCACCGCGTGCTGTTCTGGGGCATCCTCGGCGT
>CALFXR010000090.1 GCA_937958475.1 uncultured Mesorhizobium sp. | reverse complement strand
AGACGCATGCGGCTGACGGCCGACCACGTGGCGAAGGTCCGCCGCGAGATCGCCGATCCCGGCTTCCAGCCGGTGGCGTCGAACGCCAGGCCGGCGATGGACGCCGACTACGCCGCGGTCGTCGACGGCATCCTGGCGGGCGCGCCGCAAGGCGACTTCTGGGTGTTTGCCTACGGCTCGCTGATCTGGAATCCCGACTACGACTTCGACGAGCGCCGCATCGCCCTGGCGCGCGGCTGGCGGCGCGCCTTCTGCCTCGGCTGGGACCACCGCTTCCGCGGCAGCCGCGAGACGCCCGGGCTGATGCTGGCGCTCGACCGCGGCGGCCAGTGCAGGGGCGTCGTCCACCGCCTGCCGGCGGCCGGTCTCGAGGCCAATCTGCACCGGCTGATCCGCCGCGAGATGAGCATGGTGCCGAGCGCCTTCCCGCCGCGCTTCATCGGCGTCGAGGCGGGCGGCGAGCGGATTGCCGCGCTGACCTTCGCCATCGACCGCCGGAGCGGCCGCTATATCGGCGGGCTCGACGCCGAGGCGGTCGCCGACGTGCTGTCGATGGCCTGCGGCTTCCGCGGCTCGATGGCGGAGTATCTGTTCTCCACCGTCAGCCATCTCGAGGAGCTCGGCATCCACGACCGCCATCTGTGGCGCCTTCAGGAACTGGTCGCCGAGCGCATCGAACGCCTGGGCTGAGGCGCCCCGCCGCCGGGTTTGCCGAGGGGGCTTGCCGCCCGACCGATTCGGACTAGCATGAAACATAACGATTGGCCGGCGAACGACCGGCCGACGTCAGGGAGGAGACATGCAGATCGGCAGGCCGGATCCGGCCGTCACGGCCATCTGTCGCGCCGTTGCCGACCGCGGGCGGACCGCCCGCGCCACGCCGTTCGCGAGCGGCCGCGGTTCGCTCTTCCCCAGGCATTGACCCAGCAGCGAAGGACAGAGCCATGCGCAAACTCCAGTCCCAGGGCGTCCACCACATCACCCTCGTCGGCGCCGACCGGCAGACCTCGATCGACTTCTGGGAAGGCCTGCTCGGCATGCCCTTCGTCTTCGAGCAGCCCAACCTCGACAAGGCGAGCGAGAGCCACCTCTACTTCGATCCCGGCGACGGGCGGCTGATCACGGTCTTCACCGACGAGAACCGCAAGCCCGACCCGCGGCGCACGCCGACGGAGCCGGGCTGCGTCCACCACATCGCCTTCTCGGTGTCGCGCGTCACCTTCCTGCAGGCCGTCGAGCGGCTCGGCGAGCGCGGCATCAAGAACACCGGTCCAAAGGACCGCGGCTTCATGGATTCGATCTACTTCAACGACCCGATGGGCCTGACCATCGAGCTCGCCTCCTACCGCTTCGACCCGCCGGCCGGCTTCACCCACGGCGAGGTGCTGTTCGAGGCGCACAAGATCCGCGTCGCGCGCGGCGACTACAACATCGCCGAGATCCATCTCGCCGACGCCATCGAGGCGATGGTCGAACGCTCGCGCGGCTCGCTGTCGGCCGACCGCTCGGCGAAGAACCCGTACTGAACTTCGACCCCCACCAGACGCCAGAAACCCGAGGGAGGAACACATGGCAAAGAAGACGACGACGGCAAGTCCCGCGAAGAAACCGGCCGCAAAGGCGGCTGCCAAGCCGGCCGCCAAGCCTGCGGCGAAGACCGCCGCGAAACCAGCCGCGAAGACGGCGGCCGCAAAGGCTCCGGCGAAATCCGCCGCGAAGCCCGCCGCCAAGGCGAAGCCGGCGAAGAAGCCGGACCTGACGCTCAGCGTCATCAAGCCGAGCGTCAACAATCTCGCGGTGCGCGTCTTCGTCCGCGCCGCCAAGCTCAATTTCGACGAGGCCGACGCCTACGGCCAGACCCGCACCAAGGCGTTCCTCGGCAAGAACCCGGCGCACCTGACGCCGATGCTCGAGGAGAAGGGCCTGCCGCGCGGCACGCTGTGGGAGAGCTGCGCCATCATGCAGTATCTCTCCAACAAGCACGGGCTGGACAAGTTCTATCCCAAGGCTCCGGCCAAGCGCGCCATGGTCGACAGCGCCATGTTCTACCTGATCGGCACCTTCTATCCCTATCTCGCCCGCGCCACCTATCCCGCGCTCGGCTTCCCGCAATATCCGGGCGAGGTCGGCGCCAGCGAGGCCGACGACGCCAGCAAGCAGGCGGCGCAGAAGGCGGCGGCCGCGGCGCTTGCCGAGCCGCTCGAGGTGTTCCGCTCCTTCTTCATCGCCGACAAGCCCTTCATCGGCGGCGCACACCCCTCGATCGCCGACATCCGCCTGGCCGCGACGCTCGAGTTCCTCGCCGCGATCGACTACGCCCTGCCGAAATGGGCGAAGACCTATGTCGCGGCGATGGAGAAGAAGCTCGGCAAGGCCTACAGCGAGCCGGCCGGCGACGTGCGCGGCTACATCGCCTGGAGGAAGTCGCAGACGGCCTGACGACGAAGGATCGCGCCGCCGGCCGGGCAGGACCGCCCGGCCGGCGGTTTCGTCTTCTCTTGCCTCAGTTCTTCAGCCGGTAGCCCGTCCTGAACATCCAGGTGACGACGCCGAGGCACAGCGCCAGGAAGAACAGCGTCATGCCGAGGCTCACCCCGATGCCGACATCGGAGAAGCCGAAGAAGGCCCAGCGGAAGCCGCTGACCAGGTAGACGACCGGATTGAACAGCGTCACCGTCTGCCAGAAGGGCGGCAGCATGTCGATCGAGTAGAAGCTGCCGCCGAGAAAGGTCAGCGGCGTGACGATCAGCAGCGGCACCAGCTGCAGCTTCTCGAAGCCGTCGGCCCAGATGCCGATGATGAAGCCGAACAGGCTGAACGTCACCGCGGTGAGCACGAGGAACAGCACCATCCACAGCGGATGCTCGATGTGGATGGGCACGAACAGCGCCGCCGTGGCGAGGATGATCAGCCCGAGCAGCGTCGACTTGGTCGCCGCCGCGCCGACATAGGCGGCGACGATCTCCAGGTGCGAGACCGGCGCCGACAGGATCTCGTAGATCGTGCCGGTGAATTTCGGGAAGTAGATGCCGAACGAGGCGTTGGCGATGCTCTGCGTCAGCAGCGTCAGCATGATCAGGCCCGGCACGATGAAGGCGCCGTAGGCGATGCCGTCGATCGCCTGGATGTTGGAGCCGATCGCGGCGCCGAAGACGACGAAGTAGAGCGAGGTCGAGATCACCGGCGAGACGATGCTCTGCAGCAGCGTGCGGAAGGTGCGCGACATCTCGAAGACGTAGATCGAGCGGACGGCCTGGAGGTTCATCGCGCGGTCTCCCGGCTTTCATGCACGAGGCTGACGAAGATGTCTTCCAGCGAGCTCTGCCGGGTGTGCAGGTCGCGGAAGCGGATGCCTGCCTCGCCGAGGTCGCGCAGCAGGGTCGTGATGCCGGTGCGCTCGCCGCCGGTGTCGTAGGAGTAGACGATCTCCGTGCCCTCTGCCGCGAGTTCGAGGTCGTAGCCCTCCAGTCCCGGCGGCAGCGCCTCGATCGAGGCATGCAGTTGCAGCGTCAGCTGCTTGCGGCCGAGATCGCGCATCAGGCTGGCCTTGTCCCTGACCAGCAGAAGTTCGCCTTTGGTGATGATGCCGATGCGGTCGGCCATCTCCTCGGCTTCCTCGATGTAGTGGGTGGTCAGGATGATGGTGACGCCGGTGGCGCGCAGGTCGCGCACCAGGCTCCACATGTCGCGCCTCAGCTCGACGTCGACGCCGGCGGTGGGCTCGTCGAGGAACAGGATGTCGGGCTCGTGCGACAGCGCCTTGGCGATCAGCACGCGCCGCTTCATGCCGCCCGACAGCGCCAGGATCTTGGAATCCTTCTTGTCCCACAGCGACAGTTGCCTGAGCACCTTCTCGATGTGGGCGGGATCTGGCTTCTTGCCGAACAGGCCGCGGGTGAAGGAGACGTCGGCCCACACCGTCTCGAAGGCGTTGGTGGTCAGCTCCTGCGGCACCAGCCCGATCGCCGCGCGCGCGGCGCGATAGTCGCGGACGTTGTCGTGGCCGTTGACGGCGACATGGCCGCCGCTGGCGTTGACGAGGCCGCAGACGATGCTGATCAGCGTCGTCTTGCCGGCGCCGTTGGGCCCCAGCAGCGCGAAGATCTCGCCGCGCTCGACGTCGAGATCGACGCGCTTCAGCGCCTCGAAGCCGGATGCATAGGTCTTGGACAGGTTGCGGATGGAAATGGCGGCGGTCATGGCAATCGCTTTAAAGATCGATCGGAAAGGCTCATATAGGCCGCATCCCCGCCGCCACAATCGCGCCCCCCGGCGCGCGGCGTCCCCTCCTGACATGTCCCGCCAGTAAGAAATGTTGCATTGACATTCGGGCCGGCGCACCCGACTTCCTATCCTCGCGAAGGGAGACAGGACCGATGCCCGAGGCCAGACGAACGACCATCGACACCGGAGAAGTGGAACGCTTTTCCGCCCTCGCCGCGGAATGGTGGAACCCCAACGGCAAGTTCCGCCCGCTGCACAAGTTCAACCCCGTGCGCCTCGCCTATATCCGCGACCGCGTCGCCGAGCGCTTCGGCCGCGACACGCATGCGGCAAAGCCCTTCGAGGGCCTGCGCGTCCTCGACATCGGCTGCGGCGGCGGGCTGCTGTGCGAGCCGCTGGCGAGGCTGGGCGCCGACATGGTCGGCGCCGACGCCTCGGCGACCAACATCGAGGTGGCGAGACTGCACGCCGCCGAATCGGGCGTGAAGGTCGACTACCGCGCGACCACCGCCGAAGACTTGGCCGACGCCGGCGAGACCTTCGACGTCATCCTCAACATGGAGGTCGTCGAGCACGTCGCCGACGTCGACCTGTTCATCGCCAAGTGCGGGCAGATGCTCAGGCCTGACGGCATCATGTTCGTCGCCACCATCAACCGCACGCTGAAGGCGCTCGGCCTGGCCATCTTCGGCGCCGAATACATCCTGCGCTGGCTGCCGCGCGGCACCCACCAGTACGAGAAGCTGGTGCGCCCCGACGAGCTCGAGACGGCGCTCGCCAGGGCGGGACTGGCGGTGGTCGACCGCACCGGCGTCACCTACAACCCACTCGGCGACCGCTGGCAGCGCTCGAAGGACATGGACGTCAACTACATGGTGCTGGCAGAGCGGGCGGGGAAGTAAAAGCCGTCAGGCGGCTTCGATGTCGGTCTGGGCGAAGTCGTCGCCCTTGTATAGCAGCGGCTGGCCGAAATGGCGGGCGCAGGCATAGGCGAAGCAGTCGCCCATGTTGAGCCGCGCTTTGTGGCGTCCCTTGCCGAAGCGATCGTGGGCGTCCATGGCGAGGTCCGCCGTCTCAGGCGCAACGGCGAGCAATTCGATCCCTGCCACGCTAAGATACTCGATCACGTCTTGAGACGCGGTTCGCGGCGGCAAATCGAGAACGCGGGCAACGGCAAGGGCGGTTTCCCATACAGCGAGCGGCGAGGTCTTTCGAATCCTTGCACGCTCCAGCCGGGCTGCGAGCGCGTCGGCTTCCGGTTCACGCAGGAGGATCGCCGTCAGGGCTGAAGCATCGACGAACACCGTCAGTCCTCGTACAGGCTGTCGATGAAGTCCTTGTCGGCGGGAAGGCCCCTGGAGGGATTGCCCTTAGCGCGTAGCGCAAGGGCAAATTCCCGACTGCGTTCGGCCAGCGATGGCTTCGCCTGTTCGCGCTCCAGTTCGTGAACCAGTGCGGTATGGACCGCCTCGGTCAGTCCGGTCTTTTTCAGCGCAGCCACCCGACGCGCCAATGCGTCGGTTTCGCGGTTTTTGATATGGAATGCCATAGTGGACTCCGGAAATCCGCCTTCGTGTATCCCAATATAGTGGAAAGGATACACCGAGGCGAGCCCGCCTCAGCGCCCCGCCTGCGCCCTGGTCGTCATCGCCACGCCGGCGGCGATGATTAGCGCGCCGGTCCAGGTGAGCAGGCCGTAGCGCTCGCCGAGCACGAGCGTGCCGGAGACGAGGCCGACGGCGGCGCCGACATAGCCGATCTGGCTGAGGTAGACCGGCCCGCCGACCCGTTGCAGCTGGAAGAAGAAGACGAACATCAGCGACGCCGAGGCGACCTGCGCGACGACCAGCAGCGGCATCGACGGCAGCAGCGAAAACGAGCCGGCGCCGCCCGACAGCGCGATGCCGGCGATCAGCAGCGCCGCCGCGGCGAGATGGCTGCCCGAGGCGAGTTCGAGCGTGCCCGCGCCTTCGGGCCAGTCCAAGGTGCGGTAGATGTTGCCGATCGCCAGGCTGACGGGCAGGAGCAGGCCGATTCCCACCCAGAACAGCTCGGCCGGACGGCCGGCCTCGCCCCGCGTCGCCGCCACCAGCACGGCGCCGGCGAAGCCGACGACGATGCCGGCGATGCCGAGCGCGCTCGGCTTGCGCACGCCGAGCAGCAGCGACAGCCCCAGCGTCACCACCGGCGACAGCGTGAACATGATGCCGGTGTAGCCGGCGCCGAGATGCGGGATGGCCGAGAACATCAGCAGGTTCGGGATGGCGTAGGAGATCGCCGCGGCGATGGCGAAGTAGCGCAGCTTGCCCGCCGTCGGCACGATGCGGCCGCCGCCGGCCAGCAGCGCCGCGAGCAACACCGAGCCCGCGCCCGCCGAGATGACGAAGGCCCAGACGACCGGCGCGACGCCCGCCGCCGTCGCCACCTTGCCGAACGGCAGCGTCAGGCCGAGCAGGATCCCGGTGACCAGGAGCAGGCCGAGGGCGGAGGTCCAGAGCGTCTTCATCGCCCCGGTCTAGCGCAGGCGCCGCCGGCGCGCAGCCACGGCGCATTGGTCCAGCAGGATGCCGCCGCTCAGTTCTGGTCGTCGGGAAAAACCGGGATCGGCATGAACTCGACGCCGTCCTCGGCGAGCGAGCGCGCTTCGTCGAGCGTCGCCTCGCCGTAGATGCCGCGCGCCTCGGTCTCGCCGAAATGGATCTTGCGCGCCTCCTCGGCGAACTTGTCGCCGACGTAGTCGGCGTTCTCGCGAACCTTCTCGGCCATCGCCTTCAGCTGGGCCAGCGCCTGCTTCTGCGCCTCGCCCATGGCCAGCGCGATCTGCTCCTTCTTGCGGCCCGTGGAGACGGAAGGCGCCATCAGCGCCTTGCCGACCTTCTTCGAGCCGCAGGCCGGGCACTCGACGAAGCCGCGCTTCATCTGCGTGTCGAAATCGTCGTTGCTGCGGAACCAGGCCTCGAACTCGTGGTCCTTGTCGCAGACGAGCGAGAAGCGGATCACGACGCCGCGCCCCTGAGGCCCGCCGGGCCGGAGGCCTCGACCGAACGGACCGAGATTTCGCGGGCGTTCTTCAGGTTGGGGATCTTGGCGCGCGCCGCGGCCACCGCGGCGGTGTCGATCTCGGCGACGATGACGCCGGGCTCGGCATGGCCGGCTTCGGCGACGATGCGCCCCCACGGGTCGACGATCAGCGAATGGCCGTAGGTCTCGCGGCCGTCCTCGTGGCGGCCGCCCTGCGCGGCGGCGACGACGAAGGCGCCGTTCTCGATGGCGCGGGCGCGCAGGAGCGCGTGCCAGTGCGCCTCGCCGGTCTGCCGGGTGAAGGCGGCGGGGACGGAAAGCACCTCGGCGCCGGCCAGAGCCTCGGCGCGGAACAGCTGCGGGAAGCGCAGATCGTAGCAGATGGCGAAGCCGAGCCGGGCGATCGGCAGGTCCGCCACGACCGCCTCGCGGCCGGCCTCGTAGGCGGCCGATTCGCGCCAGCTCTCGCCATTGTCGAGATCGACGTCGAACATGTGGATCTTGTCGTAGGAAGCGAGCCGCCGGCCGTCGGGGCCGAACAGGAAGGCGCGGTTGGCGAGCTTGCCGTCGCCGCGCACGATCGCGGTCGAGCCGACATGCAGGAAGATGCCGAGTTCTGCTGCGAGCGCGGCCGCGGCGGCGGCGACCGGGTCGCGGTCCTCGGTGGTGAAGGCGGCGGCGCGGGCATCCCTGTCGCGCACCAGCCCGCCGGTCATCTCCGGCGTCTGCACGTAGGTGGCGCCGCGGCTTGCCGCCTCGCGCACCATCTCGTCCATGTCGCGGACGTTGCGGGCGATCTCGGTGCCCGAACGCATCTGCACGGCGGCTGCGGTGAAGATCGCCATCGCCGTCAGCCCAGCCGGCCGGTGGCGAGCAGCGCGTCGAGCCGGCCCTGGGCTTCCAGCGCATGCAGGTCGTCGGAGCCGCCGACATGGACGTCGCCGACGAAGATCTGCGGGAAGGTGTAGCGCCCGTTGGCGCGCGCGATCATCTCCTGCCTGAGATCGGGCGAGAAGGAGGCGTCATGCTCCGTATAGGCCACGCCCTTCCTGTCGAGCAGGCGCTTCGCCGCGGCGCAGTAGCCGCACATCATGCGTGTGTAGATCGTGACGTCGGCCATGGGCAGATCCGCTGTGTTCACCTGGCTATATAGTATCCGGCCCGCCGTCGCGGAAGTCCCCCGGCAGGACGCGGGCGAAGGTGAGCACGTCGACCGCCGCCGCGCCGCCGCGCCTCAGCGCCCTGGTCGCGGCGGCCACCGTCGCCCCGGTCGTGTAGACGTCGTCGACGAGCAGCACGCGCCGCCCGGCGACGAGCGCCCTTGCCCCGGCCGGCACGGCGAAGGCGCCGCGCACATTGTCCTCGCGCTCGCTGGCCCGCAGCCCGACCTGCTGGCGCGTCACCTTGCGGCGCACCAGGACGCCGGGCTCGAAGGGCAGGCGGGCCTCGCGGGCGAGTGCGCGGCCGAGCTCGGCCGACTGGTTGAAGCGCCGCGACAGGAAGCGCCGCCAGTGCAGCGGCACCGGCACGACCAGGTCGGCATCGGCGATCAGCTCCGCCCCGGCCCGCGCCATCCAGCGCGCCATCCACGGCGCGAGATCGGTGCGGTCGTTGTATTTCAGCCCCTGCACCATCTCGCGCGCCACCCCCGAATAGACGACGGCGGCGCGCGCCCGGGCAAACGGCGGCGGGTTGGCGATGGCCTCGGGCGACAGCGCGCCCTCGCCCATCTCGTAGGCGAAGGGCGTGCCCAGCACCGCGCACCAGGGCCGCTCGAGGAAACGCAGCTTCGGCCAGCATTCGCCGCACAGCGCGCCCGGCATGTCCACCTGGCGGCGGCAGCCGGCGCAGACCGGCGGAAACAGCAGCCGCGCCGCAGCGCGGCCGAGCGACGTCGCGATCTGCCCGATCCCGGCCATGGGCTCCACCCCCCCCGGCCGTTGATAGCACAACCGGGGCGAGCGGTGGAGGCGTGGCTGCAACGGCCGCCCGTCAGCCCAGGCTGATCAGCGCCGTGCCGGCCATGGCGAGCGCGGCGCCCGCCCAGGCGGCGGCGGGCGGGCGCTGGCCGGTCCTCGCCCACACCATCGGCAGCACCAGCACCGGCGTCATCGACGACAGCGTCGAGACGATGCCGACCTCGCCGCCGTTGAGCGCCGCCATCAGCAGCGACATGCCGAGCGCCGTGCCGAAGAAGGTCGAGCCGAGCGCCAGGCCGAGGGCGCGAGGCTGGAACGGCGACATCGCGGCGCGGCCGAACGGCAGCGCCATGAGCGCGACGAAGAAGGCCGCCGCCAGGCCCGAGCGCAGGGCCATGGCGGTGAACGGCACGACGCCGGACGCCATGGCCGGCCGCGCCAGCAGGCTGCCCAGCGCCTGGCCGAGCGCGGTGACGACGCCGAGCGCGATGCCCGGCCAGAGCGGTCCGGCGAGCGGCGGCGCCGGGGCGACCGCGAGCGGCATCGCCGCCGGGGCGACGATCTTCAGCGCGGGCCGCCCGCCGCCGCGCTTCGCAAAACGCCGCGGCGTGCCGATCGCCAGCACGATGCCGGCGAGCACGAGGGCGACGCCGAGGCCCTGACGCGCGGAAATCGTCTCGCCGAGCGCGAGATAGCCCAGCGCCAGCGCGAAGGGCGAGGTCAGCGAGAACAGCAGCGCCGTGATGCGCGGCCCCACCGCGTAGATCGCGGCGAAATAGGTCGTGCTGGCGATGGCGATGCCGAAGAAGGAGGACGCCGCCAGCAGGCCGAACTGCCACGGGCCGACCGTACGCCAGCCGCCCAGTGCCAGCGAGACGAGGCCGGTCAGGACGAAGGCGCCGAGCATCTGCCAGCGCGCCAGCTGGAGGAGCGGGACGCGGCCCTTCAGCTCGCCGACCAGCATCGAGCTCAGCGCGATGCAGAAGGCGGACGCGATCGCCAGCAGTTCGGAGACGGGCAAGACGGGGTTCCTCGCGGGGCGCAGCGTCTATTCACCCGCCGGCACCGCCGCGCAAGGGATTCGTTCGTCCCTCCCGGTGCTTTGCCGCCCGGCAACGCCCGAAGCGAGACGGCGGCGCAGCGAGGCGCCGCCGTCCGCGGCCCGGCACGGCCCCGCCCCCGCGGGTCGCGCCGGCCGAGGGGCTAGTCCTCCTCGTCCATGACGATCTCCGCTGCGGGGCCGAAGGTGAACAGGCCGGCGGAGGTGAGGAAGACGAGGAAGCCGAGGTAGCCCGCGGTTGCGCAGAGCGCGGGAAGGATTATGGCGGGATAGCCGAAATGGAAGATCGCCAGAACCCAGGCCATGATCAGGTTGGCGACGAAGAACACCTTCTCGGTCGCGTCGCCCATCAGGGCGCTGCGTACGGACAGGCCGAAGACCGGCACGAAGAGGATGAAGGCTACGAGCATCTTTGCTCCTTGGATGCGTTGGGGGGAACCGGCCGCGAAGCCGGCCGGAGCGGTCGCCGCCGTGGCGGAGACGGCGGTCGCGCGCCGGACGGGGCGGTTGCGGCATGAAACGTGGATCGGGCCGCCGCGACGGCAGGCCGCCGCCTCCGGGGCGGATGCGGTTGGGCCGGGCGGAAGCGGGTCAGCCGCGGGAGGGGTGCGGCGGCCCGCGCAGCGGCGCGTTGGGAAGGAAGGCCTGGCGCGGCGGCCGCGCCTCGGCCGGCGGCGGCATGCCGCCGTCAGGCAGGAGGGCGCAGGACACGAAGGTCTGCGCCGGCGCCGGCGGAACGATCGCGCCGCCGATGCGGCAGAACGCGCAGCCGGCGGAAGCGACGCCGCTCTTCGCCTTGCCCTCGTCGCCGAAGCAGTTGCTGCCGACCGAGCCGTCGGGGAAGACCACGGCTGCCGACACGGCCTCCGACGCGGCGAATGCCGGACGGTGGGCGAACGACGCGACGACGAGGGCGAGCGCGCAGAGCATGCGCACGATCCCTGGTGCAATCCGTCGTCGGCGGAAGGTCATTCGGCCTGCAATCCCTTCTCCTTCCCTGATAGCGCCTGGCGGCGGGGATGCAACCGGCGGTGGCCGGTGCGGATTGTCGCGGAAGCGCGGATTCGCCCGGCGGGTGGGGCGCCGGCGCCGTGGCCCTCCTTCCTTTTTCCTTGATCTGCCGGCCCCGATCGGCCACCACGTCCGCGAGCCGTCCCCGATCGACAGGAAGCCGCGCCACGGCGCCGGCGTCCGGAGAGCCCCGTGCAGCGCCTTTTCGACCAGGACCTGATCGTCGCCCGCAGGAAGCGCGCCCTGGCCGAAGCCGTGCCGGGCGCGGCCTTCCTCGCCGAGCGCGTCGCCGAGGACCTCGCCGACCGCCTCGCAACGGTCGAGCGGCGCTTCGCCGAGGCCGTCGCCCTTCACTGCTTCACCCCGCATGCGGCGCAGGCGATCGCCGCCTCCGGCAAGGCCGGCCGCGTCACCCGCATCGAGGCCGACGCCGCCTTCCTCGGCGGCGAGGCCGGCCTCGTCGCCCCGCCCGACCGCGTGCCGCTGGCGCCGGAGAGCGCAGACCTCGTCGTCTCGCTGCTGTCGCTGCACGAGGTCGACGACCTGCCCGGCCAGCTCGTGCAGATCCGCCGCGCGCTCAGGCCCGACGGCCTGTTCCTCGGCGCGCTCGCCGGCGGCGGCACGCTGGCCGAGCTGCGCGACAGCCTGCTTGCCGCCGAGACCGCGGTCAGCGGCGGCGCGGCACCGCGCGTCATGCCCTTCGCCGACGTGCGCGAGGCCGGCGCCCTGCTCCAGCGCGCCGGCTTCGCCCTGCCGGTCGCCGACGTCGACACGATCACCGTGCGCTACGATTCGATGTTCGGGCTGTTGCGCGACCTGCGCGCCATGGGCGCCACCTCGGCGCTCGCCGAGCGCTCGCGCCGGCCGCCGCGGCGCGAGCTCTTTCGGCGCGCCGCCGAACTCTACGCCGCGCGCCACGCCGACGCCGACGGCCGCGTGCGCGCCACCTTCTCCATCGTCTGGCTGTCGGGCTGGGCGCCGCACGAATCGCAGCAGAAGCCGCTGCGCCCGGGTTCGGCGACGGCTTCGCTCAGGGATTTCCTGGAAGGCGGCGGCGGCGACGGGACGTAGGCCGTCTCCCGGCCGCGGCGAGCAGGCCGGGCCGGCTCAGTTCTCGGGCTTCGTCCACGCCGAATTGAGCCGGCTGGCGTTGTTGCCCCAAAGGTAGGCCAAGTCGTTGGCGACGCGGCCGATGCCGCCCACGATCACCAGCGAGAGGACGACGAGGATCAGGGCGTATTCGACCGCGGTCGCGCCTCTCCGGTCTTTCAGGAACTTCCGCAGAGCGTTCCGCACGGTGGATCCTCTTCTTCCGGCCAGACCATAGCCGCGGCCCGTAAACAAAGGTTAACGCGACAGGCTTAACCCTGCGTGAAGATGCCCGCGCTCAGCAGTCGCCGTGACGCACGCCGTTGGCGCGGATCACGCAGACCGAATCGGGCGACGCCTGCAGCACGCTCTTGCGGATCGTGTAGACCTGCGGGCCGCTGCGGCGCGCGGTCGACCCCGTGCTCATGCGGTCGAGATTGTCGGCGCTGGCCAGGTAGCCCTCCGTGCCGCGGTCGAACACCGGCGTCAGCAGCAGCGCCATCGCCACAGCCGCCGCGCCGAACATCAGGGCGACGTGGATCGGGCTCCATCCCTGCATGACGCCCGTTTCGCGCTGCTCGCCGCGCTCCGCCCGCCAGTCGTTTTCCATGCCCGTGCTCCACCGGAATCGGCCCGCTGTTGCGGCCGTCCCCACTGTCGCATCGGCGATTGAACGAAGAATTAACGCTGTTTCGCCGCGTCAGAGCAGGTCGATCAGGAACGGGATCAGCGGCTCGTCGGCCGCCGGCATCGGATAGTCGCGCAGCTTGCCGGGCCGCACCCATTTCAGCGCCTGCACCTCCCTGGCCACCGGGATGCCCCAGTAGCGGCGGCAGACGTAGAGCGGCATCAAGAGGTGGAAGTCGTCGTAGGAATGGCTGGCGAAGGTGAGCGGCGCCAGGCAGGCGACCTTGGTCTCGACGCCGATCTCCTCCTGGAGTTCGCGCACCAGCGCCTGCTCCGGCGTCTCGCCCGGCTCGACCTTGCCGCCGGGAAACTCCCACAGCCCGGCCATCGCCTTGCCCTCGGGGCGCTGGGTGATCAGCACGCGGCCGTCGGCGTCGACCAGCGCGCAGGCGGCGACGATGAGGATCTTCTTCGGCCGGCTCGCGGTCTCGTCGCACATGGGACTATTCGCCTCCGGGGCGTCGGTAGTGGTAGCGGTAGATCTCGCCGAAGCCGAGGTCGCGATAGAGGCCGACGGCCGGTGCGTTCGCCGCCTCGACCTGCAGCCAGGCGCGCCGCGCGCCCTTGAGCCGCGCCCAGCGCAGCGCCGAGAGCAGCGTCCGGCGCGCATGGCCGCGCCCTTGCGCCTCGGGCGCGGTGGCCACTTCGAAGACGCCGGCGAGGTCGCCGTCGTGGACGCAGATCAGCGTCGTCACCGGGCGGCCGTCGGCCTCGGTGACGAACAGGCCCGCCTCGGGCTTGATGGCGCCGATGATCTCCGACAGGCCCGGCCGCAGCGAGGCGGGCGAGCCGTGCACCGCGAGCGAGGCGGTGACGAAGCGGGCCACGTCGCGCACCGGGATCTGGTCGATCGCGCCGGCGCCCGCCGCCTCGTCGAGTGCCGTGTCCATGACCAGCGATTCGTCGAAGCGGCTCCAGCCCTGCTGGTCGAAATGCGCCGCCAGCCGCTCGCCCGACAGCGGCGACATGCGGAAGGTGAGCGGCCGCCCGTAGGCCTCGAAGCGCCGCGCCGCCCGGCCGATGCGTTCGACGAGGCCGGTCAGGTCGCCGGGATCGAGCGGATTGACCGAGTTCAGCCGTTTCGCCGGGTGCCCCGCCGTCAGGCGGACCAGCCAGGTGCCGTCGTACTGCACGGATGCCGCCGGCCAGGCGCGGAAACCCGCCGCCTCGTAGCGGCGCACGCGCGCCAGTTCGGTTGTGGTCGGCCCGATCGTCGCGTCCTCAGCTGCGATAGTCGCCGTTGATGGCGACGTATTCCTTGGTGAGGTCGCAGGTCCACACCGTCGCCTTGCCGCGGCCGAGCCCGATGTCGGCGCGGATCGCGATCTCGTCGCGCTTCATGTAGGCCGAGGTCGCGGCCTCGGAATAGTCCGGGTCGCGCTCGCCCTTGTGGGCCAGCCGGTTGTCGCCGAACCAGATCGACAGGAGGTCGCGGTCGGCCGGCTCGCCGGCCTTGCCGACGGCCATGACGACGCGGCCCCAGTTGGCGTCCTCGCCGGCCACCGCCGTCTTGACCAGCGGCGAGTTGGCGATGGAGAGCGCGATGCGCTTGGCCGAGCGCGCCGACTTGGCCCCTGTCACCGTGACCTCGACCTGCTTGCGCGCGCCCTCGCCGTCGCGCACGACCTGCAGGGCGAGGTTCTTCAGGATGGCGTTGAAGGCGCGGCGCAGGGCGCCGAGCCGCGGGTCCTTCGGATCGTCGATCGCCAGCGCCCCGCGCTTTGCCGCGGCACCCGTGGCGAAGGCCATCAGCGTGTCGCTGGTCGAGGTGTCGCTGTCGACGGTGACCGCGTTGAACGTCCTGCCGACGCCGCGCGACAGGAGATCCTGGAGGACCGCCGCCGACAGCGGCGCGTCGGTGGCGACGAAGGACAGCATCGTCGCCATGTCCGGCGCGATCATGCCGGCGCCCTTGGCGATGCCGTTGACGGTGACGTCGGCGTCGCCGAGCTTCACCGTGCGCGTGGCGTATTTCGGATAGGTGTCGGTGGTCATGATCGCCTTGCCGGCGTCGCCCCAGCGGCCGGCCTCGGCCTCCTTCGCCATGCCGGCGAGCAGGTGGGCGAAGCGGCCGGCGTCGAGCGGCTCGCCGATCACGCCGGTCGAGGCGAGGAAGATCTCCGTCGGCCTGGCGCCGACCGCCTTCGCCGCGGCGTCGCCGGTCATCGCCGTGGTCTCGCGGCCCTTCTTGCCGGTGAAGGCGTTGGCGTTGCCGGAATTCACCACCAGCGCCCGCGCGGTGCCGCCCGGCAGGTTCTGCCGGCAGAAGTCGACCGGGGCCGACGGGCACTTCGAGCGGGTGAACACGCCCGCCGCGGTCGTGCCCTCGTCGAACACCATCAGCAGGAGATCGGTGCGGTTCTTGTACTTGATGCCGGCCTGGGCGGTGGCGATGCGCACCCCCTCGATGGCGGGCATGCGGGGCTGCTTCTTCGGGGCGAGCGGCGAGACGGTTTCCGACATGGGGCCTCTGCGGAACGGCGCGGACTGTGCCGGCCCCGTTTGCCAAAGACCGGCCGCGCGCGCAAGGCGGATTTCGGACGCC
>CALFXR010000089.1 GCA_937958475.1 uncultured Mesorhizobium sp. | reverse complement strand
GTGCTGCGCGTGCGCTCCAACCTCGTCGAGGTGCGCGAGATCGTCGACCGGTAGGGAGAACGAGGCCGCGTCGGCCGCCTACTTCGCCCGCCGCCGCAATTCGAGGAGCGGAATCGCCAGCAGCAGCGCCATGGAGCACAGGTAGATCACCGCGAAGGTGCTGTGGACCGGGATGTTGACCGCGTGGAAATACTGCACCGTCGCATCGTCGGCCGTGCTGGTCAGCACCGCGTCCTCCGCCTCGCCGACGTCGAAGCCGACGAAGATCGCCGAGACCCACCACGTGGCGAAACCGGCCAGCACCGAAATGACCCTGTGGCGCTTCACGACGAAGGCCAGGACGACGAAGACCGTGCCGAAGATCAGGCCGAGCAGCAGGGGAATGTCGTAGATCTTGTAGGCGCTGCTGCCGGCGCGGAACGCCGTGTAGGTCTGCCGCAGCAGGTCGAGATTGTCGGAAGCGATGTACCAGTTGAAGAACTGGCCGAACATGATCGAGTGCGAGACCATGTAGCCGGAAAGCACGCCGGTCACCATCGCGGTGAGAAACCAGAAAAACCAGTATAGCCATTCCACGACGGGCGATTTCACGGCCGATCCTCCAGCGTTGATCGACCGGCAGACTAGACCGGGCCGGTGCCGTCCGGCCTTGATTGTCGTCAATCCCGGATCGCCGGCATTCGCGCGGTCCCGTGCCGGTGCGCCGGGCGTCGTCGGCGCGTCGCATCCGCTGTCGTTTTTCGCGCATTGCGCGGCTGTTTTGAGACGGCGGAACGGGCCATAGTAAGGCTTCTATGCGCGCCACTGAACGGCCGCGAGAAACGTCCGTTTGCGACATCCGAGCCTCACCGGGGGAATCCATGGCCGAGTTCAAATCCGACATCGAGATCGCGCGCGCGGCGAAGAAGAAGCCGATCATGGAGATCGGCGCCAAGCTCGGCATTCCGGCCGACCATCTCCTGCCCTACGGCCACGACAAGGCGAAGATCTCTGCCGAGTTCATCAAGGAACAGCGCGGCAAGAAGGACGGCAAGCTGATCCTGGTCACCGCGATCAACCCGACGCCGGCCGGCGAGGGCAAGACGACGACGACGGTCGGCCTCGGCGACGGCCTCAACCGCATCGGCAAGCGCGCGATCACCTGCATCCGCGAGGCTTCGCTCGGGCCGAACTTCGGTGTCAAGGGCGGTGCTGCCGGCGGCGGCTACGCGCAGGTGGTGCCGATGGAGGACATGAACCTCCACTTCACCGGCGATTTCCACGCCATCACCACGGCGCACAACCTGCTCTCGGCGCTGATCGACAACCACATCTACTGGGGCAACGAGCTCGGCATCGACACCCGCCGCGTCGTTTGGCGCCGGGTCATGGACATGAACGACCGGGCGCTGCGCGAGATCATCTGCTCGCTGGGCGGGGTGGCCAACGGCTATCCGCGCGAGGCCGGCTTCGACATCACGGTGGCTTCCGAAGTGATGGCGATCCTGTGCCTGTCGACCGACCTGAAGGATTTGCAGAAGCGGCTGGGCGACATCATCGTCGCCTACCGCCGCGACAAGACCCCGGTCTATGCCCGCGACCTGAAGGCCGACGGCGCCATGGCGGTGCTCCTGAAGGACGCCATGCAGCCGAACCTGGTGCAGACGCTGGAGAACAACCCGGCCTTCGTCCATGGCGGCCCGTTCGCCAACATCGCCCATGGCTGCAACTCGGTGATCGCCACGACCACGGCGCTGAAGCTCGCCGACTATGTCGTGACCGAGGCCGGCTTCGGCGCCGACCTCGGCGCGGAAAAATTCTTCGACATCAAGTGCCGCAAGGCGGGCCTCAAGCCCGCCGCCGCGGTCATCGTCGCCACCGTGCGCGCCATGAAGATGAACGGCGGGGTCAAGAAGGAAGAGCTCGGCAAGGAGAACGTCGAGGCGGTGAAGAAGGGCTGCGCCAATCTCGGCCGCCATATCGAGAACGTGAAGCAGTTCGGCGTGCCTGTGGTCGTCGCCATGAACCACTTCACCACCGACACCGACGCCGAGATCGAGGCGATGAAGGCCTACGTCGCCGGCCAGGGCGCCGAGGCGATCCTGTGCAAGCACTGGGCGAAGGGTTCGGAAGGCATCGTCGACCTCGCCAACAAGGTGGTCGAGCTGGCCGAGGGCGGCTCGGCGCAGTTCTCGCCGCTCTATCCCGACGAGATGAAGCTGTTCGACAAGATCGACACCATCGTCAAGCGCATCTACCGCGGTTCCGAGGCGATCGCCGACAAGAGCGTGCGCGACCAGCTGAAGCAGTGGGAAGACGCCGGCTACGGCAATCTCCCGGTGTGCATGGCCAAGACGCAGTACTCGTTCTCGACCGACCCCAACCTGCGCGGCGCGCCGACCGGCCACGTCGTGCCGGTGCGCGAGGTCAGGCTCTCGGCCGGCGCCGGCTTCGTCGTGGCGATCTGCGGCGAGATCATGACCATGCCCGGCCTGCCCAGGAGCCCGTCGTCGGAGAAGATCTTCCTGAACGAGCAGGGCTATATTGAGGGGCTGTTCTAGGATCTGGTCCGGACTTGGCGGCCAGCCCCCGCGTGGAGGCCGGTCAGTTTCCTATCCGCTCGATCGCGCCGGACGACAACTTCACGAGCCTGTCGAGCAACGTGAAGAAGATATCGATACTGAAGCCGACGACGAAGGCGAGGGTGAACAGCCCTGCGCCGATGGCGTTGAAGTTCGTCGTCCCCCCGAGCGCGGGCTCCCAGAGCCAGCCGATGGCGATGCCGGCAAGCGCGGCCAGAGCCAGCCGGTGGACGACACGGTGCAGAGCCGGGTTCGGATTTGCGGGATCCAGGATCAAGCGCATGAAGAAGATGACCGAACCCAGCGTCGCGTAAAGGCAGGGCAGGATCCAGGACGAGTAGCTGTTCGTGAGATTCTTCAGCCGAAACACCCACTCGGGAACTGAGGGGATGGTGATCGACGTGTAGCGGACGTTCATGTCGCAGGCTTGGCGAACCACGTCCGACATGTTCATCCCGAGTACCACGGTCGGCAGCGATGGGAGAGAAATCCCGCCTTCCGCCGGCTTGTCCTGCGCTCCGCTCCCCGCTCTCGCCAGTTGGCAGGCGACGATCGTCGCTGGCATGTTGTCTTCCTTGGCGTCGCCGACCTCACCTTTTCCAGGCTTTGCCTCGCTCGTGGCGCCGGCAAGGGCTACGAACGGCTTCTGCACAGCCGTCCAGACTCTGCCGAGCCCGGGAAAGGGCGCCCACACCTCGTCGTTGAATTGCGAAATGCGGTTTTCGATCAATGCGATCTGCATGTCGAGGTCGCGCAGTTCGTGCATGAGGATGTAGGCGGACTCCTGGGCGAGATCGTCCACTTTCGCGCGCGGCGCCGGTGGCGGACATTCGCCCTGACCGGGGACGCAATCGCCGGACCCTGCTTCGACGCGCGCCACACCTGCGAAGAGCTGTGCTTTCGCGACGAGCAACTGGCGCTCGAGTTGACCGAAACGGCGGTCCGGCTGTCGAGCAGCGAGCACTTCCGCGTCGCCCAGCAGCGTTATGCCCTTGTTGTAGACGATGGTCAGCGAGGCGACGAGATACATGAACAACAGAGACAGGGCGACGAAGAAGTAGGTCATCTTCGGTGTGACCGGTCGCGACGGAGCGGCAAGCCTCGGCGGCGCCCCTGCGGCGCGGCGCAACGCTTCGACCAGCCGACCCCGTCTCGGACCGGTGTTTTCGATCGCAGCCAGGTCGACGCCCGCCAGGTCGTCGCGGGCGACTTGAAGGGCGTCACGATCGGAGCCGGACAGCCCGTTCGACGCGAGAACGCGGTCGGCTTCCTCGATCAGGGCAACCGGAGCGAGGGAATCCAGTTCGGACATGGCATCTACCCCAGGAAGCCGGTCACGTAGCCGTATGGCGTCGGACAACCGCAGGGATAGCTAGGCGGTCCCGGCGGTTGCGCCCAGCACCAGAACTGCGGCGTGAAGCAGATCGTGCCGGGAACATGAGCCGGTACCTGGGCGAAGGCTCGGATGGGCAGCAGCGCCAGCGAAAGCGCCGCCGCGAGAACGACAAGCCTGCCGAGATGCGCCATCGCGACCTCCCCCTGCCTGAGGCGAATTATGCAATTTATAGGAGTATTATCTTAGCAGATCAATCGAAAGTTGTATAGCACGCCAATCTGCTACCTTGGGGTGAACGGGGCGCGTCCGGGCACGGGCACGGGCACGGGCGCGCGCGACGTATCTCGCGTGCTCTTGCATGCGGGGGCCTCGTCCGGCCCCCGCGCGGGAGGCCGGCCGGGGGCATCAGGCCGCGTCGGAAAGGCTGCCGCCGATCCTCGACCACACGGCGTCGGCCGTGACGCGGTCGAGCTGCAACCCGAACACGCCGTCGAGGACGGCGGCGAATTCGTCCGTCGAATCCAGCGTGCGCCTTTCCACGCCGGCGGCGCTTTCCAGCGTCAGCGCTGTGTCGAACATCGCCGCGCGGCCTCCGTCGCGGTGCAGGCTGAGCATCAGGTGCGCGGGGAAGGGAGACTTCTCCCAGCGGGCGCAGACGAAGTTGGCGGCCTCGACGTCGTGCGTCGTCACCGGTACGCGGTCGAAGCCGTAGAGCGCAAACCAGCCTTCCGGTTGCAGCCGTTCGAGCACGGTCTCGCCGGTCGCGTCGTCGGCGCGCAGGCGGAATGTGCGGCCGCCGACGGCATGCTCCGCGCCTGCGCCGTCGAGCGGGACGATGCCGTGCGCACCGGGGCCGCCGAAGCCGGCATCGGCCAGAAACTCCCGGCCGCCGAGGTCGACTATCCAGGCATAGTGCGAGCGTTGGCGTCCCGTCGGCGCACCGAGGCGCACGCGGCCGAGGAACGGCCGCGCGGCGAAGCCGAGCGCATCGAGGGCCTCGCCGAGCAGCGCGTTCTGCTCCATGCAGTAGCCGCCGCGCCGTTCGGTGACGAGCTTGCGCCATAGGGCTTGCGGCGAAAGGTCCGGCACGGTGCCGAGCAGCGGCTCGATGTTCTCGAAGGGGATCGAGGCCATCTGCGCCTTCACCAGCGCGTCGAGGCCGTCGGCGCTGGCGTCGATCCGGTCGAGGCCGATGCGGGCGAGGTAGTCGGGCAGGGAGAAGGTCATTCGCAAGGCTCGGGCTGGACAGGCGTCGCTCCGGTCGACCGCCGCCGCCGGGTGCGCGGCAATCTCGCACAGGCCGGCGCGGCGGAGAATAGCCGTCGACGCCGCCCGGCGCAGCTGCCGGGGCAGCGCCGGGAAACCGAGGCCCATGCGGGCCCCTCAGCCGAGCACGCGCAGCGGCGTGAACAGGTTCATGTCGCGGAAGCTGCAGAAGGCCGGCGGGGCGAGTTCCAGCACGGCGATTTCGGCGGCGAAGTCGCGGCCGATCGCCTCCAGCGCCGGCAGGTAGGTTTCTTCGGCGCCCGCCGGCAGCCATTCCTTCACGTAGGCGAGCGTGACGTGGAAAATGTAGGCGGCGTGGTCGGGATGGCGGTAGCCGAACACGTCGGCCAGGCGGTCGCGCAGTGCCCGCAGCTTCTGCTCGTCTTCGGGCGTGGCGCCGGCGACGACGAGGCCGAGCGGGGTGACCTCGACCAGCTTCACGGCAAACGGCTCGGCCTGGGCGAAACCCTCCAGCCGGGCGTCGAGGACGCGCGTCGTCTCCTCGATCGGCGCGTCGAGCGCCATGGCGTCGGGCCAGAAGGGCGCGGCGCGGCGGCCCTCGATCGTCCCCTGGAAGACGGTCATGTGCCAGCTTTCCGCCGGCGTCCAGGCGAAGCTGTCGGCGAAGGGCAGCGCCTCCAGGCGCAGGCGCACGCGGCGCAGCGCGTCGTCCGTGGCCGAGCCGGGGACGACGTGGCTGACCACCGTGTTGCCGGGCTCGTGGAGGAAGTTGCCGCCTTCGTCGAAGCGTCGGCCGAGATAGAAGGGCGGGCCGTCCTTGCCGGTGTCGAGGAAATGCGTGGCGAACGTCTCTCTGGTCGGGTAGCGCATGGTTGCGTCCTGCTGCGGGTGTCGCGATGTAGCCGGTCTTGCTGACGGGTTCGTGACGGCTTGCCTGCCGCCGCGAACCGGATAGATGTCGTCGCCATGGCCTTTTCCCTGACCGACCTCGTGCGCGGCCTGCGCGACACGCGCATCGCGACCCTGCCGGTGGCGATGTTCGCCGTCGCCGGTCTCGGCGTCTACGGCTTCCTCGCCATCGCCGACGAGATGGCGGAGGGCGAGATCGACGCGTTCGACAAGGCGCTTCTGCTCGCCCTGCGCAATCCGGCCGATCCGTCCGACCCGGTCGGGCCGCCCTGGCTGGAAGAGACCGCGCTCGAGATCACCGCGCTCGGCGGCTACCCGCTGATCGTCTTGACGCTCGCCGCCGTCATCGGCTTCCTCCTCGTGACGCGGCGGCCGGGGCCGGCGCTCTATGCGCTCCTGTCGGTCTCAGGGGGCACGGTGGTCAGCCAGCTGCTGAAGTCGTTCTACGACCGGCCGCGGCCCGATCTCGTCGCGCATCTCGACACCATCCACACGGCGAGTTTTCCCAGCGGCCACGCCATGATGTCGACGGTCGCCTACCTGACGCTCGCCGCGCTCATCGTGCGCATCGTCGAATCGCGGGCCGCCCGCGCCTACGTGCTCACCGTCGCGGTCCTCGTCTCCGCGGCGGTCGGGGCGAGCCGCGTCTATCTGGGCGTCCACTGGCCGAGCGACGTCGCCGCCGGCTGGGCGATGGGCGTGGCCTGGGCGAGCCTGTCGTGGCTCGCCGTCACGGCGCTCCGCCGCTGGACCGGAAGGGCAGGGGGCGGACGCTCCGCACCCTGACGGCGGAGGCGGCCTTCAAGGCCGCAGAGGCGGGTTTCGCCTGCTCGGCCGCGGCAGCGCAAACCCGCTTGCCGGAGGCCGCGTTCGGCGCTATGGAGTTTTTCATGCACATGATTTCGACCCAGAACAAGTGGTGGCGGGCCTGCTGACAGCTGCCTTTCGAAGCGCGTGCGCGTGAAAATTGAAGGTGGCCGCAGGAGAAGTCCGGGCGGCCATTTGCTTTTTGGCGCCTCAGGACCGCCCGCGGCAGGACAAAGGAGACGGGGAATGACGGTCGAGATCCTTGAAGACGGCGCCGAGAGCTTCGTCACCGCCGGTGGCATCGCCATCCGCCGCGAGCGGCACGACGTGCCCTATGCCGGCGCCATCGAGCCGTACGTCGACGGGCTGAACAGCCGCCGCGGCGCGGTGTTCTCGTCGAACTACGAATATCCCGGCCGCTACACGCGCTGGGATACCGCCATCATCGATCCGCCGCTGGTCGTCTCGGCGCGCGGCCGCGCCATGGCGATCGAGGCGCTGAACGGGCGCGGCGAGGCGCTGCTGGTGCCGATCCGCAAGGCGTTGCGCGGCCTCGCCGATGTCGCAATCACCGAGGACAGCGCGTCCGCGCTGCGCCTGAAGGTCGCCGAACCCGGCCGCGTCTTCACCGAGGAGGAACGCAGCCGCGTGCCCTCGGTGTTCACCGTGCTGCGCGCCATCGTCGCCCTGTTCCGTACGCAGGAGGATCCCAATCTCGGCCTCTACGGGGCCTTCGGCTACGACCTGGCCTTCCAGTTCGATCCGGTCGACTACGTGCTGACGCGCAAGGAGAGCCAGCGCGACCTGGTGCTCTATCTGCCCGACGAGGTGCTGGTGGTCGACCACTATTCGGCGAAGGCCTGGACCGACCGCTACGACTATTCAGGCGAGGAGTTCTCCACAGCCGGCCTGCCGCGGACGGTTGCCGAGGAGCCGTTCCGGCCGTCCGACCGCATCCCGCCGCGCGGCGACCACGAGCCGGGCGAGTATGCCAGGCTGGTCGAGAAGGCCAAGGAGAGCTTCCGCCGCGGCGACCTGTTCGAGGTGGTGCCGGGGCAGATGTTCTACGAGCGCTGCGAGACGGCGCCGTCGGAAATCTCGCGGCGGCTGAAGTCGATCAACCCGTCGCCCTATTCCTTCTTCATCAATCTCGGCCAGCGTGAGTACCTCGTCGGCGCCTCGCCGGAGATGTTCGTGCGCGTCAACGGCCGCCGCGTCGAGACCTGCCCGATCTCCGGCACGATCCGCCGCGGCGACGACGCCATCTCCGACAGCGAGCAGATCCTGAAGCTGCTCAACTCGAAGAAGGACGAGAGCGAGCTGACCATGTGCTCGGACGTCGACCGCAACGACAAGTCGAGGGTCTGCGAGCCGGGCTCGGTGCGCGTCATCGGCCGGCGGCAGATCGAGATGTATTCGCGGCTGATCCACACCGTCGACCATATCGAGGGGCGGCTGCGCGAGGGCATGGACGCCTTCGACGCTTTCCTCAGCCACGCCTGGGCGGTGACGGTCACCGGCGCGCCGAAGCTGTGGGCGATGCGCTTCATCGAGAGCCACGAGAAGAGCCCGCGCGCCTGGTATGGCGGCGCGATCGGCATGGTCCATTTCAACGGCGACCTGAACACCGGCCTGACGCTGAGGACCATCCGCATCGAGGACGGCATCGCCGAGGTGCGCGCCGGCGCCACGCTGCTCTACGATTCCGATCCCGCAGAGGAAGAAGCCGAGACCGAACTGAAGGCATCCGCCATGCTCTCCGCCATCCGCGATGCCAAGGCCGGCAATTCGGGCGCGAGCGAACGCAAGACCGCGCGCGTCGGCGAGGGCGTCAACATCCTGCTCGTCGACCACGAGGACAGTTTCGTCCACACGCTGGCCAACTACTTCCGCCAGACCGGCGCCAACGTCTCGACCGTGCGCACGCCGGTGGCGGAGGAACTGTTCGACCGGCTGAAGCCCGACCTCGTCGTGCTCTCGCCCGGCCCCGGCATGCCGAAGGACTTCGACTGCGCCGCCACGATCCGCAAGGCGCGGGCGCGCGACCTGCCGATCTTCGGCGTCTGTCTCGGCCTGCAGGCGCTGGCAGAAGCCTATGGCGGCGAGCTGCGCCAGCTGCACGTGCCGATGCACGGAAAACCCTCGCGCATCCGCGTCTCGAAGCCGGGCATCGTCTTTTCCGGGCTGCCGAAGGAGGTCACCGTCGGCCGCTACCACTCGATCTTCGCCGACCCGGTCCGCCTGCCCGACGACTTCGTCGTCACGGCCGAGACGGAAGACGGTGTCATCATGGCTTTCGAGCACCGCAAGGAGCCGATTGCGGCCGTGCAATTCCATCCCGAATCGATCATGACGCTCGGCCAGAACGCCGGCATGCGCATGATCGAGAACGTGGTGGCGCACCTGCCGCGCAAGGCCAGGGAAAAAGCGGCTTAGAGGAGCAACCGGAGTGGCGGCCAAGGAAACGATCGCGCGCCTTGCCGCCTGGTCGATCGCTGTCGCGCTCGGCGTGATGGCGCTGAAGTCCGTCGCCTGGCGCATGACGGGATCGGTCGCGCTCTATTCGGATGCGCTGGAATCGATCGTCAACGTGATCGCCGCGGCGGCCGCCTACTGGGCGATCCGCGTCAGCCACAAGCCGGCCGACAGCACCCATCAGCACGGCCATCACAAGGCGGAGTATTTCTCCGCCGTGCTGGAAGGCGTGCTGATCGTGCTCGCCGCCTTCCTGATCATCGGCGAGGTGTGGAAGGCCTGGCAGCAGCCCGTCGTGCTCGAGCAGCCATGGCAGGGGCTCGCCGTCAACGGGTTCGCCGCGGTGGTCAACGCGACCTGGGCGGGCCTGTTGATCCGCACCGGGCGCAAGGGCCGCTCGCCGGCGCTGGTCGCCGACGGCAAGCACATCATGACCGACGTCGTCACATCGGTCGGCGTCATCGCCGGCCTGATCGGCGCGGTGGTAACCGGCTGGACCGTGCTCGACCCGCTGCTGGCGCTGATCGTGGCACTCAACATCCTGTGGCAGGGCTGGGGCGTCATCGGCTCCTCGATCAACGGCCTCATGGACAAGGCCGTCGAGCCGGAAGAGCACATGCGCATCCGCGACATCATCTCGGCCAATTCGAAGGGCGCCCTGGAGGTCCACGACCTGAAGACGCGCATCGCCGGCCGCGCCACCTTCATCGAGTTCCACATGGTCGTCGACGCCGACATGAGCGTCGGCGAAAGCCACGTCATCTGCGACCGCATCGAGGAGGCGCTGAAGGCGGATATCCCCTCGGTGCGCGTCATCATCCACGTCGAGCCGGAAGACGAGGCGAAGCTGCCGAAAGGCACCGTCGCCGTGCCCTTCGCCTGAAGGCTGTCGAACGAACCTACTTGCCGAACGGCACCACCAGGAAGCGCCGGTCCGGCCCTTCGAAGCCGTAGGGATAGGTCGAGACGACCGCCACGGCTTTCTCCAGCCCGCCGCCGAGATAGGGGAAGACGACGGCGTAGATGGCGTAGTCCATCGCGCAGCCGCGCGACTTGGGCAGCTTGCCCTTGTCGCGGTGGAGTTCGCGCGGCGCGCCGTCGCCCGAAAGCGTCAGGGCAAAACCCTTCGTCTCGCCGAAGAGCTCGGGATCGCAGCCAGCGGGTGCGGGCGCCGGAAAAGTCTCGATCGACAGCGTGAAGTCGCCCTCGGTCTGTCCCGGCAGGCCGTAAGCCGGGTAGCCGAAGCGCATCTTCGGCATCGGGTCGAGCACGCCGTCGCCCATCAGCGCGGCGACCTGCGCCGGCATGTCGATCTTCAGCGCGTCGAGCTTTGCCTTCGCCGCAGCCGCAACCTTGGCGCGGACCGCGGCGAGCGGCACCTCCTCGTTGTCGGTCTGCTCGCGGTAGGGCGTACCGGCCACCCATTTGTCGTCGACGAGGTCGACGACGTAGAGGCTCGAATAGGCGAAGCCGGAGCCGTCCTGGACGCCGAACTCCTCGAAGGCGAGGTAGCGCAGGTCGTCCGAATAGCCGATCACGTCGATCAGCGCGCGGTCGCCGGCCAGGGCGGGCACCGCGGCGCACGCGGCAGCGCCCAGGAGCAGGGCGGCGAAAGCTCGTCTCAATCCGGTGGTGTTCATCTCGGTCTCCCTCTTCCGTCCTGCACAGGATCGCCGGCCGGCGCGTCCGTCAAGGGGCGGGAGGGCAGGCCGCGCCGGTATCGTTCGCGCCGCGGGTTTGCGAATCGGGGATGGCGGCGTAAGGGGAGGGCATGTCCGATCCTTCCGCACAGCCGCCCGGCTTCTTCTCGTCGAAGCCGCGTGCCGCGCAGTGGGCGGCGCTTGTCGCGCTCTCGCTCGTCTTCTCCCTCGCGCTCGAGCTTGCCGGCCTGCCCGCGGCGGTGCTGATCGGGCCGATGTTCGCGGCGATCGTGCTCGGCACGTCCGGCGCCGGCGTGCGCATGCCGCCATCCGCCTTCGCCACGGCCCAGGCGATCGTCGGCTGCCTGATCGCCGCGTCGATCGAAATCGAGATCGTCATCGCCTTCCTCGACGACTGGCCGCTCTTCCTCGGCGTGGCCGCGGTCACCGTCGCCGCCTCGTCCTTCGTCGGCTACCTGATCAGCCGCTGGCGCATCCTGCCCGGCACCACCGGGGTGTGGGGTTCGGCACCGGGGGCGGCGAGCGCCATGGTGCTGATGGCCGGCGCGTTCGGCGCCGACCAGCGGCTGGTCGCCTTCATGCAATACCTGCGCGTGCTGATGGTCTCGGTCGCCGCGGCCCTCGTCGCCGGCCTGTGGGTGGACACGAGCGGCGTTTCGGCGCCGGTGCATCCGTGGTTCCCGCCGATCGAACCCGTCGCCTTCGCCACCACGCTCGCCGTCGTCGCCGGGGGCATGGCGGCGGGCCGGCTGCTGCGCCTGCCGACGCCCAACTTCTTCGGCGCCATGGTCGTCGGCTTCGCCGCGCATCTCGGTTTCGGACTTCCGTTCCAGCTGCCGCCCTGGCTGCTGGCGGCCAGCTACGTCGCGATCGGCTGGGCGATCGGCCTCAACTTCAACCGCGAGATCGTCGCCCACGCCGTGCGCGCCCTGCCGAAGCTCGTCGCCTCGATCGCCGCGCTGATGGCGTTCTGCGCGGGCCTCGGCTACCTGATCCACCGCCTGCTCGGCGTCGACCCGCTGACCGCCTATCTCGCCACCAGCCCGGGCGGCATGGATTCGGTCGCCATCATCGCCGCCGCCTCGCGGAACGTGAACCTGTCCTTCGTCATGGCGCTGCAGATGGCGCGCTTCCTCTTCGTCCTCGTCTTCGGCGCGCCGATCGCGCGGCTCGTGGCGCGCACCCTCAAGCCGTGAGCGGCCGGTGACGGGATGGACAGCGGCCGCACGATGGCCATGATGTCCGGCAGGATGAACAGCCGTTCGGA
>CALFXR010000088.1 GCA_937958475.1 uncultured Mesorhizobium sp. | reverse complement strand
CGTCGACCAGGTCGATCGCCTTGTCGGGCAGGAAGCGGTCGGCGATGTAGCGGTTGGACAGCATGGCGGCCGAGACCAGCGCCGAGTCGGAGATGCGCACCTTGTGGTGCTGCTCGTACTTCTCCTTCAGCCCGCGCAGGATGGAGATGGTGTCCTCCACCGTCGGCTCCTCGACGAAGACCGGCTGGAAGCGGCGGGCGAGTGCGGCGTCCTTCTCGACATGCTTGCGGTACTCGTCGAGCGTGGTGGCGCCGACGCAGTGCAGCTCGCCGCGGGCGAGCGCGGGCTTGAGCAGATTGGAGGCGTCCATCGCCCCGTCCGCCTTGCCGGCGCCGACCAGCGTGTGCATCTCGTCGATGAACAGGATGATGTTGCCGTCGGCAGAGGTGACTTCGGAAAGCACGGCCTTCAGCCGCTCCTCGAACTCGCCGCGATATTTCGCGCCGGCGATGAGGGCGCCCATGTCGAGCGCCATCAGCTGCTTGTCCTTCAGCGATTCGGGCACGTCGCCGTTGACGATCCTGAGCGCCAGGCCCTCGGCGATGGCGGTCTTGCCGACGCCGGGCTCGCCGATCAGCACGGGATTGTTCTTGGTGCGCCGCGACAGGACCTGGATGGTGCGGCGGATCTCGTCGTCGCGGCCGATGACCGGATCGAGCTTGCCCGCGCGGGCATCCGCGGTCAGGTCCCGCGCGTACTTCTTCAGCGCGTCGTAGCCCTGCTCGGCGGAGGCCGAATCGGCGGTGCGGCCCTTGCGGATGTCGTTGATGGCGGCGTTCAGCGCCTGCGCCGTGACGCCGGCCCTGGCCAGGATGTCGGCGGTCTTGGCCGACTTCTCCATGGCCAGCGCGGTGAGCAGGCGCTCGACCGTGACGAAGCTGTCACCGGCCTTCTTGGCCAGTTCCTCGGCGGTGGAAAACACCTTGGCGAGCGGCTGCGCCATGTAGAGCTGGCCGTTGCCGCCCTCGACCTTGGGCATCGCCTGAAGCGCCGATTCGACGCCGAGGCGCACCGCCTTGGCGTCGCCGCCGGCACGCTCGATCAGCGAGGCGGCAAGGCCTTCCTCGTCGTCGACCAGCACCTTCAGGATGTGCTCGGGGGTGAACTGCTGGTGGTTGCGCGAGAGCGCAGAGGTCTGGGCGGACTGGATGAAGCCGCGCACGCGCTCGGAATACTTCTCGATGTTCATGTCTGTCTCCGTTCCCTCCCCGGCCCGCTTGGCGGCGCCGGATCAGCCTTGGGTGACGGACCCCCTCTCGCGGAGGCAGGTCCCGATGCGGCGGATATGGGGATTGGCGGCGGCGCCCTCAAGACGGTGCGCAAGGGCCGCGACAACAAAAAACGGCGGGGAAAAACCCCGCCGTTCGCATGGCATTCGCAAGTGCCGGCCGGATCAGCTTTCCAGCGCCGGCTCGGTCTTTCCACCGTCCTGGCCGGCCGCCTCGGCAACCGGGGCGCCGTCGCCGCCGCCCTGGCCGTCGCCGGCGGCGTTGAAGTCGGACCGGCCCCTGCCGCGACGAGGACGCCGCGGCCGGCGCGGCCCGTCCTCCTGCTCGCCGCCAGGCCTCTGCCCGTTGGCGCGGTGCTCGCGGGCGCCGTTCACCTCCGCGGGCTCCTGGTTCAGGGCCACTTCCGCCGGGACGCCTTCGATGACAGGCTGCGGGCCGGAACCGTCGACGGCCTGCTGCTGCTGAGCGCGGATCTCGGTCCTCGTCTCCTGCGGCGCGTTGCCCTCGTCGTCGCCGTCGTCGTCCATGTCGTCGTCGAGATCGTCGCTGCGGTCGCGCATCTGCTGCTGGGCCGGCATCTGTGCCTGGGCGGCCGCAATGATGCGGTTGTAGTGCTCGGCGTGCTGCAGGTAATTCTCGGCCATGACCCGGTCGCCCGCACTGTGGGCGTCGCGGGCGAGCGTCGTGTACTTCTCGGCGATCTGCTGGGCAGAGCCGCGGATCTTCACGTCCGGACCGTTGCTCTCGTAGTTGCGCGTCAGGGGGTTGGGCCCCTTGCGGTTGCTATTATTATTGTTGTTGTTGTTGCGCCCACGCATGCGGCGGTTCTGTTGCTGTGGCCTCATCCGATTCTCACATCTGGAAATGGTGGTCGCGAACGGGGCACGCATCGTGCCTGCCGTTCCGTACCTTCTTGCCGGTGCTCGCCCGCATCTGTTGCGTCGGCGCCACGTGCCATCCTGTCATGGTTCAGTTACTTGCCGGATGATCCCCGCACGAAGCCAAGGCGTCGTTCACGCAAGGAGGCAGCTTGTCTCAAATTGGAAACCGGTTTGGTAACAGCACTGCCTGCTTCGTCTCATCCGGTTGCGGCGAAACTAGCGATGTTCGTCCGGCTTGCCAAGCTTTATTTCCAAGGCTTCATCAGGTTGGAAAACCAAGACCCTGTCGTTGCCGCCGAGGTCCCTGAGCGCCTGCGAAAGCCGGTATCCGGCGCCGCTAAACAGCGCCTCCACCGGTACTTTCTGGCGGTACCCGATCTCCAGGGCGATACGGCCGCCGTTCACCAGATGCCCTGCCGCGCCGGCTGCGATCGCCCTGTAGGCATCGAGCCCGTCGGCGCCGCCGTCGAGGGCGGCCGGCGGGTCGAACAGCCTGACTTCCGGCTGCAAGGTCTCGATCGCCTCGCTCTCTATATAGGGAGGATTCGAGGCGATTACATGGAAGCGCCCGTCGATTTTGTCGAACCAGTCCGAGCGGACCCCGGAGAAGCGCCCGGCCAGGCCGCAGGCCTGGGCATTCGCGCCGGCGGTGCGCAGCGCCTCCTCGGAGACATCGGCGCCGACGGCGGTGGCGCGCGGCTCCTCCGCGAGCAGCGCCAGCGCGATCGCGCCGGTTCCGGTGCCGAGGTCGAGGATGCGGCAAGAGCCTTCGCGGCGCGCCGTCGCGCGGACGAAGGGCAGCACCGCCTCGACCAGCGTCTCGGTGTCGTCGCGCGGCTCCAGCGTCGACGGCGACAGCGAAAGCCTCAGCCCGTGGAACTCGCGCCAGCCGAGGATGCGGTGCACCGGCTCGTGCGCGACGCGGCGCGAAAGTGCCGCCTCGATACGCGCCTCGGTATCCGCCCCGATTTCGAGATCGGGCCGCGCCAAAAGGTCCGCGCGCGACGTGCCGGTGATCTCGGCGACCAGCACGCGCGCGTCGGTCGCGGCATCGGCGATGCCGGCCTCGGCGAGCCGGGACCGGGCGCGGCGGTGGAGGTCGGAAAGCGCGGTCATGGCCGCCGGTCGTCGCGAAAAGGCGGCGTTCCTTGGCGTCCCGCAACCGGCTGCAACGCGCGGGAAAGCTCCCCGCGACTTTGCGCCGGCCGGCTCAATTCGTCCCCACCTCGGCGAGCAGCTTCGACTGGTGGTCGGCGATCAGCGCGCCGACGATCTCGTCGAGCTCGCCCTCCATCACCCGGTCGAGCTTGTAGAGGGTGAGGTTGATGCGGTGGTCGGTGACCCGGCCCTGCGGGAAATTGTAGGTGCGGATGCGCTCCGAGCGGTCGCCCGAGCCGACCTGCAGGCGGCGCGATTCGGAGCGCTCGTCGGCGAGCCGGGTGCGCTCCATGTCGTAGAGGCGGGCGCGCAGGATCTGCATGGCGCGGGCCCGGTTCTGGTGCTGCGACTTCTCCGCCGAGACGACCATGATGCCGGTCGGCAGGTGGGTGATGCGCACCGCCGAATCGGTGGTGTTGACGTGCTGGCCGCCGGCGCCCGAGGCGCGCATCGTGTCGATGCGGATGTCCTCGGCGCGGATGTCGATGTCGACTTCCTCGGCCTCGGGCAGCACCGCCACCGTGGCGGCGGACGTGTGGATGCGCCCTTGCGCCTCGGTGGCCGGCACGCGCTGCACCCTGTGCACGCCCGATTCGAACTTCAGGTGCGCGAACACGCCCCTGCCCGAGATCGTCGCGATGACTTCCTTGTAGCCGCCGGCGTCGCCATCGCTGGCCGAGACCAGCTCGACCTTCCAGCCCCTGGCGGCGGCGTAGCGCTCGTACATGCGATAGAGGTCGCCGGCGAACAGCGCCGCCTCGTCGCCGCCGGTGCCGGCGCGGATTTCGAGGATCGCGCTGCGCTCGTCGGCCGCATCCTTCGGCAGGAGCAGGACCTGCATGTCCTTCTGCAGCGCCTCGATGCGGTCCTTGATCGCCGGCAGTTCATCTTCGGCGAGCGCCTTCATCTCGGCGTCCGTCGCCTTGTCGGCGAGCAATGCCTCGAGATCCGCCAGTTCGCGCTCGGCGGCGCGCAGCTCGCGCACCTTCAGCGCCATGCCCTCCAGCTCGGCGTATTCCGACGCCATCCTGACATAGGCCTCAGGGTCCGGCCCGGCCGCCATCTGCGCCTCGAGCATGTCGAAACGCTTGACGAGCTGGTCCATGCGGTCGCGGGGAAGGTTGATCATG
>CALFXR010000087.1 GCA_937958475.1 uncultured Mesorhizobium sp. | reverse complement strand
ACCCGCATCCTCGGCACCCATTTCTGGAACCCGCCGCACTACGTGCAACTGGTCGAGGTGATCCAGACAGCCGAGACCGACCCGCGCCATGTCGACTGGACGATGAAGCTGATGGGCGACGTCGGCATGTCCGCCGTCCATGTCAGGAAGGATGTCGCGGGCTTCATTGGAAACAGGCTGCAGCACGCCCTGAAGCGCGAGGCGATCGCGCTCGTCGCCGACGGCGTCTGCGACGCGGCGACACTCGACAAGGTGGTGCGGGAGGGTTTCGGCGCGCGGCTCGGCGTGCTCGGCCCGCTCGAACAGTCCGACATGATCGGCCTGCAGCTGACCCTCGACTGCCATGAGGTGCTGCTGCCGCATCTCGACAACACGCCGCACGCCCATCCGTTCCTGCGCGACAAGATCGCGAAGGGCGAGACCGGCATGGCCGCCGGCATCGGATTCCGTGCCTGGACGGAGGAGGAAGCCACGGAAGTGCGCAAGCGCTTCCAGGACTACATGGCCGCCTGCGCCAGAAGTCGCCGTCGGTAGTCAACGAACTAGTGCCAGATCGCTCGCGGTCGTGCGAGACACAAAAAGGGAGGAAGTCCATGTTCAAGGCAAAGGGAAAGAAACTGCTCGCCGCGTTCGCGGCCGTGCTGATGGTCGGTTCGTCGGCGTCGTCGGCCTTCGCGGATCCGACGGTTCTGAAATTCTCGACGATGGAGCCGCCAGCCGGACCGTTGGTCAACTGCTTCACGCTGCCGCTGCTCGAAGAACTGAAGGCCGCGTCCGGCGGACGCATCGAGATCGAGCCCTATATGGGCGGCACCGGCTTCGCCAATCCGCTGCGCCAGTACGAACAGGTGGCGCGCGGCGTCATGGACATCTCCCAGGGCGTGCTCAGCTACACGCCGGGGCAGTTCGCAATGACCGAGATCGCGACGATGCCGCTGCTCGTCGACAATGCCGAGATGATGTCGCGCGCCATCAACAAGCTCGCGCCGGAGTATCTCGGCGACGAGTTCAAGGACATCTACCTGATGGCGATCCTCGTGACGCCGCCGCTCTACGTGCACCAGCGCGACGACGTCGCCGGTCTCGACGGACTGAAGGGCAAGCGCATCCGTTCGACGGGAACCGGCGCCAACGCCTTCCTCAATGCCGTCGGTGCGATCCCGGTCCAGTTGCCGGCGCCCGCGGTCTACGAGAACCTGCAGACTGGCGTCATCGACGGCGCGCTGTCGGAATATCTCGCGCTGAAGTCGTTCCGCATCGGCGAGGTTGCGCATCACCACCTGCTCGTCAACACCACCGCGGCGCTGCTGTTCCTCGGCATGAACAGGAACACGCTGGAATCGCTGCCCGCCGACATACAGGAGACCATCAAGACGAAGTTCTCGGGTCCGGAGATCGGCGCGCGAGCGTCCGCCTGCTGGAACAAGCTCGGCGCGGCCGTCGTCGAGGACCTGAAGGCGCAGGGCCAGGATTTCGTGGCGATGAGTGACGCCGACACGTCGAAAGCGAAGGAGATCGCCGGCAAGATCACCGGCGACTACGTCGCCTCGCTGGAAGCTCAGGGCAAGCCGGCCAAGGCGTTCTACGAAGCGCTCGTCGCCGAACTCGCGGCGCAGTCGAAGTGAAGCGGGTGAATTGACGCTTCCGGGAGCTAATGCATCATGTCTCCGCTGGTGATCGGACTGCTCGGTGTCCTCGCGCTGCTGGTGATGGTGGCGCTGAGGGCGCCGCTCGGGCTCGCCCTGCTGATCGCCGGCTTCGGCGGTCTGTGGATGTTGCACGGGCTCGACACGGCGATCTATGTCGTGTCGACCGCTCCGGTCACCGCGCTCAGCAGCTACACGCTCTCCGTGCTGCCGCTGTTCATCCTGATGGGAGCCCTGTCGGTGCGCGCCGGGCTTGCCGAATCCCTTTACCGCTCGGCCTACGGCTTCGTCGGCCACCGGCCGGGCGGCCTCGCCATGGCGAGCATCGCCGCCTGCGGCGGTTTCGGCGCAATCTGCGGCAGCAGCCTCGCCACGGTGACCACCATGGGCCGCATCGCGGTGCCGGAAATGCTGCGCTACGGGTACGACAAGCGGCTGGCAACAGGCGCGGTCGCCGCCGGCGGGACGCTCGGCATCCTGATCCCGCCGTCGCTGCCGATGATCATCTACGCGACGGTCACCGAAACATCGGTCGGCCGCCTGTTCGCCGCGGGCATGATTCCCGGCGTGATCGCCACGCTGTTCTATATTGCGGCGACGGCGGCATGGGCGCGCGCCGAGCCGGGCATCGGCCCAGCCGGGGAAAGGCTCGCCTGGCGCGAGCGGCTCGTGTCGCTGCGCCGGGTCTGGGGAATCGTCACCCTGTTCGCAGTCGTTATGGGCGGCATTCTCGCTGGCGTCTTTTCTCCGACGGAGGGTGCCGCCGTCGGGGCATTCGGCGCTGCCGTCCTCGGCGCGCTCGGCGCGAAGGGAATTAAGGAGTACGTGGGAGGCCTCGTCGGGGCTGTGTCTGAAACCGTGCAGACCTCGGCGATGATCTTCTTCGCGGTGATCGGCATCTCGATCTTCGAGTATTTCATCCAGGCTGCCCGCGTGCCGCAGGGTGTCGCCGAATTCGTCGCCGGCCTGCAACTGGGCCCGACCGGCGTGATGCTGCTCCTGGTGGCGGTGCTGATCGCGCTCGGATGCTTCATGGACTCCATCGCGATCCTGTTCATCATCACGCCGGTCATCTTCCCGATCGTCATCGCCAACGGCTACGACCCGATCTGGTTCGGCATCATCATGATCATGGTGGTCGAGTTCGGCCTGATCACACCCCCGATCGGCATGAATGTGTTCGTCCTGTCGCGGATCATGCCAGACGTGACGACCTGGCAGATCTTCCGGGGCGTGATGCCCTACATCGCGGCCGATGTCGCGCGGATCGCGCTGCTGCTCGCCTTTCCGGCGATCGTGCTGTGGCTGCCAAACCTGCTGTTCGATTGAGGGCCGGGACCATGCTGCAAATCGTAAGACGCGCCTACGCTGCGATCGAGCGGATCATGATCGCGATTGCCGGAATCGCGCTTCTGCTGATGGTCCTCGTCGTGGTCTACGACATCGTCGGCCGCTCGCTCGGCCTGTGGCACGTGCTGTCCTCGGTGGAGCAGACCACGTTCTACATGATGCTGCTCGGCTTCTTCGGCCTGGCGCGCTGCTTCCGCGATCAGGGCAACATCGTCGTCGACCTGGCAACGCAGAGCATGTCGCCTGGAATGGTGCGCCGGATCGACGCCTTCTGGGCGCTTCTCGCGGCGGCGATCATGCTGCCGCTCGGCTACGCTTCTATCACAGACGGGCTGGTGCTGCACGGCTACGGCCAGCGCTCGGAGGTGCTGGGCATCTCGCCGCTCGTCCATCACGCGATCGCCGGCTTCGGCCTGTGCGCCGCCGCGCTGGTTTCGCTGGTTACCAGCCTGAAACTGGCCTTCACCCGTTCGCAGGAATATCCGGCGAACGGACAGACGCCCGATTTCACGGAGTAAATCTTCATGTCGAGTGACATCGTCATCACCTGCGCGGTGACGGGCGGCGCCGATACGCCGAAACTGAACCCCGCGGTGCCGGTGACCCCGGCCGCGATTGCGCGCGAATGCCTCGAGGCGGCGGCGGCCGGCGCTGCGGTCGTGCATGTCCATGTCCGCGATCCGCAGACCGGTCGCGCCAGTATGAAGACGGAACTCTATGTCGAGGTGGTCGAGCGAGTCCGCGAGAAGAACGCGGACGTCTTGATCAACCTGACGACCGGAGCCGGTGCGCGTTTCGACCCGGGCGATCCAGACCCCGCCGTGCCGGCCGAGACGACCAACTTCCGCTCGCCCGACGAGCGCGTGCGCCATGTCGAACTGCTGAAGCCCGACATCTGCAGCCTCGACATCGGCACGATGAACTTCGGCGGCACGGTCTTCGTGAACACAGCCGCGCACATCATGCGCATGGCCGAACGTATTCGCTCCGCGGGCGTGAAGCCCGAACTCGAGGTCTTCGATCTCGGTCACTTGCGCCAGGCGGTGCATCTTCTGGAATCGGGGCTGTTCGAGCGGCCGCCGCTGTTGCAGCTGTGCATGGGCATTCCCTGGGGCGCGCCGGCGACGATCGACGCGATCCAGACCATGGCGCGGCACCTGCCGCAGGGCGCGGCGTGGTCGGCCTTCGGCATCTCGCAGCACCAGCGGCCGATGGCGGCGATGGCGATGATGCTCGGCGGCAATGTCCGGGTGGGGCTGGAGGACAACCTCTACCTGGAAAAGGGCGTGCTGGCGCCGGGCAACGCCGCGCTCGTCGAACAGGCGGTAAAGATCGTCCATTCGCTCGGCCATTCGGTCGCCTCCCCCGGTCGCGCACGTGAGATCTTCTCTCTTCCCGTCCGCCAACCCGTGGCCGTGGCCGCGTCGTGATCCGCGACGACGGTCTCCTGGGCGCCCTCGTCGACACAGTGTCGCGCTTCGTGCGCGAGCGATGCGTGCCGCTTGAACGCCAGGTCGACGAGACGGACGAGATTCCGGCCGGACTGGTCGATGCGTTCCGCGCGCTCGGCCTTTTCGGCATGTCCATTCCGGAGGACCATGGCGGCCTCGGCTTGACGATGGAGGAAGAGGTTCTCGTCGCGTTCGAACTCGGCCGCACGTCCGCCGCCTTCCGCTCGCTGATCGGCACCAACAACGGCATCGGCTCGCAGTCGATCATCATGGACGGGACGGAGGAACAGAAGCAGGCCTGGCTGCCGCGCCTCGCCGGCGGCGAGGTGATCGGCTCCTTCGCCCTGACCGAGCCGGAGGCCGGGTCGGACGCCGCCGGCATCGCGACCCGCGCCGAACGCCGCGGCGACGCCTACGTGCTGAACGGGACCAAACGCTTCATCACCAACGCGCCGCGCGCCGGCCTGTTCACGGTCTTCGCGCGCAC
>CALFXR010000086.1 GCA_937958475.1 uncultured Mesorhizobium sp. | reverse complement strand
CTCGTCGTCGTCCGCCTTCCCCATTCGCAGGGCCTGCCGCTGCCCGCCTACGAGACCGCCGGCGCGGCGGGCATGGACCTGCGCGCCGGCGTCCCGGAAGACCGGCCGCTCATCATCCTGCCGGGCAGGCGCGCGCTGGTGCCGACCGGCCTCGTCTTCGAGATCCCGGCCGGCTTCGAGGGCCAGGTCCGGCCGCGCTCCGGGCTCGCGCTGAAGCACGGCATCACCTGCCTGAACACGCCCGGTACCATCGACAGCGACTATCGCGGCGAAGTGAAGGTGCTGCTCGTCAACCTCGGCGACGAGGACTTCTCCGTCACCCGCGGCATGCGCGTCGCGCAGTTCGTCATCGCGCCGGTGGCGCGCCTCGCCGTCGAGGAACAGGGCCTCGCCTCGGCGACGACTCGCGGCAGCGGCGGCTTCGGCTCGACGGGCACTGTATGACCGGCGGCGCGATGCGGCCGGACCTGGTCATCTTCGACTGCGACGGCGTCCTCGTCGACACCGAGGCGCTCGGCAACCGGCGTCTGGCCGCATGGCTGACCGAGGCCGGCTATCCGATCGCCTACGAGGACTGCCGGCGCCGCTTCATGGGCCGCAGCATGGTCTCGGTGCAGGCCGAGGTGGAAGCCGCCGGTGTTTCCCTCGGTCCCGACTTCGCCGACCGCTGGAACGCGGCCCTGCCGCAGCTCTTCGCCTCCGGCGTCGAGGCGATCCCGCATGCGCGCGAAGCCGTCGAGGCGGTCCGCGACGCCGGCCTCGCCTGGTGCGTGGCGTCTTCGGCGCGTGTGACCAAGATGCAGATCACGCTCGGCGTGACCGGCCTGCTGCCGCTCTTCGAGGGGCGCATGTTCAGTGCGACCATGGTCGCGCGCGGAAAGCCGTTCCCCGACCTCTTCCTCCACGCCGCCGGGACGATGGGTTTCGACGCCGCCGCCTGCGCCGTGATCGAGGACAGCGTCGCCGGTACGATCGCCGGTTGCGCCGCCGGCATGGCCGTCTATTCCTACTGCGGCGACCCCTTCAACGACCGCGCCGAACTCGCCGCGGCCGGCGGGCAACTGTTCGACGACATGCGGGCACTCCCGGCCCTGCTCGGCATCGACTGAAGACACCACGCCGGGCAATCGCGCGGCACCTTGTCCTCGGCTATGATCCGCCCGACCGCGGGAGAAGCCGTTGCGCGCCACCACACAATCCCTGTCCGCCAGGCTCTGCGCCATCCTCGCCGCGCTCTGGATCGGCCTCGCTTCGGCGTCGGGCGCCGAGGTCGCCTTTCCGGCGCCCGGCGACGCCGTGCCCGGCGCGAGCGGCGTCACCTATCTCGACCTGCTGCGCGAGATCGTTCCCGATCTCGAACTGGCCGACGCCGTCTATCGCGGCCGGACGGTCGTACCGCTCCGTCATATCGCCGGGCCGGACCGCCAGGCCGAGCCGCCGCTTGAGCCGACGGTCGCCGATTTTTCCGTGCTTCCGCTCGAGGGCGACGGCAGCGGCCGCATCCTCCTCCTCGTCGACCTCGGCATGGCGGAGGACGCTGCCCAAGGATACGCCGTCCTCGCCCTTTTCGATCCTGCCGCGAAGCCGCGGCTGGTCGACGCCGCCGACGTCGCCTTCGACCGTATGACCTGGTTTCTCGAACCAGTCCGCCTCGACCTCGGCGCCGGGCGCATGGCCGTCCTCACCATGAGCATGCATTCGAACTCGAGCCAGGCCTATGTCACGACCGGCATCGTCCTGGTCGGCGACCGGCTCGAACTCGTCGATTCCGTCTTCACCTTCGACGAGCGGGCCTGCGCCTTCGAGCGCGCGCAGCGTCTCGGCATCGAGACGCGGCCCGAGGGCTCGGGTCCCGCCGCGATCGCCGCGACCGTGGTCGACACCACCACCCCGACCGGTGCCGACTGTGGCGAGGATGCCGCGCCGCAGCCGGCCTCCGTTACCGTCGCGGTCTCCTGGCGCTGGGACGAGGCGGCAAAGCGCTACCGGCCCGATTCCGACGCGCTGGAGAAGCTCGCCGCCGAGGCGGCCGAGCGATTCTAGGCTCCGCCGCCGCGGCCTGCCCCCGCCGGTTGGCCGGCCGCTCCCTCAGTTCCGCGTGGGGAGGCGAGGGACGTACATCTGTCAGGAGTGATGGGCCCGGCCACCGCTCCGCTCTGGCCGTGGCGATGCCGACGGCATAGGTTTCACGGCGAGCCAACAGGGAGCCGAACATGCACAGGGACACGGGCGCGGCGTTCCGCGCGTTGCATGAGCGCCCGGGCGCTTTCGTCATCCCCAATCCGTGGGACGTCGGCTCGGCGCGGTTCCTCGCCGCGCTCGGCTTCGAGGCCCTGGCGACGACCAGTGCCGGCTTTGCCTTCTCGCGCGGGCTGCCGGACGGGGGCGTCGCTTTCGACGAGATGATCGCCCATTGCCGGGAACTCGCCGCGGCGACGCCGCTGCCGGTGTCGGCCGACCTGGAGAAGGGCAAGGGCGACAGCGCCGATTCGGCCGCCGAGACGGTCTTTGCCGCCGACGCGGCCGGCCTCGCCGGCTGTTCGCTGGAGGATTTCTCCGGCGATGAATCCGCCCCGATCTACGACTTCTCGCTGGCGGTCGAGCGCGTCGCCGCGGCGGCGGAGGCAGCACGCGCGCTTGCGACGGATTTCGTCTTCACCGCGCGTGCCGAGAATTTCCTGCACGGACGGCCGGATCTCGACGATACCATCCGCCGCCTGCAGGCCTTCGAGAAGGCGGGCGCCGACGTTCTCTACGCGCCGGGGCTGACCGGCATCGAGCAGGTGCGCGCTGTCTGTTCGGCCGTCTCGAAGCCGGTCAACGTTCTCGCCGTGCCGGGCTTCACCGTTGCCGCGCTCGCCGAGGCGGGAGTCAAGCGCGTCTCGCTGGGCTCCAAGCTCGCCACCGCCGCCTTCTCGGGCCTCGAAGGGGCCGCACGCGAGATTCTCGACCACGGCACGTTCGATTTCTCCCGCGCGGGCGTCTCCTATGCGCGACTGCAGGCGCTGTTTACAAAGAGCTGACCGGACTCGGAGATTGCGCGCCTTCGCTGGCGCCGCGGGCGGCAGGCGGCGCCCTGCTTGACAATCCGCTTCCACCGCCGCTTCAAATCGGCATGCAGAAGCTCAGCGTCATCGACATGCACACCGGCGGCGAGCCGGTCCGGATCGTCACCGGCGGCTATCCGCAGATCCCCCGCGGCACCATTCTCGAGAAGCGCGCCTGGGTGCGCGAAAACCTCGACCATCTGCGCAGGATGCTGATGTTCGAGCCGCGCGGCCACTACGACATGTACGGCGTCCTGCCGGTCGAGCCCGACCTGCCCGGCGCCGACCTCGCCGTGCTGTTCATGCACAACGAGGGCTATTCGACCATGTGCGGCCACGCCGTCGTCGCGCTCGGCCGCTACGCGGTCGACCAGGGCATCGTGCCGGCGGTCGAGCCGGTGACGGTCGTCAACATCGAATGCCCCTGCGGCATGGTCGTCGCCTCGGTCGAGGTCAGGGACGGCAAGGCCGGTGCCGTATCGTTCGAGAGCGTGCCCGCCTTCCTCCATGCCCGCGACCTTTCCGTCGACCTGCCCGGCTACGGCGGCATCGCCTTCGACGTCGCCTATGGCGGCGCCTTCTACGCGCTCGC
>CALFXR010000085.1 GCA_937958475.1 uncultured Mesorhizobium sp. | reverse complement strand
AGTTGTAGGTGAGCGCCAGATCGGGCTGCAGACCGCGGAAGTCGGGAAGGTCGACCGGGAACGCATAACCGAGGCTGCCATTGCCGGTTGTTTCCGGCAGCCGTTCCGTCGGAGCCTTTGCTTCCGGCGCGAGCGCCGGCAGGTCGCCGGCACCGCCGGGGGTCGCGGCCGTGGCGGAGACGAGGGCATCGAGGCTTACCGCCCGTTCCGCGTTTTCGGCGACGCCATCATTCGCCGACTCGGAGCTGGCCGGTTTCGGCGAGGCCGAGTTGGTGGAGGTCCGAGAGGCTGTTTCGCCTGGGACGGTGGCGCCGGACGCGTCAAGCGGAGGACGATCGACGGCCGTCTTCCCGCCCGCCCCCGACCCGTCCAGGTGAGAACCGTTTGACGGCTCAGTGACCGCCGGGGCGGTTGCCGCTCCGCCTTCGGCGTCGCTCGACAAGGCAAGTGTATTAGACGATACTAATATAAATCCGCAAATAAATGCGGTTAATACATGAGTCTTTTGCACTTGATTCCCCCAAGACGCGACACGCGTAAATAAATCTATCTATCACGAGTCAATAGAGGCATATCGTGATTATTTTTACTGACGATGTACTTAGCCGGCAGCTAAGGGCCTCTCGCCGTTTACGCTGGGGAAGACACGCGGCGCGGTCCCAGCCGGGAATAGCGGATCAGGTCAGTGCCAAGGGTGGTCGAGGCCGGTCCTGCGGTCTGAAGGTCGAACTCGGCAGATCATGTGCGACAGTTCCCGCCGGCACCACGTAAGACCGGCCGAAGTGCTCGAATCCGGAAAGCTATCGGCGGACAGGAGCCTTCTTCGCGGGCGGCTGGGCGTCGACCGGTGATTTCCAGAAAGCCGTGTCGAAGTTGTCGATCGGCGTCGCCGAGCAATCCGGGTAGTGCCACATGTTCGCGGCCAGTACGTGACCTGAGACCCCAATCTCCCCCGGCTTGAGGGAGAGTCCTGGTTTCATTTCTGGCCTCATGCGGCCTGTTTTTCCAGTGTGGATTTCATAGCGAACTCGGCCGGCGGCATGTTGCCGAGGGCCGAGTGTGGTCGGTGATGGTTGTAGTCCTCCTTCCATGAGTTGATGGCGCTGCGGGCTTCGGACAGCGTCGAGAACAGCGTGTCGTTGAGGCACTCGTCCCTGAAGCGCCCGTTGAAGCTCTCGACGAAGGCGTTTTGCATCGGCTTGCCCGGCGCGATGTAGTGCCATTCGACGCCGGTCTGCTGGCACCATCGCAGGACCGCCATTGAGGTCAGCTCAGTGCCGTTGTCGGAGACGATCGTGTCGGGTCGCCCGCGCCAGCGGATGATGGCGTCGAGCTCGCGCACGACACGCAGGCCCGACAGCGAGGTGTCGGCGACGAGTGCCAGGCACTCCCGCGTGTAGTCGTCGACGACGGCCAGCACCCGGAAGCGACGACCGTCAGTGAAGGTGTCGGAGACGAAGTCCAGGCTCCAGCGGGCGTTGGCGCGATCGGGAACGAGCATGTGCCTTCGTGTGCCCAGCGCCCGCTTCCGGCCGCCGCGACGGCGCACCTGCAACTTCTCCTCGCGGTAGAGGCGCCGCAGCTTCTTCTGGTTCATCACGATGCCCTGCCGGTCCAGCATGACGTGGATCCTGCGATAGCCGAACCGCCGGCGCTCCGCCGCCACCGCCTTCATCGCCTCGCGCAACAGAGCGTCGTCCGGACGGATGCTGGTATAGCGCACCGTCGAACGGTCGATCCTCAGAGCCTGGCACGCCCGACGCTGGCTCACCCCATGCACCTCGCAGGCATGAGCCACCGCCTTCCGCTTCGCGTCGGGCGTCACCATTTTTTGCGGCGGCATCCTTCAGGATCGCGTTGTCCAGCATCTGCTCGGCCAGCAGCTTCTTCAGCCGGGCGTTCTCGTCCTCCAGAGCCTTCAGGCGACGGGCGTCGGACACGTCCATTCCGCCGAACTTCGCCTTGAACTTGTAGAAGGTCGCTGCCGAGATACCGTGCTTGCGGCAGACATCCGCCGTCTTCGCACCGGCCTCCTGCTCCTTCAACATTCCGATGATCTGTTCTTCCGTGAACCGCGAGGGTCGCATCGTCCGTCTCCGTGATCGACGGACTCTACCCAAATCTGGAGGAAGTTCGGGGTCTCAGGTCACGAACGATCCGATCGTGGCGGCGGGTAGCTTGATGACCGCCATCAACACGATCGTGCCGCGCTCGACTGACCCTCTCGATTCCGTCGTCCTCTCGATCAACGCCATCAACGACGGCGACGCCTACAATGTGATCCCGTCGACGATCGAACTGCGTGGATCGCTGCGAACGATCTCGCACCAGTCACGCTCGGAATGCCTGGCGCGCATCGACCGCATGTGCGCCGGGACCGCTAGCACCTACGATCTGAAGGTTGATGTGACCTACATGCCGGTCTCCCCCGCGACAGTGAACCATCCCGGCTGCGTGGAAGCGGCTACGGCGATCCTCACGCGGGCGTTCGGGGCGGAGCGCGTCCTAGAAAGCGACACCGTGATGGGAGCCGAGGACTTCTCTTACATGTTGGAAAAACTGCCCGGCTGCATCATCTGGATCGGCAACGGAGATTCGGCCCCCTTGCATAGCAAGCATTACGACTTTAGCGATGAGGCTATCATTCACGGCATGTCCGCGTTCCTACTATTGGTGAAGGAGGCTTCTACCCACCGGACCGGATAGTCACACCCCCAACTCGCAAAAAGAAAAGCATCCTATTGAGCGCCGGATAACATGAGGAGTCTTTGGGCCTCTGCGGAGCTAACTCCCCTCGATTGAGGAGCATCGCGACGCCCTGTGGGTGACAAACCCGTGGGGATCGCCAAGGTAGCAGAAGTCGATCACATTGTTGCGATTGGTTGAATTTCTGGAACCGAACCACCGGTGCGTGTAGAGATGGGGTATTTTAGGGGGTAATGCTAATATCACGAACTGCTAATATGTATTATATTATAGATATTTAGGCAGCATCTTTGATTCCGCCCCTGGCACCATACAACCCGATGAATTCACAGGTTTTCTGGATAAGCGCCGGGGACTACCCGGGTATGGATGCCGTGCGTTCGGATGCGGCCATGCCAAGTGGCGCAAGCCGGCACATGGGCTCAAGCAGGCCGGCCAGAGCAAACAGGTCGTCCTCGCGCCCGTGTCTGGCGATCAGCTGACCACCGAGCGGCAGCGAGGCCGGGGTGAAACCCGTAACGATGCTTAATGCGGGGTGCCCGCTCATGTTGAAGGGTGCGCGCGCCTGGCGGGTACCCGTCCTGACGAGTTCGGCGGCGTCATCGATACGGCAGGGCGCATCCATCATGTTGGCGGTCAGCAGGACGTCGAACCGGCTGAACGATTCGTCCAGGGCCGCACCGAGCTTCGCCTTCAACGTGCGCGCGCGGTGGTAGTCGTCGGCGCCGAGGAACGCACCGGCCATCAGCCGCTGCCTTCCGAGTGCGCCATACGATTCCGGCCGCGTCCTGAGCCATTCCGCATGCACCGCGAAGGCCTCGTGGTGAAGGATCACGCGGCTCGCGGCGAGGAAAGCCTGGAGAGGAGGCAGGCGGACCTCCTCGACGTGCAGACCCGCGGTCGCAAGGTGGTCCGCCACGCGGTCGAGCGCGGTCGCCACGTCGTCACTCGCGACGATGTCCTCGGCATGGAAATGGCGCACATAGCCGATGCGCAGCGTATCGGCGGCGCGACCGGTTCGGCTCGGAGCGTCAGGACCTTTGCCCTCGCGGCCCGCCATCGCCAGAAATGCCTCGCGCAGGTCAGACACCTCTCGCGCCAGCGGGCCGACATGATCGAGCGAGGCCGCCAATGGGAATGTGCCCTCGCGCGAGATCGCGTCATAGGTAGGCTTCAACCCGAGCACGCCGCAGGCGCCGGCCGGATGCCGGATCGAGCCAGCGGTATCAGTGCCTAGCGTGATGGGCATGAATCCCGCGGCGACCGCCGCGCCTGAACCCGAGGACGATCCGCCGGGATTTTGGTCGATGTTCCACGGATTCCTTGCAGGCGGAAATGGCAGGTCGAACGACGGCCCGCCGAGCGCGAACTCATGCGTGGCGAGCTTGCACAGAATAATCGAGCCGGCAGCGCGCAGGCGCCGCACCGGTTCCGCATCGGTCGCGGCGATATTGTCCAGCATCAGATGGGAATGGCAGGTGGTCGGCACGCCGGCCACGTCGATGATGTCCTTTACCCCAACGGGAATGCCGACGAGCGGAAGATCCACGCCCTCCCGCACCGCACGATATGCCTGTTCCGCCTGCCGCCGCACGGCCACAGGGTCGATGTGCACCACGGCGTTTATCAGCGGGTCCAGCGCCGCAATCCGAGCCAGCGCCGCTTCGGCGACGTCGACCGGCGTGAACCGTCCTGCCCGGTAGCCGGCGGACATCTCCGCCGCGGTCAGTGCTGCGAGATCGGTCAACCGTCGTCTCCCGGGTCCTGCAGTTTGGAGAGGGCATCCATGCTCGCGACCTGCTCCGAAAGGCTGGCATGGGCTCGCTCGGCGCTGGCGATCGCCGCGGCAACGTCTCCGGTGAACCGGCTCGCCGCCAGGCCGAGGCCGAGATCGGCCGCCCGGGCCGCCTGTTCGGCGGTGAGGCCGGCGGGGGGCTTGTCCTGCTCCGGGACATCGCTGCCGGCCATCAGTCTTCGGAAGCCCCGCCGGTCGGGCCGTAGAGATGACAAGCGACCGCACGTCCGGAATCGCTGCGCAGTTCCGGCCGCTCCTTCGCGCATATGGGCATCGCGTGCTGGCAGCGCGGGTGGAACCGACAGCCTGACGGAGGGCGCAATGCGCTCGGCACCTCGCCGCTGATGACCTGCCGAGGGCGGGCCGCCTCGGCGACGGGGTCGGCCACCGGGATCGCCGCCATGAGCGCCTGGGTATAAGGGTGCAGCGGCCGGGAATACAGGTCGTCGCGCGACGATATCTCGACGATCTGGCCGAGGTACATTACCGCCACGCGGCGGCTGACGTGGCGCACGACGGCAAGGTCGTGCGCGATGAATACGCAGGCGAGGCCGAGCCGCTCCTGCAGGTCCTGAAGCAGGTTGACAACCTGTGCCTGAATCGAGACGTCCAACGCCGAGACCGGCTCGTCGCAGATGATCAGCCGGGGTTCGGCCGCCAGCGCCCTTGCGATGCCGATCCGCTGACGCTGCCCTCCGGAGAACTCGTGCGGGTATCGATCGATCATGTCCGCCCGCAGGCCGACGATGTTCATCAGCTCGATGACACGTTCCTTGCGCACACGGCGCCCCGGATAGAGGCGATGGACTTCCATCGGCTCGGCGATGATCGATTGGACCGTCATCCGCGGATCGAGTGAGCCGAAGGGATCCTGGTAGACCATTTGCATGGAGCGGCGAATCGGGCGGACCTGGCGGGACGAGTAGCCCGAGATGTCGGTCCCGGCGAAGATCACCTTACCCGCTGTAATCGGTAGCATTTTCAGGACGGCGAGGCCTGTCGTCGACTTGCCGCAACCGCTTTCGCCGACGAGCCCGAGCGTCTCACCTTCCATGACGTGAAAGCTCACGCCATCGACGGCTTTTACGGCATCGACCTGCCGCTGGAACACCCCGCCGTGGACCGGGAAGTGCACCTTGAGATCTTCGACCCGGAGGAGCGCGCCCGCCGCGGGATCGTTGGTGGAAGGCTTGTCAGTGGACATGGGGCGCGTTCCAGCAGGCATGCATATGTCCCGGCGCGGCCGTCATCAGAAGCGGGTCTCCCACGCGACAGCGATCGGAGGCCTCGGCGCAGCGCGGCGCGAAGCAGCAGCCGGCGGGAAGGCGCGAAAGGTCTGGCGGTTGGCCGGGAATGGGCACTAGCCTGCTGCCGGCGGCCTGGTCCAGCCGCGGAATCGATGCCATGAGCCCGCGGGTGTAGGGATGCAAGGGGCTGGCGAAGAGCGCATGCGTGGATGTGGCCTCGACGATCCGGCCCGCGTACATAACATTTACCCGGTCGGCGTAGCGGGCGACGACACCCAGGTCGTGCGTGATGAGGATCAGTGACGCGCCCGACTCGCGCGTCACGTCCTTCAGCAGTTCGAGGATTTGCGCCTGGACCGTCACGTCGAGCGCCGTCGTCGGCTCGTCGGCGATGATCAGCCGCGGCTGGCATGCGAGCGCGATGGCGATCATGATGCGCTGGCGCATCCCCCCGGAAAACTGGTGCGGGTGTGCCGCCAGGCGCTGCCGGGCGTCGGGCACGCGCACCCGCGAAAGCAGTTCCTCCGCCTTCCGGTACGACTCGGCCCAGGAAAGACCGAGATGCTGGTTGATCGGCTCCGCGATCTGCAGCCCCACCGTCAGTGACGGGTTCAGCGATGTCATCGGCTCCTGAGAGATCATGGAGATGCGGTTGCCTCTGATCTGGCGCATCTTCGATTCGGGCAGTTGCGTCAGATCCTGACCCTCAAAGACGACTTCGCCGGAGGCGATGCGGCCGGGAGGATTGGGCAGCAGCCTCAGGATCGAAAGAGCCGTCGCGCTCTTGCCAGAGCCGCTCTCGCCGACGATCGCCACCGTCTCGCCCGGCTTCACGTCGAACGAGACGTCGTCGACCGCGCGCACGGCACCGGGACCCTTGCCGAAGGTGGTCGTGAGGTTTCGCACCTCGATCAGGGGCGGTATCGTCAATGCAATCTCCGTGTGCAGAGGCGGCCGCCGGAGCGGCCGCCCGCCAGGCTATGCGCAGCGCGCGTCAGTGGCCCATCTTCTTCTTAAGCTCTTCGTCGATCCACAGCCGCGCGTAGACAGGGCCGGGCCTGAGCGTGCCCGAGTAGATCTCACCCTCGTAGCCTTTTACCCACGGCCACCAGGCAGTGAAGTTGTAGACGGTCGGCAGCCAGATGTAGGGAGCCTTGTCCAGCATCTCCGTGGTCATGGCGCGCAGTTCGGACTGCCGCTTCGCCTCGTCCGGCTCGGCGAAAACCGCGTCCATGCGGGCATCGAAAGCCGGATCGCTCCACTTCGCCATATTGGAGATCTGGCCGGTGGTGAAGTTCTTGCGGATGCTGGTTGTCGGATTGCCGTGGCCGCTGTCCAGAACGTAGCCGGCGGCATTCGTGCCGTTGGACATCGCCGCGTAATATGCGGCCGACTCCATCGTCTCGATGGTCATCTTCACGCCAACCTGCTCCAGGTAGGCAGCGAGCAGCGGCACGAGGTCCGCGTGGTCGGCGATGCAGGTGCAGATCTGGGTGGTGAAGCTGAACCCATCGGGATAGCCGGCTTCCGCGAGCAGCTGCTTCGCCTTTTCAGGATTGTAGGCGAAAAGCTCCTTCACCGAGTCGGGCTGCTCCTCCAGCGGCTGGTAGTACGGCCCCCAGCCGGGATGCATCGGATAGGCCAGCATCTCGGCATTGCCGTTGTAGTAGCTGTCGATGATCTCCTGCTTGTTGATCGCCATGTTCAGCGCACGGCGGACACGGACGTCGTCGAACGGCTTCACGTCGCTGCGCATCGCGAGGAACGTACCGGTCTGCGCGAGCCACTTGTTCCACCTGAGGTCCGGCAGCGCCTTCTGCAACGCATCGGCGTCCTGCCAGCGGACGAGTTCCATGATGTCGAGTTCACCGGTTCGTAGCGCCGTGGTGCGGGTCGCCTCGTCCTTAATGATGCGGTTGATGACCTTGTCGACATAGGGGAGTTGCTGCTCGACGCCGTTGATCGTCTCCTTGCCCCAGTAGACGTCGTTGCGCTCGTAGGTGACCGAGTTGCCCTGTATGTAGTCGGTCAGCCTGAACGGCCCGGTGCCGTTGACGTTCTTCCAGTCGGCGGCGCCCGCATCGGCTACTTCCTTCGGGATCACGCCGGACTGGTAGCCATAGCCGAGCCGGAAGTCCCACTCGGCGTTGTACTGGTTCATCTCGAAGACGACGGTGTGCGGGTCGGGCGCGGTCACCGACGTCACGAAAGCCGTGAAATTGCGCGTGGCCTTGGGGCTGCCCGACCAGCGCTGGTAGTTGAAGATGATGTCGTCGGCGACCAGTTCGCGGGACTTCATGACGCCCGGCTTTTCCGGGAACATGACGCCCTTGCGCAACTTAACCACCAGACGGAGCGGATTCTGCTGCCACTCCCAGCTTTCGGCCAGTTCACCGGTCATAACGTCGCCCGGCAGGTAGGCGCTGAGAAGCAGCGAGGCGGCTCCCCCGCGCGACTTCACCTTCGAGAAGTCGGCGGAGAACAGCTGCTCGTAGACCTGGCCGGTATCGTGGTTGAACTTCCAGCCCCAGTCGAAGTTCTCGAAGGTGAGCGGCGAGACGGCCGGGAAGACGGTCGACACCTCAAGCGTGCCGCCACGTTTCGGGGTCTCGAGGCTTTGCGCCGCGGCGCTTGCCGCGGACAGCGCCAGCGCGAGCAGACTGGCGCCTCCGAATGCCGATATCCTGATTCTAGACATCATTTTAACTTCCTCCATGATGGTTGCCCCTGTCTGCAAGTTGGTTCAGTGCTGGCCGCGCATGCGCGGATCGAGCAGGTCGCGTAGCGCGTCGCCGAACATGTTGATGCTGAAGACCACGAGGGTCAGGCAGATGCCCGGCGCCAAGCCCATCCAGGGCGCCATGTGCATGTAAGTCCGCGCGCTGCCGGTGAGCATTCCTCCCCATGTGGGCGCAGGAGGCGGCACGCCGAGGCCGAGGAAGGCGAGCGCCGCCTCTGCAAGGATCACCGCTCCGACGCGCGTCGTGAACAGCACGATGATCGGCGACATGACGTTGGGGAGGACGTGACGCAGCATGATGCGCGGCGGAGTCGCGCCGATCGACTGCGAGGCATGGATGTAGCTCTGCTCGCGGACGGAGAGCACGGCGCTGCGCACGATGCGCGAGCCGGCGATACCGTAGAGGAGCCCGAGGATGACGATGAGCTGTGTCATACCCGGTCCGAGTACGGCAGCGACGACGATCAGGATGACGAGGTCGGGGAAACTCATCCAGGCATCGACAAACCGCTGCACCAGCAAGTCGAAGCGGCCGCCGAGATAGCCGCTCGTGATACCGAGCACTGTCGACACGAGGGTCGCCAGGAAGGCGGCCGAAAGGCCGACGATCACAGAGAGCTGCGCGCCGTAGAGGATGCGCGAGAAGATGTCACGGCCGAGGTTGTCGGTACCGAACGGATGCTGCCAACTCGGCGGCTTAAGCCGGTCGATTGGCATGATCTGGTTGAAACCGTAAGGCGCCAGGAAATCGGCGAAGATGCCGGCGACGAGAAAGACCAGGCAGATGAAAGCGCCCACCGCGCCAAGGGGCTTCTGCCGGCAAAGCCGCCAGATAAAATCGACGACGCCGCGCAGTCGTCGACCGAACCTGGCCGCCGCGCTGTCGGTCGCCGGGAAGGCAACATCGGCCATTACCGTGCCCTCATCTTGGGGTCGAGGAAGCCGTAGCTGAGATCGACCAGGAAATTGATGAAGAGGACGGCGACACCCACGACCAGGAACACACCGGTGACCATCGGGTAGTCGCGGTTGGCGACCGATTCCAGCAGCAGGAGCCCAATGCCCGGGATGACGAAGATCTGCTCGAGAATCACCGCGCCGCCGAACAGTAGCGGTGCCTGGATGCCGACCAGCGTGACGACCGGAACAAGAGCGTTGCGCAGCGCGTGTCGGATTACCACCACTCGCACCGGGAGGCCCTTGGCCCGCGCAGTGCGGATGTAGTCCTGGCGCAGCACTTCGAGCATGAGCGCCCGGGTGAGCCGCATGACGATCGCCGAGAGCGACCCGCCCAGGATGACCGCGGGAATGGCGAGCTGCAGCAAATAGGCACCCGGATCCACCGAGAAAGGCACGAAGCGTATCGACGGCGACCAACCCCACCAGATCGACGGGAACACCATCACGAGGGTACCGATCCAGAAGCCGGGAACGGCGAGCAACAAGACCGAGAACGTTCGCAGCGCGTAGTCTCCCAGCGTGTCCTGCCGGATGGCCGCATAGACACCGATCGGTATTCCGATGATGAGGGAAACCATCAGGGCCATTACGCCCATCGTGAAGGTCACGGGCAGGCGCAGCATCAGTTCGTGCCCGACCGAGGCGCTGGTCCAGAGCGACTGTCCCATGTCGCCGTGCAGCAGGATCGCGGATATCCAGCTGACGTACTGGACGTGCATTGGCTTATCGAGACCGAGCGCGGATTCCAGCTGTTCCCGGCTCTGGCGGGTTGCGCTCGTATCGTTCTGCGACATCATCAGGTCGATCGTGTCGCCTGGGATCATCCGGATCGTCACGAACACGATGACCGACGCGATGAACAGCGTGGGCAGAAGGGCAAGAAGCCTGCGGATTACGTAGCCGCTCACCTTGCGCTCCCCCGGCGGAGGGATCGCCGTCGGCGGCGTGAGGCGAGCGAAAGGGCAAACGCGCGGGCGATGGGATCGAACCAGCTCGAACTCATGACCTCGCCCTTCTGATCGCCCTGATATTCTGATAAACGTATTGTCATTCCAATTATCAGAATGGTGTGTTGATATACGGTTGCCGTCGACTTGTCAACTCGTGCGCCTGCGTGATATCGCGAGTGTTCGTCGACATTGGAGACAGCTTCACATGCAGAAAGGTCCTGCGGGCGGGCGAAATGCCCCCGCGACGGGGAGCGAGGCGGCGCGTCCCGTCAGTCTCGATACGACCGCTGTGAAGGCTTTTCAGGTCCTCGAATTGCTTTCCCTTTCCGATGCGCCCATGGGCGTTTCGGCCATCGCGCGCGAGCTCGGGCTCCAGAACAGCAACGTTCACCGGCTGCTGACCACGCTGACGGCCCTCGGCTACGTCGAGCGAAACGCCGACCTCGGACGCTACTCGCTTGCCCTCAAGGTGTGGGAGATCGGCAGCCGGGTCGTCGGCCGGAATCCCGTCAAACGCGCGGCCCAGGTGTTCCTGAGCTCGCTGCACCGCGAGACGAGCGAGCATGTCTATCTGGCTGTCCTCAGCGGAATGGACATCCTGTACATCGACAAGATCGACGCCCACTACCCCCTGCGCCTGACTCCCCAGGCCGGAAGGCGCTTTCCCGCCCTGTTCACCGCCTCGGGCAAGGCGATGCTCGCCTTCCTGCCCAACGCGGAACAGCTGGTGCGCGGTTTCCTCGAGGGCAAGCCGGCGCCGGAAGCGCTCGACCTTTCGACCGTGCTTGCTGAACTCGAAACCATCCGCCGCAACGGCTACGCAACCTCGATCAGCGGCTGGCACCGGAACATCAACTCGATCGCCGCACCGATCTGGAACGAGACCTCGACACCGGTCGCGTCCATCGGCATCAGCGGCCCGTCCGAGCGGCTGTCGCCGGAACGTCTCGCCGAACTCGCGCCGGCGGTGCTCAATGCCGCAGCGCGCACGTCGGAATCGCTTGGCTACAACGCCATGGATCGCGGCGCAGAATCCAGAATCTAGGCTCGGTCCGCACCCGGGCATCGTCACAGGCCCCCCAGCGGCAGCCCGGCAGCGGCCGCCTTGAGCAACAGCGGTGCCGGTTCCAGGTCGGATGCCGTTCGCGCCGTGGACGCGCGGATCTCGCGAAGCACGGCTTCGCTGCCGATACTGTCGGCCCACCAGATGGGACCGCCGCGGTAACGCGGGAAGCCGAGCCCGTTGGTCCAGACGACGTCGATGTCGGCGACGTCGCGAACGACCTTCTCCTCGAGGATCCGCAGGCTCTCGTTGACGACACGCGAGAGGCAACGGCGTACAATGTCTTCGCGGTCGATATTGGACGACGCGCCGGTCGGGGAGCCGTTGGTGGCAGGACCGCCGGATCCGTCCGCCGAGCGAAGCGCGCCGGTCAGAAAGGCGGCGCGCTCGGGATCGTAGGGCGCAGACTCCCGCCCGCGCAGGATGCGAAGGGCCATGTCCGCGCCGATCATGCCGCACAGCCGGAACGGGCCGAGCGCCATGCCGAACGCCTCGAGCGCGGCGTCGATCTCGACCGCCGGGACGCCGTCCATAAGCAGGCAGATCGCCTCGTCGAGGTAGGCGCGCAGGCCGCGATCGCCGACGAAACCGTCGCAGTCCGCCGCAAGGACGGGCAACTTCCCGATGCGCGCGCAGAACCGCATCGCGCTCGCCAGCACGGCAGGCGCGGTCGTCGGCGCGGCGACGACCTCGACGAGCGGCATCGCATGCACCGGCAGGAAGAAGTGCAGGCCGAAGAGGTCGAGCGGACGGCCCGACGCGGCCGCCAGCTCGGCGGTGGAAAAGTAGGGTGTCGCAGTCGCCAGCGGCGACTTGACGGCCTCGGCGAGTCGCCCGAGCACGCGGACTTTCGTTTCGAGGTCTTCCGGGGCCGCCTCTATCACGAGGCTGGTGCCAGCGAGCTCGCCTGCATCGCGCACCGCGGCGATGCGGCCCGCGGGCGCGCGCACCGATCCCGGAGCAGCATTCGCAGATGTCTTTAGCAGCTGTGCTTCCACCGACGCGACGGCCTCGCATGCGCTTTCCGGTCGTTCGTCCCAGAGCAACACATCGATCGACCGGGCGGCAAGCAGCTGGGCCAAACCGCGCGCCAGCGGGCCTGAACCCGCGATGCCGACCGGGCCGATCTCGCCTTCGCGCACGCGCGGGGCGCCCTCCGGCGGCTTGCGAGCGGCGCGCTCGGCGAAGAACAAGTGGCGCATCGCAGCGGATTGCGGACTGGCCAGGCAAGTCGCGACGCCGGCGCGTTCAAGCCTGAGCGCCTCTTCGAACGGGACGGTCACAACATTGCGCGCACTGCGAAGGATTTCGACCGGGGCCACCTCGCCGGGTCGGCGGCGCCGGGCGACCGCCTCGTGGCGTTCGAACACGGCCTCCAGATCAGCGCCCAGCGTGTCAGTTCTGTCCCGCGCTCGCACGAACCGGCGTTCGCCGCGCGCGGCGGAGCGCGCCAGCTCCAAGGCCTCTTCGAGGAGATCACCGCTTGCAACGGCATCGGCGAGCGCCAGCGCGAGCGCCTCGTTCCCACTCACCGGCTCGCCGGTCAGCATCATGGCGAGCGCTCTGTCCATACCGACGAGACGGGGCAGGCGTTGGGTGCCGCCGCCACCCGGCATCACGCCGAGCCGGACCTCGGGCAGGCCGAGGACCGCGTCTCCCTTGCAGACGCGCAGATGGCAGGCCATCGCGAGTTCGAGGCCGCCGCCGAGCGCGCTCCCCTCGATCGCGGCTACGACCGGCTTCGCCAGCGCATCGAGAATTCGAATGACGGCACCCAGGCTCGGCTCCTCGATCGGCATGCCGAATTCCCTGATGTCCGCCCCTGCCGGGAATGTGCCCCCGGCGCCGACCAGGACGATCGAGGCGATCCCAGCGTCGGCAGCGCATTGCTCCAGGTGCCGCGCGAGGCCCAGTCTGACGGCGTGCGAGATCGCGTTGACGGGAGGATTGCACAACCGCAAGACCGCCACGTTGCCGCGGTCCTCTCGCTCCACGGCATCGGTCATGGGGTGGGCGCCTTCGGAAGGTCCCCCCCCGGGAGGGCGCGATGCGCCGCGAATTCCGCGGACGCCCAGACCTGGCGATTGTGCTTGGCCATCACGGCAGCAATGCGCTCCGGCGAGAAGTTGAGCGCGGCGAGGACCGGCCCGGTGTGGGCTACCTCGCGGTACTCGTGGATCAGCCCATGGACGATCCGCATGATGGAGACGCCCTCGAAGCCGACGCGGCCGTCCGGCGCGCCCGCCAACTTCGACCGATAGGAGAATGCGTAGCGCGCATAGAGCGTGGCGCCGTCAAAGACCGGGTCGTGGAAGGTCCAGCGGAAATCCCTGGCCGTCCTGTAGAACCAATCGTCAATGAGAGCGGCAATGGCCGTTCGTCCCGCAAAGGCGCCATGGAAACAGTCGTGGTAGATGCCGTCCGCCGCAAACAGGGCGGCAAGACCGGCGCCCTCGTGCCGCTCCACCGCGTCGCCGAAGCGCCGGAGGAGAAACTCAGGCGCAAATTCGGCGATCGGCGGCGAAACCGAGGCGGTGCCGCTCTCCAGTGCGGCGGCAGGGTCAGGGAGCGTGATCATGGCATCTGCACCGATTTCGTTTCCAGAAAGCCGTCCAGGCCCAGCGGACCGTTCTCGCGGCCAAGTCCGGACAGACCGAAACCGCCGAACGGCGCCTCGGGATTGAATGCCGCGCCGTTGCAGTCGACCTGTCCGGCGCGGAGCCTTCGCGCGACGCGCATGGCCGCATCGGCATCGACCGCCCAGACGGCGGCGGCGAGCCCGTAGCGCGTACAATTGGCCAACGCCACGGCGTCGTCCTCGCCGTCGTGAGGCTGGACGACGAGCACGGGGCCGAAGATCTCATCCTGCACGAGGCTCGAGGCGAAATCGTCGACCGGACCGAAAACGATAGGGGCAACGTAATAGCCGCCCGGCAGGCCGTCGGGCGGCGTCGCCTCGGCCATGACCGGAGCGCCGGCAGCGCGCGCGGCGGCGATCGTTTGCCGGACCCGCTGCGCCTGCTCGGCGGAGGCGAGCGGCCCGAGTCGGGTCGCCGCGTCGAGCGGATCGCCGATGCGATAGGTAGCGATGGCGGCTCGGAGCAGTTCTGCCACTTCACCGAGACGGCCCCTCGGCACCACCAGACGCGTCAGCGCATTGCAGGTCTGCCCGGAGTTCAGCATGCACGATGCCAGGGTGGCCTTCACGGCCTTCGCCAGATCGGCGCCTTCGAGCACAATCGACGCCGACTTGCCCCCCAGTTCGAGAGTTATGCGCTTCATACCGCCGGCGGCGATCTCTGCGACGCGGATGCCGGCCGCTGTCGAACCGGTGAAGGATACCATTGCCGCCAGGGGATGCCTGACGAGACTCTCTCCGACGGTCGGACCGGCACCGGTGAGCAGGTTGAAGACTCCCGCCGGCAAGCCCGCCTTCGCGACGCATTCGGCCAGGATGAAGGCGCTGGTCGGCGCAATTTCGGACGGTTTGACAACCACGGTTGCGCCGGCTGCCAGGGCTGCTGCGATCTTGGCGGTGATCTGGTGCAGCGGATAGTTCCAAGGGGTGATCGCCACGACGACGCCAACGGGTTCGCGCACGATCCGCGAGCGGGCGATCCGCCTCTCCTCTTCGAGCGACGCCGCATAGCGGGCATTGGCGCGCCAGGCCTCGACAGGCGCAGCGGCCTGGAGACGCTGCGACAGTCGCAGCGGCATGCCGACCTCCTCGGTAACCGCCGCCGCGATCTCGTCGGCGCGGTCGGCAAGCGCATCCGCCACGCGTTCGATCAGTGCCGCCCTGTCGACGTGCGCGGTGGCCGCCCATTGCGGCAGTGCGCGCGCCGCGGCACGGACGGCCGCATCCACCATTGCGGGCGCAGCCTCAGGAACCTCCGCCACGGGCTCGCCCGTGCGTGCGCTGTAGGCGACATGGCTCGGACCGTCGGCCGCACGCCATTCACCGTCGATGAAGAGTTCGCGATAAACCTTCACGATTCCCTCATTGTGTACGATCTGACTTCCATTCGCCTAAATTCCTGCATTCGGCCCCTATTTCGTCAGCCAGAACGGCAGGTTGGGTCTTTACTCGACAGATTGTGCACAATATACGTGCCATTACCAGTTGAAATTTGTGGAAAGTGCACAATATGGCGGATCGCCCTCTCGCGAACATCATCGTCCTGGACCTCACCCACATGCTCTCGGGGCCCTTCGCGACGATGGTCCTCGCGGATCTCGGAGCCGAGACGATCAAGATCGAGCCGCCGGGGCGAGGCGAGGCCACGAGGCAGCTGCTTGCCGATGATCCGGCGCATTCCAGGGAATCGCACGGCGCCTATTTCCTGACGCTAAACCGTGGCAAGAAGAGCATCGCCATAGACCTGAAGCGGCCGGAGGGGCGCGAGGTGTTCTATCGCCTGGTCCGGACAGCGGACGTGGTGGTGGACAATTTCTCCCCCGGCGTGACGGCACGCCTGGGCCTGGATCACGCCACCCTGAGCGCGATCAATCCCGCCATCATCACCTGCAGCATCTCCGGCTTCGGCGCCAGCGGGCCGAACGCCGACCGGACCGCATTCGATCTCGTCGCACAGGCCATGGGCGGCGGCATGTCGATCACCGGCGAGGCAACCGGAAGGGCATTGCGCGCGGGCATTCCCATCGGCGACCTGGCCGCCGGGCTTTTCGCGGCGGTCGGGATCCTCGCCGCATTGCAGGGCCGTGCTGCGACCGGCCGCGGCCAGGCGGTCGACATCTCGATGCTCGACTGCCAGGTCAGCCTTCTGAACTACATGGCGACGATGTTCCTGATGTCGGGCGAGCAGCCGGCGAGGCTCGGCAACGCACACTTCGCCCACGTCCCCTACGACACCTTTCCCACTGCCACCCGCGACATCGTCGTCTGCGTGCTGACCGATGCACAGTGGCAGCGCCTCGCGGGTCTGATCGGAATGGAAGAGGAAGGCTGCGAAGCTTTCGCCACCCGATTCGGCCGGCTCGTCGAGCGCGATCGGCTCCTGCCGCTCATCGAGGCGCGTCTGGCGCTGCAGAGCTGCGAGCACTGGCTGGACGAACTTGGCGGGGCAGGCATCCCGTGCGCGCCCGTCAACGATTTCGCCCACGCCCTGTCGGATCCGCAAATCGTCAACCGCGGCATGGTGGTCGACGTGGCGCTGCCGGGGGGCAGCGTGGTCAGGATGCCCGGAAACCCGGTCAGGCTTTCGGACGGGGGAGATGCGGTCTATCCCGCACCGCCGATGATCGGCGAGCATACACGCGGTGTCCTGGCCGCACGTTGCGGCATGAGCGAGGCCGAACTCTCGAGCCTCTCCGAGGGCGGCGTCATCCAGATGGCGGGTTGAGCGGGGCGGCCGGCGGAAAGACGCCCGCCCGGCCGAGCAGGCCGGTCACCGCCGCGCCGATCCGCTCCTCGAGCCAGCCGATGGCCGTAAGAAGCGACCCGATGTCGACCGGCGCTTCGAGGCGGCCGGCCAGCATGTTGACGAGATCCTCGGTCGCGATGTTACCGGTTGCCCGAGGGGCAAATGGGCAGCCCCCGAGTCCGCCGATGGACGAATCGAGCAGGCGCACGCCGCAGCCGATCGCCGCGTAGGCGTTGGCGAAGCCCAGATTTCGGGTGTTGTGGAAGTGGCAGCCGAGCGGGATTCCCGGGGCGGCCGCCTCCACCAGCGGCACCAGCGCCGCGACGTCGAAAGGGGTCGCCGCCCCGATCGTGTCGGCGAGCACGATCTCGTCCACCTCCATGACCGCGAGGCGCCGGGCGATGCCGGCGACATGTTCCGGCGCGATCCGTCCTTCGAACGGACAGCCGAATGCGGTGGCGATCACGACGCTGAACCGCCTTCCCGCGGACTTGACCTTGCGCGCCACCTCGCCGGCGAGCCGTATGGTGTCTTCGGTCGAAGCGCCCTGGTTTCGCCGACTGAACGTGTCGCTCGCGACGACGACGAGCCGTATCTCCTGCAGATCGCAGCCGAGCGCGCGATCGACGCCCCGGCCATTCAGGACCAGACCGGAGAACAATGCGCCGGGCGGGCGGCGGATGCTGTCCAGCACCGCTTCCGCTCCCGCCATCCGCGGCACCTTCTGGTCGTTAACGAAAGAGACGGCCTCGATGCGGCGCAGGCCGGCGGCGGACAGCCTGTCGATCAGTTCGACACGTTCGGCGACCTCGAAGTGGCGCGGATGGTTCTGCAGCCCGTCTCTCGGGCCGACCTCGCAGACAGCGATCGGCATCATCCCGCTGTTCCCCCCTCGCCCGTCGTCGGGCCGACGAGCGTTGCCGTCGTACACGCGGCCGAACGAGCACGCCCGACCGCGCCGGATTCGTTCCCGGATCTCAGACTTTCGGGCGCACGTTGGGAGCCCGGTCTTCCAGCATCGACCGGACGAATTCCCGGGCCGAATAGAGGTGCTCGCGCATGGCGGCTTCGGCGCGGCTGCCCTGGCGCCGGACAATCGCATCGAAGATGCGGTGATGGTCCGACTGATAGCGGTAGACGGTATCGAAATCGTACCACTGGATGACCGCATTGGCGACCAGCGGCACGTTTCGCATGGTCTGGAGGATCTCGTCGAGGAACTGGTTGCCCAGTTCCCGCTCGATCGTGGCGTGGAAGAGGATGTTCATCTCCCGCCAGCTGCCCTGCTCCGTCACATTGAGCTGTCCGCGCGCGAGGATCGAATCCACGACGTCGAGGCAGGCCTTCATCTGGCGCGCACCTTCCGGCGATATGCCCGTCTCGGCGACCATGCGCACGGCCATGCCCTCCAACGCGCCGCGGATGTCGTAGGCCTGCATCGTCTGTTCCAGCGTGAAGCGGCGCACCTCGTAGCCGCGGTTCGGCGCGAAGGTCACGAGCGACTCGCGCGCGAGCAGTGCCAGGGCCGTCCGGACCGGCGTTCGCGACGTCCCGAACTCCGCGGCGAACGACGCTTCCAGCAGATGCGAGCCGGCCGGAAGGCTGCCCTTGAGAATGCGCGTCCGGATCGCCTCCGCGATCTGCAGCGGACTGATGCGCTTGCCTTCGTCCGCCTCGGAACGGCGAACCGGCGCCGGTTGTGTCGCTCCCACGGGATTCATCGCCTCTCCAGGATTCCATTGTGCACAATCCTAGAGCAATCGGGATGAAACGGGAAGCGCGGACGAAACGAGCTTCCCGGCAGAGAAGTCGACCTCCTCGCGGATGCACCGGTAGAGCAATGCGGGCCATTCCTGCGGCATGTCGCGGGCGATCACCGTCAGGCGGGTCCTCCGGTCGGCCAGCGCAGAAGCATCCCACAGGACGCGCTCGATCGCCCGGCGGTGGGTGCCCTGCACCAGCAGCATGCGGTCGCTGCCGGCGATGCGGACGAAGCCCTTCACGCGGAGGAGACGGTCGCCGAGATGGGACTGAAGCCCTTCCAGAAGCAGTTCGAGTACAGCCTCGCTCGTCGGCCGCTCGTCGACGACGACGGCGCTGCCGATACCCTGGCGATGGGCCGGGGCGATCGCCGGTTCCGCCAAGAACCGGCGGCCGCCCGGGCGCGCTCCGTCGAACAGGTCGGCGAAGGCGAAGCGGCCGTCTGCGGCGAGCGGGGCCGCGGCGTTGAGCACCTCGATCAAGTCGCGCAGCGAGGGTGGCGCTGGCGCAAGATCGGTATGCGTCAGCACGATGCGGTCGGCGAGCGCGACCTGCCGGGCGGCCTCGGCGAAATCCTCCAGCAGCGCGGCACCGGTGCCCGCGTCGACGAGGGCCACGACATTGGCGCGCACGAACATGCCCGCGAGCCCACCGCCGAACGACAGAAGGGCGAGGAGCGCGCCGGGATCCGCCAATCCCGAGGTTTCCAACACCACACGGTCGAAATCGAGTTCGCCGCGCGCCCGGCGCACATGCAGGTCTTCGAGCGCGTCCTGCAAGCCGCTGCGGGCGATACAGCAGAGGCAGCCGTTGTCCAGTAGCGTGACCCGCTCGGACGCAACGGAGAGCAGGTCGTGGTCGATGCCGACGGCTCCGAACTCGTTGACGATCACGGCGGTTCGGGCCGCGTCCGCCCCTTTCAGGAGGCGGGCCAGTCGCGTCGACTTTCCGGCGCCGAGAAATCCCGTGAGGACACCGACCGGGATCGGTCCGGCGAACCGCGAACCGTCACGCATTGCGCGGGTCCTCGAGATGGCGTCGAACCACAGATAGCACACCGAGTACCGAGACGGCCGGACGCAGGCGGACGGAATTGCCGTGGCGCACGGCGATCCACCAGTGCGCCAGCCCGTTGGCCGGGTCGAAGCGCACCGTAACGGTCGTCAAGGTCGAGGCTATCTCGATCTGGTTTCCGGTCGCACTGATCGACGCTTCTTGCGCCCACAACAGGAAACTCTCCTTCAGCAGCCGCGCAAGCAGCGGCAACATGTTCGTTCCGTCGCGCCGGGCCGCGTCGGCGTCCATGTCGCTACAGCGCGGCGCCGGCAAGGATATCCGCCGATATCTTGCGCTTGAGATAGCGACCGTCGCCTGGCTTGCCCTCGAACCTGCCATTCTCCATCACGACCCGGCCGCGCATCACGGTGGCGACCGGCCAGGCGTATATCTCGTGGCCTTCCCAGGGTGTGTAGTCGGACGCATAGAGTTCGGACGCGCGGATCGTGCCGCGACGGCTCGGATCGAGGACGGCGAAATCGGCATCGCTGCCGACGGCGATGGCCCCCTTACGCGGATAGAGCCCGAGAATGCGGGCGGCGTTCGTCGACACGAGATCGACGAAGCGCTCCAGCGACAGCCCCCGCCGCACGACGGCCTCGGTGTACATCACCGCTATGCGCGGTTCCACGCCGACGTTGCCGCCGACGATGTCGTCGATCCGGTTCGCCGCGAGCTTCAGCCCGAGCGCGCAGCACAGATCGTCCGTGGCAACACTGTGGATGTCGCCGCTGCCAATGCCGTCCCAGAGCATGGCCTGGTCCTCCGCGCCCTTTAGCGAGGGATAGGTGTGGTAGATCTGACCGTTCGGCCGGCGATAGTCCTCGTCGGTGTAGACGAGGTACTGGTGCAGCGTCTCGCCGTAGATGGGCAGGCCGCGCGCCCGCGCTTCACGCACGGCGGTTACGCCGGAGGAAGCCGAGACGTGCATCATGTAGAGCGCCGTACCGGGCACGTTCTCCGCCAGGCGGATCACGCGGCGGAAGCTCATGTCCTCCGAGAGCCTGCTATGCACCTCGGACATATGTTCGAAACCGGTCCGGCCTTCGCGCAGCAGCTTGGCGTACATGTGCATGACGAGGTCGTTGTCCTCGCCATGGATCACCGCCATTCCGCCCTCGCGCGACAGGATCCGGAACGTCTCCCACATGTCGCCGAAATCGATCATCCGCCCCTGGTTCTTGGGCAGGATGTTGGTCATGAAGAGCTTCACCGTCGGATAGCCCGCCCTGATTGCTTCGGCGAGTTCCTCGAAGGTCCGCTCGGAAGGGTCGGTGTAGAGCATAAGATGGCAGGACCAGTCGCAACAGCTGTCGGCGAACTGCGCATGCCGCGCCTCGATGCTTTCGGGCACGCCCATGCCGGGCTGCAGAAGGACGAAATCCATGAGCGTCGTCGTGCCGCCCATCAGGGCGGCGCGGCCGACGTGGTCGGGACCCTTCGAGTAGTGGCGGGTACCGTCGGGCAGAACGATGTGGTGCTTCATGTGGACATGCGGGTCGATGCCGCCCGGGATCACGATCCTGCCGGTGGCATCGATGGTGCGCATCGTGTCGTGCGCAGCCGCCTCGCCCGGCGGCAGTAGGGCGACGATCGACTCGCCCGATACGGCCACATCGCAGCGTACCACGCCCTGCGGCGTCACCACGTCTCCGTTGGCCACGACCAGATCGAATGCCAATCAATCCTCCTGCGAACCGACTCGCCCTGCGGTGTCAGATTACGCCGCCGCGGCGCAGATCTTCGAGTTCATCTGCGTTGAGGCCAAGCATGCCTCCGAGAACCGCATCGTTCGAGGCACCGAGACGCTCGCTGGGCTCCGACGTGATCCGTGCGCTGCCGTGGAAGCGCAGCGGGCTGTTGGGCAGGACGACCGTGCCCAGTTCGGGATGATCGATCGTCTCCAGCATGCCGCGTTCATGCATGGCGTCGTCGTTCATCACTTCGGGGAGGTCCCGGACGGATCCGGCCAGGAAGTGGAAGCGCTGTGCCTTCTCGTTCAACTCCGCACGGGTATACGCGCGCGCCCATGCACCGACGATGGCGTCGGTGTCGTCCATGTTGGCAACCCGAGCGGCATTCGTCGCGAACCGCGGGTCGTCGGCGAGGTCCCGCCTTTCCATCGCCTCGACCAGGCCTTTCCAGTGATCCTCGACCTGGCAGATCAGCGCGACGTGGCCGTCCCGGCACTGGTAGACGTTGTATGGCGCGACCGCGAGGCCGCCATGCCTGTTGCCCGTGCGGGGAGCAGATCTTCCGCCCGAGCTATGCAGCATGCCGAGGTTGGAGGCGAGCGTCGGCAACACGGCTTCCTGCATCGCCACCTCCACCAGCTGCCCCCTGCCCGTTCGTTCACGCGCGTAGAGCGCGGTCATGATCGCACCATAGAGATGCACCCCGCTGATGAAATCGGCGAAAGCGGCGCCCGACTTCAGCGGCTCGCCATCCTCGTAGCCGGTTACGCTCATCACACCGGTAACCGCCTGCACCGTCAGATCCATCGCAAGCCTGTCCCGATCGGGGCCGGCAAGTCCGAAACCCGATCCCGACGCATAGACGAGCCTGGGATTGGCTTCACTCAATACGGACCAGCCTACGCCCAGTCGATCGAGCACCCCCGGCAGGAAGTTTTCGAGGAGAACGTCGGCCTGTCGAGCGAGGTCGACCAGGAGCTGTCGGCCGCGCTCCGATTTGAGGTTGATCGATATCGACCTCTTGTTGGCATTGAGCATGCAGAAAGGGAATCCTGCGCCGCGCACGTCCGATCGGCGGCGTGCGGGCTCACCCGTCACCGGCTCGACCTTGATGACGTTGGCTCCAGCCTTGGCCAGCAACAGCCCGGCATAGGGTCCGAGATAGATCTGTCCGAGATCCAGAACCGTCAGACCCGAAAGCGGGGGGGCGGCGTCTTCTTCCTTCCGAGACTGCGTGGAGATGGCTGTGGTCAAGATGCGGTACTTTCGGGGATGTCCTGTTGCGTAAAACGTGGCACGGGAATGCCGCGCTCTAGCTCGACGCGCAATTGCAGCGGCTGCTCGATCTGCAGCGCCTCGGGGTCGGCTGCGCCGACGATGTTGCTGACCAGCCGCGGCCCCTCGTCGAGTTCGACCACGGCGACGCAATACGGCAGCCGGTCCGCGAAGGCGTCGTCGTAGGCGCGGTGATAGACGACCCAGGAAATGAGCCTGGCCCTGCCGCTCGCTTCCTCCCAGCGGAAGTCGGCCCGCAAACAGCGCGGGCACTGCTCGCGCGGCGGCAGCCACGCCTCGGTGCAGGCGCAGCGCTGGAAGGACAGGTGTCCCCGGGCCAGCGATGCGCGATACGCCGCCTCCACATCGTCCTGCGATTGCCGCGTCGTCATCGGCTAGACCCCGAGAATGAGGGTGGAGTGGGTGTGCATGACGCCGCCCTGGTTGCTGACGATGCAGGTTCGGGCGCCGGGCACTTGAAGGTTCGCCTCGCCGCGCATCTGCCGCACGCCCTCGATCACGAGTTGCATGCCCGGCATGCCGGTCTCCGAGAGCAGACCGCCTGCTGTGTTCACGGGAAGCACGCCGCCGTGCTCGATCGCGCCATCACGCACGAAATCGCCGCACCTGCCCTTCGCGCAGAAGCCATAGTCCTCGAGTGTCATCAGCACCGTGATCGTGAAGCAGTCGTAGAACTGGGCGACGTCGATATCGGGCGGACCGACGCCCGCCATTTCGAAGGCAGTAGCGGCAGATTGCGCCGCCATCGTCTCGGTCAGCACCGGACGCTGGATGATGTCCCACGACGTCTGACCCTGCCCGAAACCCAGTATCGGCACCGGCTTGTCGACGCCGAGCGCCGCCGCGCGCCTCGCGCTCATCACCACGACGGCCGCGGCGCCGTCGCTGACCAGCGCGCAGTCGTCGCGGCGGAACGGCGAGACCAGGGGCGGCTGCGCCAAGTATTCGTCGAGCGAGAGCGGCTTGCGCAGCTGCGCACGCGGATTGGCTGCGCCGTGTCGCCGCGCGGCGACCGCCACTGCCCCGAGGGCTTCAGCGGCGGTGCCGAATTCTCCCATGTGCCGCCGCGCTATCATAGCGTACTGGGCGGGCGTTCCGAACCAGCCGAACAGGGCGCCGTCGCCCTTCGCCTTTCCGTAGGCGGCGCGGCTTCCCGACTTCGGATTGTCGGCGAAGGTGACCACCGCGACCTCACACTGGCAGTGTTCGATGGCCATGGCGGCATAGGCGATCAGGCTCGCATTGGCGGCGCCGCCCTGATCCCAGACACCGCCGACCCGCGGCTGGATGCCGAGTGCTTCTGCGAGCTTCTGACCGTACATCAGTTCGGGCGCAGAGGTCGGCCCCTTGACCAGCAGTGCGTCGACCTCGTCCTTGCCGATGCCGCAATCGTCCAGCGCGTTGCGGACCGCTTCCGCATGCATGGAGAAGGTCGAGCGGCCCGGCAGCGCGCCGAACGCCGTCTGGCCGATGCCCGCGATGACGCAGCGTCCGCGCATTCCGCTAGCGCCCCTCGAACCGGGGTGGGCGCTTCTCGGCAAAGGCGCGGGGCCCTTCCTTGCCGTCCTCGGTCTCGCGCAGCAGCCGCCCCATCAGCTGTTCGATACGCAGGCCCGTCGCCGTGTCGACGTCGCGGCTGCGCAGCGCGAGTTCCTTGCTGGCCTGGACGGCGAGCGGCGCGTTCGCGGCGATCTTGCGGGCCGTCGCCATCGCGGTGTCAATCAGCTCCGCGGCCGGCACGACGCGATTGACCAGCCCCCAGTGCGCCGCCGTGCGCGCATCCATCGGATCGCCGGTCAGCAGCATCTCCATGGCGATGGCGCGCGGCAGGTTCTGGATCACCCGCTGGGTGCCGCCGTTGCCGGCGATGGTCCCGCGTTTCACCTCGCTCAGGCCGAAAGTGGCGTGCTCGGCGGCATAACGGATGTCGGTGGCCAACAGCAGCGTCACGCCGCCGCCGATGCAGAGACCGTTGACCGCGGCGATGACCGGTTTCCAGACCTCGAGGCCGCGGTTCAGCAGCTGCTCGCGCTGCGTCAGCCAGGTCTCCGACCACTCGGAGTGGCGGGTGAGCCTTGTCTTGATGTCGGCGCCGGCCGAGAATGACTTCTCGCCGGTGCCGGTGATGATCGCGACGCGGATATCGGCGTCGTCGCGGATGCGGATCCAGGCTTCCGAAAGCGCCTGGTAGTGCTCGGTATCCATCGCGTTGAGGCGATCGGGACGGTTGATCGTGACAGTCGCGATATGATCCGCGACGACAACGTCGATGGACATTTCAGGCTCCCTTGCCGCCGAGCAGATGACGGGCGACGACCATGCGCTGGACTTCTGACGGCCCCTCGCCCAGCCGCTTGATGCGCAGCTCGCGGTACCACCGCTCGAGCGGCATCTCCTTGGCCACGCCGAGCGCCCCGAAGATCTGCACGCAGCGGTCGATGACGCGGCCCGCGGTCTCGGTCGCCGTGAGCTTGGCGATCGAGGCTTCGATCTTCAGGTTGCGCCCAAGATCGGCCATCCACGCAGCCTGATAGGTCAGCAGCCGCGCGGCCCGGATCTCGATCTCGCTGTCGGCAAGCATCCACTGGATGCCTTGCTTGTCCGCGAGCCGGGAACCGAATGTCTGCCGCTGCTTGGCCCAGTCGACGGTGAGGTCGAGCGCGGCCTGCGCCACTCCAAGCGTCGCCGCCGCATAGGGCACCCGAGTCTCGACCAACCACTTCTCGGCAAGCTTGAAGCCTTCGCCCTCTTCGCCCAGCCGGTTCTCGACGGGGATGCGGACGTTGTCGAAGTGCAGCTCGAAAGGCGACCACGAGCGGATCACCGGTATCGGCTTGAAGCTCAGTCCGGGGGTATCGCCATCGACGATGAAGCTCGAGATGCCGCCGCGCGAGGTGTCCTCGCCGGTACGGGCGAAGACGACGCCCCAGTCGGCGCCTTCGGCGGCGGTGATCCACATCTTGGTGCCGTTCAACACGTAGTGGTCACCGTCGCGCACCGCACGTGTCTTGATCGACCGCGCGGGATCGGAGCCGCCCGACGCCTCGGTGATGGCGACGAAGGTCCGCTTTCCCGCGGCAACGGCCGGCAGGCCGTACTTGGCGATCTGCTGTGGTGTGCCGCTCCAGATGACGTTCGGCGGATCGGCTCCGAAGGCTCCGCAGGCGGCCTGGTAGGCGCCCATCCTGCATTTGGCGGCCTCCTCCGCGACAACCGCCTGGCCGAGCAGGCTGAGCCCCGCTCCGCCGTGCTCCGCCGGCGTGCGATAGCACCACAGCCCGAGTTCCCGTCCACGGGCCCTCAGTTGCTGGAGCTTGTCCGCAGGAAGCGAATAGGCGTCGTGCGGTAGGGTGTCCTCGATCGGCCGGACCTCCGTCGCCATGAAGCGCCGCACCGTATCGCGAAGTTGAACGAGCTCTTCCGGCAACTCCCAGGCGCCCGTATCCTCGCCTCTTCTGTGATTTTCCATTTATCGGATTTCCATTCCATTATATAGAATATCGTTTAAGGTGAAATGCGGGCGCAGTCAAGCCGGGAACGCCGTGGCCCCGCCTTTTTCAGCGTCGAAGCGAGAGGATTTCGCGTGCGTCGTTCGGACTGGCGACGGTCATGCCCAGCGCCTCGGCGATTGCCACGGCGCGCGCGACGAGTGCTGCATTGCTTGGCGCAGGCACGCCGCGCGCGATGTAGAGATTGTCCTCCAGGCCGACGCGCATGTGTCCGCCGAGGATCACCGCCTGCGCGGCCATGGCGAACTGCGCTTCGCCCACGCCGAAGCCGGCCCACAGCGCCCCGGCAGGGAGCTGGTCGACCAGATACTGCATGGCGCGCGTGTCGGCCGGACTTCCCCAATTGATGCCCAGGCAGAGCTGAAAATAAGCCGGCGCATCGAGGATCCCCTGCCGCAGCAGGTGGGCGGCGAGGCGCAGTTGCCCGACCTCGAATATCTCCAGCTCGGGCTTCACGCCGGCCGAGCGCGCCATCTCGGCGATCGTCCTGATGTGACCGGGCGTGTTGGCGAAGATGATCTCGCCGAAGTTCATGGAGCCCATATCGAGCGAACAGAGTTCCGGCCGCAGTTCCACGACGTGCCGGCAGCGTTCTTCCGGCGACAGGACGTTGGAGCCTTCGCCGACCAGCCGGCTGTCGGCCGAATTGGGAATGTAGCGGCCGCCGAAGCCGGTCGTCAGGTTGATGGCGACGTCGCTGCCGGCGCGCCTGATTCTGTTGACGACCTCCTCGTATTGGCGAAACTCGCCGCTCTGGCCGCCCGTCTCCGGGTCGCGGACGTGGATGTGGACGACGGCCGCGCCGGCCCGCCACGCATCGAGCGCCGATTCCGCGATCTCCTGAGGCGTTACCGGCACGCGGTTCTTCGGATTGACCGGCGCGCCGCCAGTCACGGCGCAGGTGATGATCACGGGTCGCGACATCTTCGCTCCTCGACTTGGTTTGATTCAACGGACGGGAACGTAGACCGTGCCGTCCATGATCTTTCGGGCGGTGCGCCGGAATCCGAGCCGCTCGAAGCTCGTCGCGGCGCCGGTCGTGCCGGCACGGATAGAGACGGAGACAGCCATCAGACCGGCGGGATGCTCGATGTCGAGAGCGTCTCCCTCCGTGCGACGCGAAAGCTCGGACGGGATCGATCCGGACACCCTGCTCGCTGCCGCCAGACACATCGAGGCGGTACCGGCCATGCTTCCGTGGCAGCGGTTCATGAAGATCATGCGTGCTGCGATGTCGCCTTCGCGCGGCGGCGCAAGCAGCATGACGAAGGGGAGGAACGGCGATGCGGTCTCCACGTCCCGCCAGTCGGATACGAAACCGGCCAGTTCCGCCGCCTTCCCCCTGATTTCGCGCAGGAAATCGATGATCGCGCCGGAGAAGAAAGCCGGCGGCTCGTATCCTGTCAGGCCGATGTCGGCCGCACGAACGAAGCCGACGGTATTCGCCACGTCGCAGAGCGTCAGTTCGAGCGTCCGCCCGTCCTCCAGGCGAATGATGTCGACCGCCGCGCCCGTCGGCAGCAGCCGGCCCGTCTTGGCGCCGATCGTGCCGGTGTAGTCCATGAAGATCTCGGCGCCCGTGCCGGGCACGCCGTGGATGGCAAGGTCGCCGTGAACCGCCGCCCGCCCGCCACGCGTCGGCACATGCGCGACGAGAACCTTGTCGGTATTGGTGTTGCGGATGCGCACACGCGTGGCGCCCTCGGCCAGCGCGACGAGACCCGCGTCGACAGCGAAGGGACCGACGGCCGCGGAGATGTTGCCGCAGTTGCCGGTGTAGTCGATGACGTCGCGGTCTATCTCCGCCTGCGCGAAGGTGTAGTCGACGTCCGCGTTCCCGTCGCGCGAGCGCGCCACGATGGCGATCTTCGAGGTGACGAGGTGGGTGCCGCCGAGGCCGTCGATCTGCATCGGGTCGGGCGTTCCCATCACGCGTTTCAACAGCCGGTCCCGAGCCGCGCCCGCGGGCGGCAGGTCTTGGTCCAGGAAAAAGACGCCCTTGCTGGTGCCGCCGCGCATGATCGAGCAGCGGATGCCGATCTGCTCGTCCCCGATGTCAGGCTCCGCGTGCACGCGCTCAGCCCGCCTTTGACAGGGCTTTGCCGCTCTCGATAGCCTTGGCGAGGCCGGCCTCCACGGTGGCCGCGAACTCGCGCGTGTGATGCGTGATCTGGTGGGTATCGAAGTGGGCATTTATGCCCGCCCTGAGCCCGGCGAGGTCGGCCATCCGGTTCAGCGAGCGCTTGGTGAGCTTCACGGCGAAGGGCGCGGCTTTCGCCACCTTCTGCGCCAATTCCATCGTCTCTTCCTCGAGCCGCCCCAGAGGAACCACGCGATTGACCATGCCGGCGTCGAGGGCTTCCTGCGCGGTCATCCGGCCGCCGGTGAACAAGAACTCCTTGGCCTTGCGGAAGCCGAGCACGTAAGGCGCGATCATCACTTCCGGCCCGGCGCAGGCGATGGAGACGCAGGCCGGATCGGCGAAGAACGCATCCTCCGATGCGACGACGAGATCGCACATGTTCGCCATCATGAAGCCGCTGGTGATGCAGGCGCCCTGCACTTGGGCAATCGTCGGCTTGGGGAAGTCGTAGATGCGCATGCAATAGCCGAGGTACTTCGCGTCCTCCTGGTCGAACCGGTCCTCCGCAGTCTGGAAGGAGCGATTCGCCTGCGCTTCCTTCAGGTCGTGGCCGGCCGAGAAGTGCTTGCCCTTGCCCGCCAGTACGACGACCCGCGTCGCGTCGTCTTCTCCCGCCTCGGTGAAGGCCTGGTCGAGCATGTCCAGCAGGGCCCGGCTCTGAGCATTGCGCATCTCCGGACGGTTCAGCGACAGGCGCCGTACGGCGCCGAACTGCTCCACCACGATCTCGCGCTCAGAATTCGCCATCGCCTCACTCCAAAGAGAACTTGTATTCCGTTTTACGGACTATCATTCCAATAATTGGAATGCCTATCTTCATATTCCGGAGATGCGTGATTGTCAACCGAGGAGGCCGCGAGGACGGGATGATTGTCGACACGCAGATTCCCCGCCGAAGCAGATGCCGCGGCAACCGCCCCGGACACCGTCCGGATGTCTCCCGCTCGGGCTTATGAGCATGGCCGGAGCGCGACCCATCGCCTGATCGCGGTGGGACGAGGTGCCGGCGAGTGCGATCGGCCGTAGCTTCGAAAGCGGCTCCCGAAACGATGAAGTCGGCGGCTTTTCGAATCCGGGTTCACCGCGATCGCCAGGCGTCGGCTTGACGGACCATGCGGGCCGGAAATCCGCGTGTCGGCGGTAAGCCTCCACACGCGGCACCACCACGGCAGCACGCGATCGGCTTCCGGCGCGATTCCGCCGCGGCGCGGGCCAGTGAACGGCGGCATTGCCGCGTGGCGTCAGGACCAGGCAATTTCCGCGATAGTCGCCGGGATCGCGCCGAACCGGGCGAGTTCGTCGGGGTCGCCGCGCGAGGCGAGATGCCGGGTGGGCCGCGCCTCCAGCCTGAGCCCTTCCAGATCCTGCGCCACCACCACGCCGCCGAAGCGGATTCGAGCGCGCCCGGGCCCGCCGAGGTGGTTGCGGTAGCGCAGCTGTGCCACGGGACCGGATGCGGAACTCAGTTCGAACTCGATGCGCCGGCGCACGGCGGGAAGGTCGCATTCGATCGTCAAGGTCAGATACCGTGGCGCTCCTCGGCCGCCGGGCGGCGGCGCAATGGAACCGAGAGTGGCGTCGCGCCCCTCGCGCGCGGCGACTCCCTGCCGCCGGCCCCGCCAGACCGGCCAGGAGGCAGAGGCAGGCGCGCGGCCGGCGCTCCACAGCCGGTGCTGCTTCGACGCGCCCCGCGCCAACCAGACGCCGAGCCCGTAGGATCCGCGGGGTTTCGCCTGGAGAAGCGCCGCCGCCTCGCCGAGGCGGCCGGACTTCCGGCACAGGCGCAGGATGCCGTCCAGGGCTGTCTTGTCGACGGGGACGCCGATCTCACGGTCCAGATAGGAGAGCGCGATGGCGGCGGGCACGGCGATCGAGCGGTCCTCGACCGTCCGTAACAGGGTTTCCCAGTCCACGTCGCCGAGGCGGATCGTCCGCGCGCAGTCGACGAGCCAGTCGCTGTGGGCATGGGCGTCAAGCCCGCCATGGGCGATCGCGATGGCGATCCCGTCGGCGGGCGAAGGAACCTCGACCGCGACGCCGCCGAACGCCGCCGGCTCGCCGCGCGCCCACAGCGCCTCGTCGTCGCGTGCGCTCCGCTGGTTCGGATGGTAGGCGAACTGGTGCAGGTCGATGTCGCCGAAGTCGTTCCTGTGGAAGTTCATCGAGCGCAGGAAAGGCACGCGCGGGCGCAGGAACGGCGCGCTGGCGCCCGTCGCCGGTGCCCAGCCGCGGTCGACGAGCACCTCGAAGGCGGCGCTCATCGCTTCCTTCCTCACCAGGATGTCGATGTCGTAGGAAACCCTGGCGCGCTGGGCGTTGGGGTCGCGAGCCACCTGTGCGGCGCCCTTGATCAGCATCACCCTGTGCCCGGCTCCGGTGATCGCGCCGAGCACGGGCAGGGCTTCGCGCATCGCCAGTCGCGAGCGCGACCACAGCATCTTCTGCAGGCCGACGAGCCGCGGATAGGCGGGGTGATCCGCCAGCCGCCGCCCGAACCTCTCCGAAAGCGCGGCGAGCAGGCGGTGCTCGCGAAAGCCCGCGGCCTCGATGTCGTTCGTCGCGAGCCAGCGCCTGGCCATCTCCAGCGCCGCATCCTCGGGCAGGAGCACGGCCTTCAGCAACTGGTCCAGCATGCCGTCCGGCCATGCCCAGCCGTAGCCCGGGAAACGTCGCGAGAACCTGTCCATCGGTCAGGACGGCTCCTTCGGCTGGCCCCGGCGCATCAGCGCTCGACGGGCCGCCGCCACGTAGCCCTTGTTGCGGTCGACATTGGAGACGTGCGACAGGCTGCCCGGCCGGATCCGCCGGTAGGCGAGAACGTCGGGAAGCAGGTCGATCGCGTGGCCCATCTCGCGGACCCGGCTGAGCCAGTCGATCAGTTCGCCGATCTTGGCCGGCAGATCGATCATCGGGCCGACGAGCTGCGGCAACTCCGCCCGGATGACCATCGTCGAGCGACTCCAGGCCGGCACGGGGCGCCCCAGGCCCTCGGTCGGAGAGCCGCGAAAGGCCTGCATGTGCGCGAAGCTCGCCATCAGTTCCGGCCGTTCGAGCATGAAGGCGAGTTGGAGCCGCATCTTGTCGGGAAGCCAGAGGTCGTCGGAATCGAGCGTGGCGACGTAGCGGGTGGTCGCCGCGGCGATCCCAACGGTGGTTGCAGCACCGGGTCCGGCGTGGTCGAGCCTGAGCACCCTCAAAGCGATGCCGGTGTCGTTCGCCACGTCCACCGTGTCGTCCGTGGAGCCGTCGTCGGCGAGGATGATCTCGGCCGGAGCGTGGGTCTGGGCCGCCACGGAGCGAAGGGTTTCGACGATGGTCGGCGCGGCGTTCCAGGCCGGAATGACAACGGAGTAGGGAACCATCGATCAGACCTCTGCTTTCGGCGCGGTTGGCGTTGGGCCGGCCTTCCCGCTTCCGAATATCGGCTTCAGGTCGGAAAGCGACGGATCCCGGCGGCGGCGAAGCGCAGAGCGCGTCATGGCTTTCAGGAACTCGCGCCGGCCTTCTGCCCTGTTGCTGGTCAAGCCTTCAGGGTGCTGGCGATAGTAGACTCCGATCGTGTCGGTCAGGATCACATTGCTGCGCATCTCGAACGCGCGGAAAAGCAGATCGGTGTCCTCGGCCTGGCGAAATTCCTCGTCGAACTCGCCGACGCGGTCGAGATAGCCGCGACGGAAGATGGACGCCGCAAGCTGGATTCCGCGCAATGTTTCGAGTTGCGCATCGGCCGTGGGCTCCATCGTCGCCTCGTCGAGGTAGTCGACCAGGCAAATCTTGCCGTAGACGAATTCGACGGACGGATCGGCGAAGAGGGGAAGATCGGCGGCGAAACGGTTTGCCGGCGAGACGTCGTCCGAATCGAGGAAGGTGACGAAGGCCGTCTCGGGAAGCAGGTTGCGTAAGCCGCTGTTCCTGGCCCGCGTCACGCCCTGGTTGTCCTGGACGAAGAGACGGATGGGAGCGCCTTCATCCGCGAAGGAGAGGACGATGTCGCGGGAGGCGTCGGTCGAGCCGTCGTCGACGACGATGATGTCGAGATCGGCATCGCCGCGCTGGCGCAGGAGAGAGCGCAACGCCATGCCGACATAGCGCTCCCGGTTGTAGACCGGCATGATGACGCTGACTTTCATGGCGCGCCTGCCTCGATGAACGCCGAGATCGCTCCGGCGATCTCGGCGGGATCGGTTCCGAGCCCAAGATGATAGGCCGGCAGCGAGTTGACCACACCACTGAAAAATCGAAAGCCGCTCTCGCGCTCGCCCGGCATCTGATAGAGGGCGCTGGGCGCCAGGGCGAGAAGGGCTTCCCTCGGGCTGGCGGGTGTGATCCGCGTGGAACCCGAGCCGATGCGCGGCAGGAAAATCGCTACGATGTCGAGATCTTCGGCGACGCCATCGGCTGCCAGTTCACGAATTCCGAACTGGTGCTTGCCCTGCCAGTTCAGCGGACGCGGACCGATCCGCGACGCCAGTCCGAGCCGGCCGAAGCCCGCGGGGTCCTGCTTCAGCGTGGAGAAGACCGGGAAGGCCCGGACGCCGCCCCTGTCGGCTTCGAGCAGGACATAGTCGTCGCCGACGCTTTTCAGTCCGTTGAGCAGCCCGGCGAGCACGGTCCCCGACTTTCCCGATCCGCCGGATCCGGCAAGAAGCACGCCCCTGCCATTGTGCCCGAGCGTCCCGGCGTGGGTCAGCCGGAAACCCCGGTCGGCATAGGCCCAGTGCAGGAAGGCGCGCAGCGGCGCCCCCGGCTCCCAGGGCGGAAACGCCTCGGGAGCCGCCATCAGCTGGACGCCGCGCCCTGCCGCGAGATCGATGAACTGCCAGAAGCGGAGGTCATGGAAGAGGCTGCCCTGCAGCCCCGCCGCACGCAGCTCCGCGGATATGCGATGCGGGACATAGGCCCCCTGCCCCCAGCCTAGCGGCTTGGGCACGCCGTCCCGCCCGCCGTGCAGGACGATGACCTCGACCGCCTTCGACGGCAGGTCCAGCGTGGACGGTAGCAGGGCCGATCGGACGGCGTCGAGCATCGGCCCTTCCGGCGCCCTGACGCGCAGGTCGAGGAAGGGCAGCCGGATGTCGACCTCGATCAGGCCGTGGCCGGGAACCGAACCGGCCAGATCCAGGAGCGCGCGTCCGTAGCGACCGATGGTCGACGGTTCGACGGCCTGGTGCTGACTCGTGCGCACGATCTCGACGGTTTCAATCCTGTTTGACGACGGGCCAACCGGACGGTTCGTCGACGTCGTGAATGGGATCGGCGATGAAAAGGTCTGCCATGTCATCGAAGACGGTGACGTCGGGGCCTTCCGAACAGCTGCGCAGTCGCTCGGCCACCGCGCCATCGAGCGGTGCCGGCGCAAGATCCGGGCGGGCGGCGATCAGCTGGTACTCGCACAGGCGGCGGACGAATTCGGGAACCGCATCCGCGAACACGCCCAGCCCGATCAGGTCGCCCGGCGCCGCGGCACCGGCGAGTGCGAGCCAGATGGCGCTGCCGCTATCGGAGAAGCTGTAGTACTTGCCGTTCGCCAGATCGACGACGACGACATCGCCATCGAAGGACTCATGCGCGATGTCCGGCGACGCCGGAGCGTAGGGAACCAGCAGATCTACTATGACATCAGCTGAGGGCATGAAAGCGAACAGGTTTCCTAATGGCTCGTCGCAACCATGCCTAGAGCCGTCCAAGGGCTTTGACAATCTGGCGAAAGGCGTTTTTCCGCCACATGACTACCTTGCGGCAGGCAGGTCGTACGACGCAATGCGTCAATGCGCGTTCCTTGCTGACGCAACTGCTCGCCTGTCGACCGGCCGCGGCGATGGAAAAAACGCGATCGGACCCGGTCGAGTTGATCGAGGTCAAAAGGCACTTCCGGCGCACCCCCGAAGATGACGGATCATCAAGGGAGGAATGCCGATGCCGTCTGATGTCGCACTCGTCGTCGCTGCTATCGTTGGCCTGTTCGTGTTCTTCGCGGCCGTGCTCGCCTATGGCGACCGGACGTGGCGGACTTCCACGAAGGACGACGGCCTCCAAGGCTGACACCTCCTCGATTCCGAATCCCCATTTCCGACCGGCGCTCCATCGGCGGCTGGATGTATAGCGTTTGCCGACCGCACGGGCCGCGCGGCGGATGATCGCCCGCCTCTCCGGCAGGAAAGCCGCAAAAACCGATTTGCTTGATACCGATCAAGGGAATAAGTGCCAGCCTGTGGTCGTTGGCGTTGTTCGGCGTGGCATTTTGACCCCGCCGGAACAATGGACGCAAATGGGGTCGGTAACTATGATCCCGCAGGCATTCGGAAGGCCAAGATGAACTACCAGCGTTTCTTCGAGGAAGCCATCGACCAGCTCCATGCGGAGCGTCGCTACCGGGTCTTCGCCGACCTGGAGCGGATCGCAGGAGCCTTCCCGCGGGCGATCTGGCGGTCGAACGGCGAGGCGCGCGAGATCACCGTGTGGTGCTCGAACGACTACCTCGGCATGGGCCAGCACCCGGACGTGATCGCCGCGCAGCAACAGGCGGCCGGCCGCATGGGATCCGGCGCCGGCGGAACGCGAAACATCTCCGGCACCAACCATCCGCTGGTCGAACTCGAGCTCGAGCTCGCCGACCTGCACGGCAAGGACTCGGCGCTGGTCTTCACTTCCGGTTTCGTCTCCAACGAGGCGGCGATCGCGACCATCGCGCGGCTGCTGCCGAACTGCCTGGTGCTCTCGGACGAACTCAACCATGCCTCGATGATCGAGGGTGTGCGCCGCTCGGGCGCCGAGAAGAAGATCTTCCGCCACAACGACGTCGCCCACCTGGAAAGCCTGCTCCAGTCTGCCGGCCGCGAGCGCGCCAAGCTGATCGTGTTCGAGTCCGTCTATTCGATGGACGGCGACGTCGCGCCGATCGAAAAGATCGCCGACCTTGCCGAGAAGTACAACGCCATGACCTATATCGACGAGGTCCATGCGGTCGGCATGTACGGCGCGCATGGCGGCGGCATCACCGAACGCGAAGGCCTCGCCCACCGGATCGACGTCATCGAAGGCACGCTCGCCAAGGCGTTCGGCACGCTGGGCGGATACATCACCGGTCCGCGCGCCGTGGTCGACGCCGTCCGCTCCTACGCACCGGGCTTCATCTTCACGACCGCGCTGCCGCCGGCGATCGCTGCCGCGGCGACCGCATCGATCCGCCACCTGAAACAGTCGAACTCCGAGCGCGAGCAGCACCAGCGCCAGGCACAACGCACCAAAGAGATTCTGTCGGCGGCCGGGCTACCCGTCATGCCGTCTTCGACCCACATCGTGCCGGTCCTGGTCGGCGACCCGGAACTCTGCAAGATGGCGAGCGACCGGCTGCTCGGCGTGCATGGCATCTACATCCAGCCGATCAACTACCCGACCGTGCCGCGCGGCAGCGAGCGGCTGCGCATCACGCCCACCCCGTTCCATGACGACCGGCTGATCGAGGGCCTGCAGGACGCGCTGGTGGAGACGTGGGACGCGCTGGGGATTCCCTATGCCGGAACGCGGCGACCCGCCCAGCACCGCACCGACCGGATCATCCCGCTCGTTGTGCCCGCCTCCGGCGGCTGATCGCCGTACCCCTCCACCGCAGGGAGGCCGCAGCCGGTTCGACGGTCAGCGGCTTTCCATCCAGCGCGCCAGGCGTTCGGCGGCTTCCTCGAGCTGATCGAGCCTTCGGTGGAAACACAGCCTTAGATGACTTTCGCCGCCGGCGCCGAACGCTGTTCCCGGCGCCAGTCCGACATTGGCGCGGTCGACGATCTCGAACGCCGCCTGGCGCGAATCGCTGACGCCGTCGACGGCGAAGAAGAGATAGAACGCGCCGCGCGGGACGTTGAACCGGGCTCGTCCGGTGCGCCCGAGAATGCGGCAGACGAGGTCGCGCGCCTGCCTCGCCCGCGCCACCTGGCCGGCGATGAAGTCGTCTCCCTGGTCCAGCGCCGCGACGGCGCCGCGCTGCATGAATTGGGCGACGCCCGATGTCGAATACTGGATCAGGTTCTCGAAGACAGCCTGGAGCGAGGGATGGATGCGAAGCCAGCCGACCCGCCACCCGGTCATCGCCCAGTTCTTCGAGAAGCTGTTGACGTAGAGGATGCGATCCTCCGGCGTGGCGATGTCCATGAAGGACGGCGCGCGGCCGCCATCATAGTGGAACAGCGAGTAGATCTCGTCGGCGATGATCCACAGCCCGCGTTCCCGTGCCAGGTCGAGAATGGCCTGTAGCGTCTCGCGATCCGCCGTCCAGCCCGTCGGATTCGACGGCGTGTTGACGAAGATCGCCCGCGTCCGCGGCGTGATCGCGTCGGCGAGCTTGCCGATGTCGAGCGACCAGCCGTTGGCCGTGTCGTCGAGCGGGACCGGGACCGGACGGGCCCCGGCGACGCCCGCCGCCGCAGCGAAGTTCGGCCAGGCCGGCGCCAGATAGGCCACTTCGTCGCCGGCGCCTGCGGTCGCCTGCAACGCCAGCTGGATCGCCTGCATGCCCGAGCCGACGACCATGAATTCCTCGGCGGCGAACGGACCGCCGAAGTGTCGGGTATGATAGCGGGCGAGCGCCTCGCGCAGCTCGGGGATGCCGCGCTGCCAGGTGTAGAAGGTCTCGCCGGCCTGAAGCGCGGACATCGCCGCCGCCGTGATGAAATCCGGCGTCGGCAGGTCGCCCTCGCCCGCCCAGAGCGGGATCATGCCCTCGCGGCCGCGGCCGTGGTTCATCACCGCGACGATGCCGCTCTCCGGGGCCTCGCGCGCCTCGCTGCGGATCGAATCGATCAGTGCCATGGTATTCCCGTCCGACGAATAGAACGACCAACCTGCTTCCTCGCCGGGTCGTAGCGCCGTTCGCATGGCACCGCCATCCCGAAGCCCGCGGGGGCTCCGGGATTCGATTGGCCCAGCAACGCCGTGTCCGTCTCAGCGCTTGGCGAGGAGATCGCGGATCTCGGTAAGGAGCTGGACATCGGCCGGCGGGGCAGCGGGCGCGAGCGCGGCCTGCTCCTTGACCATCCGGCGGCGCATGCTGTTCACCGCCCTGACCATCAGGAAGATGATCCAGGCGAGGATCAGGAAGTTGATGACCACCGTGATGAAGTTGCCGTAGGCGAAGACCGCGCCCTGCTTGCGGGCTTCCTCCAGCGATTCGGCGGTGACCGAAGAGGACAGCGCGACGAAGTAGTTGGAGAAATCGAAGCCGCCGAAGATGGCGCCGACGATCGGCATGATGATGTCGCCGACAAGCGAATTGACGATCAGACCGAACGCGCCGCCAATGATGACGCCGACGGCAAGGTCCATCACGTTGCCCTTGGAGATGAATTCCTGGAATTCCTTCAGCACGCTCGCCTCCTGTGATGCGCGACCGTCCGCACGCACCCCCGCGCGCCGACGAGCGTGACCATAGCAAAGGATTGTCGCGCCAACAGTCTGAAACTTTAGCCGTATTGCGGATATCCAGGCTGATGTGTCCCAGTGCCACCCGCGCGCATGATGGACACGCGACCCGCGCTGTGATTGCCTTGCTGCGGCTTCGGAACGACAAAGGGGAGGCGCAGGAAGGCGTGCAGGGCTGGGTCGTCGTCATCATCGCGCTGGCATACCTGACGCTGCTCTTCGCCATTGCAAGCGTCGGCGACCGGCGCGGTTCGACCGAGAAGGCCTCCAGATCGCGGCCCTACACCTACGCGCTCAGCCTGGCGATCTACTGCACCTCGTGGACCTTCTTCGGCTCGGTCGGCCTTGCCGCGGAGCGCGGGCCGGAATTCCTGACGATCTATCTCGGGCCGATGCTGATCTTCATCTTCGGCTACCCGCTGCTGCGCAAGATCGTGCGCCTGGCGCAGTCGGAGAAGATCACCTCGATCGCTGACTTCCTCGGCGCGCGCTACGGCAAGAGCTTCGCCGTCGCTTCCATCGCCACGCTGATCGCCACGGTCGGCGTCGTGCCCTACATCGCTCTGCAGCTCAAGGCGATCTCCGGCTCGGTCAGCCTGATGGTCGAGCACTACAACGGCGCCCCGCCATCCTTCGACCCCTTCGTCAGCGACATCTCGCTGATCGTCGCCATGCTGCTCGCGCTGTTCGCCGTCCTGTTCGGAACCCGCCACGCCGACGCGACCGAGCACCAGCAGGGCCTCGTCCTCGCCGTGGCGGCCGAATCCGTGGTCAAGCTCGCGGCCTTTCTCGGCATCGGTATCCTGATCACCTTCTTCATGTTCGGCAGCCCGGCCGAACTGATCGCAGCGAGCCGCGCGGAAGGCGCCCTTGAACAGGCGTTCGGCGGCGGCACCACGCTCGGAACCTGGATCGTGCTCACCGCCCTCAGCGCCTGCGCGATCATCATGCTGCCGCGTCAGTTCTACGTGACGATCGTCGAGAACCGCGGCGAGGAGGAACTGCGCACAGCGACATGGGTGTTCCCTCTCTACCTGGTCGCCATCAACCTTTTCGTCATCCCGATCGCCTTCGCCGGCACGATCCTGGTCGGCGACCGCACGAGTTCGGATCTCTATGTCCTGTCCGTTCCCCTGTTCGGCGGGCACGACTTCATGGCCATCGTCGCCTTCATCGGCGGACTGTCGGCGGCGACCGCCATGGTGATCGTCGAAAGCGTCGCGCTCTCGATCATGATTTCCAACGACATCGTCATTCCGATCTTCGTCCGCCGCCTCCTCTACAACCGCCAGAACGAGAACGAGGACTGGTCGTCGCTCATCCTCAACATCCGCCGAGCGGCCATCTTCATCATCCTGTTTGCGGCTTTCCTCTATTATCGCGAAAGCACCGACAACGCCCGGCTTGCCGCGATCGGCCTGATGTCCTTTGCCGCGATCGCGCAGTTTGCGCCCGCCTTCTTCGGCGGGCTGATCTGGAAGGGCGCCAACGCGCGCGGCGCCGTGCTGGGCATGACCGCCGGGATCGCCGTATGGGGCTATACGCTGCTCCTGCCGTCTCTTGCCGACCCGGACACGGCGATCGTCGTCCACGGCCTTTTCGGTCTCGAGGCCCTGCGCCCGCAGGCATTGTTCGGAACGGTGGCGGAACCGCTCAACCACGGCGTCATGTGGAGCCTCTCGATCAACGCCCTGTTCTTCGTGCTCGGCTCGCTTTCCCGCGGCTCGGTTCCGCTCGAGCGAATCCAGGCGGCGATCTTCGCGCCGCGCGATGCCAATCCGATGCCGAGCCTGCGCCGCTTCCGCACCGCGATCACGGTCGACGAACTGCGCGAGACGATCGCACGCTATCTCGGGGTGGAGCGGACGGAGCGTTCCTTCCAGACCTTCGAGGCAGCGGAGGGACGCCGCCTCGGCGGCAGCGAAGCGGCGAGCATGTCGGTGATCAGGTTCTCCGAGCAGCTCCTTGCCAGCGCCGTCGGTTCCTCGTCGGCGCGGTTGATCCTGTCGCTGCTGTTCAAGCGCAACGACAGCGCCTCCCGCGATGCGCTTCGCCTGCTCGACGACGCGACCGAGGCCCTCCAGCACAATCGCGACCTCCTCCAGATCGCCCTCGACCAGATGGAGCAGGGCATCACGGTGTTCGACCGAGACTTCCGGCTGACGTGCTGGAACCGCCAGTACCGGAACCTCTTCGAACTGCCCGACGAACTGGGGCAGGTCGGCGTATCCGTGACCCGCATCCTGCGTTTCCTGAGCAACCGCGGCGACGTCGCGCCCGAATCCGAGGTGCTGACGCTGAACCGGCTGACGACGTTCGGCAGTCCCTGGCAGATCGAGCTGAAGACCAGCGGCCGGATCATCGAAATCCGCTCGAATCCCATGCCCGACGGCGGCATCGTCGCGACCTATACCGACATCACCGCGCGCGTGCAGGCCGACCTGGCGCTGAAACGCGCGAACGAAACGCTCGAACAACGCGTTCGCAGCCGCACGGCGGAACTCACCCGCGTCAACGAGGAACTCGCGCAGGCGCAGATGCTCGCCGAAGAGGCCAACCTCGGAAAGACCCGCTTCCTTGCAGCGGCCGGCCACGACATCCTGCAACCGCTGAACGCCGCGCGGCTCTACTGCTCCTCGCTGATCGAGAAGGCAGGCGGAGGGGTCATCTCGGAAGCGGCGACGAACATCGAATCCTCGCTCGATTCGGTCGAAGCGATCCTCGGCGCGGTGCTCGACATCTCGCGGCTCGACACGGGCGCGATGAAGCCGGCCGACTCGATCTTCCGCCTCGATGGGCTGCTGCGGCAGATCGGCACCGACTTCCAGCCGATGGCCGCGGCGAAGAAGCTGGACCTCGTGATCGTGCCCTCGTCGGTGTGGGTCTGTACCGATCGCAACCTGCTGCGTCGCCTGGTTCAGAACCTCGTGTCGAACGCCATCAAGTATACGCGCAGCGGCCGCATCCTCGTCGGTGTCAGGCGGCGAGGCGAACTCGCCGAGATCCAGGTCTTCGACACCGGCATCGGCATCCCGGTCGACAAGCTGAACACGGTCTTCCGCGAATTCACCCGCCTCGACGAGGGCGCCCGCGAAGCCCAGGGCCTCGGCCTCGGCCTGTCGATCGTCGACCGCATCGCGCGCGTGCTTCGCCTCGAAATCCAGATCGACTCCGGGCACGGCAGGGGAACCCGGTTCTCGGTCATCCTGCCGGTGACCGAGGCCCGGGAACAGCCGGTCCCGGCGCCGCAGCCGGGCATCGTGCCGATCTCGGCATCGCTCGACGGCCTCAACGTCTTCTGCGTCGACAACGACCCGCGCATCCTCGACGGCATGAGGCTTCTCCTCGAAGGATGGGGATGCCGGGTGACCACGCTCGCGGGCTCGGCTGCGATCCGTGCCCAGGGACTGCCCCAGCCCGAGGTCGTGCTCGCCGACTATCACCTCGACGGAGAGAACGGCCTCGACGTGATCGCTAAGCTGCGGGAGCGATTCGGCGGCACCTTGCCGGCGGTCCTGATCACGGCGGATCGCTCGAACGAGGTTCGCGGCGCGGCCGAACGCATGGACGTCCAGGTGCTCAACAAGCCGGTGAAGCCGGCGGTGCTGCGCTCGCTGATCACCCGCCTGCACCGCATGACGCCGGCAGCCGCGGAATAGGTGGATCCCATGCCCCGAACCGGGCCGCGGCGCCGTCAGGTCGCGGCTTGCAGCGGGTCGGTTCCAATCTTGGCGAGCATGATCACGGCCTGGGTCCGGCTGTCGACGCCGAGCTTCTGCAGGACCGCCGAGACATGCGCCTTGATGGTCGCTTCAGAAACGCCGAGCTCGTAGGCGATCTGCTTGTTGAGCAGGCCTTCGGCGAGCATGCTCAACACCCGGGTCTGCTGCGGCGTGAGAGTCTGCAGGCGCCTGATCAGGTCCGACATTTCCGGATCGCGCTCGACACCGAGGTCGATCCCGGACGGAGCGGCGATACCGCCGCCGAGGACCACCTGAACGGACGCGCGGATCTCTTCCATGCTCGCCGATTTCGAGATGAAGCCCGACGCGCCGAGTTCGAGCGCACGGCGGATGGTCTCGGGATCGTCGTGCGCCGAGACGACGATCAGCGGAACGTCGGGGCTTATGCCGCGCAGCGAGACGAGGCCGGACAGGCCGCTCGCGCCGGGCATGGAGAGGTCGAGGAGGACGAGATCGATGTCCTCCATGCCGGTGACCGCCGCTTTCGTGGTTTCGAAACTGCCGGCCTCGACGATCTCGGTGTTCTCGCCGAGCACGGCCAGCGCCTGTTTCAGCGCACCCCGAAAGAGAGGGTGATCGTCCGCGATGACGAACCTATAACCTCCAGGCACACGCCCCTCCCGTCGATACACCGCGTTCTGTTGCGCGGGGTCCCTGGATTATGCGGTGCAGGGCGATCTTTTCAAGACGCAAAGCGGCCGAAACGCAGTCACACACCTGTTTCTGCGGAACCAAAGCCCCGTGGAACGGTTGGCACCGTCGATGGCGGCAAATTTACTTGCCGTCGGCACGACAGCGTCGGCACAATCGCCGGAATGCTTGCGGAGAGGCGAATGGAGAAGATTCGCGAGATAGCCGTGATGTGCGTCGGTCGCGCCGTGATGTTCGGGGCGCTGGCCATCGGCTGCATCATGGTCGGCTTCTCCTTCAGCCCGGTGTCGGCATTCCGCTCGGGCGCGGTGGCGACGCTGCTGATGGCCACCGTGCTGATGTGGAAGGCGATGGCGTCGACCCGGCAGAATCCGAAAACGACGGAGGTCTGGCTCTACCTCGACGAGACGTCGCGACCGCTCGATCAGCATGCGCGTTTCGTCTTCGCCACGGTGATGCGCGAGGTCTATGGACGGTATGCGCAGTTCGCGCTGCTGACCGCCTGCGCGCTCTTCGCCATCTCGCTGGTGTTCAGCGCCTTCGGTTTCGAGCCGTTCGATCCCGAGGCGGCCCGCCACGCGCATCTGCCGCCCGCCGGCTGACCGGCCGGCCGACGCGGGGGCCTCAGGTCTTCTGCGGAGGGGTCGTTTCCTTGCCCTCCCCGTCGTCGACTTCCTTGTCCATGTCCTTCACGATTCCCATGAACTTGCGGAAGAACTGCTCCATCATGCCGAGGGAGCGCTGGAACTCCTCCTCGGACGGCAGCAGGTTCTCGGGCTTCACGATCGGGTTCTCCTCGATCTTGGCGAGGCGCTCCTCGATCCCGGAGAGGCGCGTCGACAGGCGATCGATTTCGTCCTGAAGAGCCGAGCGCTCGTCGGCGGCGAGCTTGCAGACCAGTTGCCCGCCGCGCATCTCGCACAGCGACATCTCGCCCGTCTTCGTGTCCATCCGCACGTAGCCGTCGGGCGTCTTCTCCAGGCGGAAACGGCCTTCGTCCCCGGCCGCGGCAGGCGCGGCGGCAAAGGCCAGCATGGCAAGCAGGATCAGCCGTCTCATCGCGCCCTCCAGTCGATCGGACCCGTGGCCGACATGCGCCTCCAATGCGACCAAAATACGAAGTGGCGGGCGCGTTCTCCTTTTCCCGCCGCCGCAATCCGACTATAGGGCGCGCATGCAACGCATCATCTACAAGATCTGCCCGGTCGACCTGTGGCGCGAAGCCGAGGCGGCCGGCGTTTTCGACGGCGCGCCGATCGACCACGCCGACGGCTTCATCCATTTCTCGACCGCCGACCAGGCGGTCGAGACGGCGGCGAAGCATTTCGCCGGGCAGCGCGACCTCCTGCTCGTCGCCGTCGACGCCGAGCGGCTGGGACCGGCGCTGAAATACGAGGTTTCCCGCGGCGGGGCGCTGTTCCCGCATCTCTACGGGCCGATGCCGCTTTCGGCGGTCGCCTGGGTGAAACCGCTGCCGCTCGATGCGGCGGGCGTCCACGTCTTCCCGGTGCTCGACCGATGAAGAAGCTCTTCGAGCGGCTCGGCCAGCGCGCGCTCTTCACATTCGATCCCGAGACGGCCCATGGTCTCTCGATCACGGCGCTGGCGACGGGGCTCGCCGGACGTTGCCGGGGCGCGCAGTCGCCGCGGCTGAAGACGAGCGCGTGCGGCCTCGACTTCCCCAATCCGCTCGGGATGGCGGCAGGCTACGACAAGAACGCCGAGGTGCCGGACGCGCTCCTGGCGCTCGGCTTCGGCTTCGCCGAGGTGGGCACGGTGACGCCGCGCCCGCAGGCGGGCAATCCGAAGCCGCGCATCTTCCGGCTCACCGAGGACAAAGCCGTCATCAACCGGCTCGGCTTCAACAACGAGGGACACGACCGAGCCTTTGCGAGACTGTCGGCGCGGTCCGGTCGCGGCGGAATCGTCGGGGTCAACATCGGCGCCAACAAGGACAGCGCCGACCGGATCGCCGACTACGAGGCCGGCGTGTCCCGCTTCGCCGCGCTCGCCAGCTACCTGACGGTCAACATCTCCTCGCCGAACACGCCGGGCCTGCGCGACATGCAGGCCAGGGGAGCGCTGGGCGAGCTGCTCGCCAGGGTGGTCGCCGCGCGGGACGCGGTCGCGGGAGCGGGACGGCGGACGCCCATCCTCCTCAAGATCGCGCCCGACCTGCACCAAGCGGACCTGGAGGACATCGCGGCGGAAGTCGGCGACAAGGGCGTCGACGGGGTCATCGTCTCCAACACGACGATCTCGCGGCCGGCGCTGAGGAACCGCGCGCACGCGGCCGAAACGGGAGGCCTTTCGGGAAGACCGCTGTTCGACCTCTCGACGACCGTGCTCGCCCGGATGCGCCGCCTGCTCGGGCCGCAGCGGGTCCTCGTCGGCGTCGGCGGCGTGGACTCGACGGAGACCGCATTGGAGAAGATCCGGGCCGGGGCCGATCTCGTCCAGCTCTACACCGGCATGATCTACGCCGGGCCCGGACTGCCGGGGCGGATCGTCCAAGGCATGGCCGACTTCACCGAGCGGGAGGGGCTCCGGTCGATCGCCGAGATCCGCGGCAGCACGATGGACCGCTGGGCCGACCGCCGGCTGGCCGGAGACTAGCCGGTCAGCCGGAACGTGCTGCGCGTCCGCGCCGGCACGATCGACAGCAGGCTGAAGCCACGGACCAGCAGGAAGATGTGCAGGGCCGCCCACAGGCCGTGGTTGCCGAAGCGGTCGCTGAGCACGACGAGCGCCGCCCAGAAGATCGCGAAGGAGGCGAGCATCATGTTGCGCATGTCGCGCGACCAGGTCGCGCCGATGAAGACGCCGTCCATGGCGAAGGCGAGGACGCCGCTCACCGCGGTGAACGCCGCCCAGGCGAGATAGGCCTCGGCCTCCGCCCTGACGTCCGCCGCCGTCGTGACGATCGCGATGAAGTGGCCGCCGAGGACGAGGAAGAGCAGCGTCGTGACGACGGCTAGGCCGAAACCCCAGCCGGTCGAAAGCAGGACCGCGCGCGAGAAGGCGGTGCGGTCGCGGGCGCCGATGGCGCGGCCGGCGAGCTGCTCGGCCGCGGTGGCGAAGCCGTCGAGGAAGTAGCCGCCGACGAGGAAGAAGTTCATCAGCACCGCGTTGGCGGCGAGTGTCGTCGTGCCGAACTGCGCGCCCTGGCGGGCGAAGAGGGCGAAGGCGGCAAGCAGCGCGAAGGAGCGGATCATGATATCGCGATTGAGCGTCAGCATACGGACGATCGCATCGACGGCGCCGATGCGTTGCAGGGTGGGCCGGGGATTCTTCCGGAAACGGGGATAGAGGATGGCCATGCCGACGATCGTGGCGAGGACCTCGCCGCACACCGTTCCCCAGGCGACGCCGGCGATCTGCCAGCCGAACTCGAGCCCGAAGAGGATCGACAGCGCGACGTTGGTTCCGTTGAGGACGACCTGCAGCCCGAGCCCGAGCCCGGCCTCGCCGCGGCCGAGCACGTAGCCGAGGATGGCGTAGTTGGCGAGCGCGAAGGGCGCGGCGAGGATGCGGATGCCGATATAGGTCGCCATCGCCTCGTTGACGCGCGGCTCGGCGTCGAGGAACCAGATTCCGGCCAGGATGAAGGCCGGCGCGAGCAGGGCGAGCACCACGCCGGCTGCGACCGCGAGCGCCAGCGCCCGCCAGAACACGGCCTGCTCCTCGAGCGCGTCGCCCCGCCCCATGGCCTGCGCGACGAGGCCGGTCGTGCCGGAGCGGAGGAAGTTGAAGGTGGCGAAGACCAGGTCGAAGACGATGGCGCCGGCGGCGAGGCCGCCGATCAGCGCGGCGTCGCCGTACTGGCCGACGACCGCGGTATCGACCACGCCGATCAGCGGCGTCGTCAGATAGGCGACCATCATCGGCACGGCGATGCCGAGCACCAGCCGGTGCGACACCGTGAAACGCCGTTCGACGGAGGGATTGTGCCGATCCACCGGAGCTCCCGCGACTCTGCAGGGCGGCCGCCCCGGTCGAATCTGAATAGGGCCCGCGGCGGCGGCGGGCAAGCCGGGCGGCGCAGGCGGGCCTACGCTCCTGACAGGCGGCCGTGCTATGGGGCGGCATGGCCTTGCCGATCGTGCACCACCCCGACTACGACGCCGGATTTCCGGTCACGCACCGTTTTCCGATGGGCAAGTACCGGGCCCTGATGGAGCGGCTGGCGCGGACCGGACTGGCGACGGGCGCCAAGCTGAGGACGACCGCGCCGGCGCCGGCGCGCTGGCTCGATCTCGCCCACGACCCCGCCTATGTCGGCCAGGTATTGTCCTGCTCGGTGCCGAAGCCGATCGAGCGCGAGATCGGCTTCGCGGTCGACGAGCGGGTCTCGCGGCGCGCGCAGCTCGCCACGGCAGGGACGCTGCTTGCGGCGAGGCTGGCGCTGGAACACGGCATCGCCTGCAACACGGCCGGCGGCAGCCACCACGCCCGGCGGGCCCAGGGCGCGGGCTTCTGCACGTTGAACGACGTGGGCGTGGCCGCATCGGTCCTCGTGAACGAGGGCTACGGCGGGCAGATCCTGGTGCTCGACCTCGACGTCCACCAGGGCGACGGCACGGCCGACATCTTCGCCGGCGACGACCGCGTCTTCACCTTCTCGCTCCATGGCGAGCGCAACTACCCGGTGCGCAAGATCGCCTCAGACCTCGACATCGGCCTGCCCGACGGCACCGGCGACGAGGCCTATCTGGAGACCCTGCGCGCGGCGCTCGGCATGCTGGACGAGCGGGTCCGGCCCGACCTCGTCTTCTACAATGCCGGCGTCGACCCGCACCGCGACGACCGGCTCGGACGGATGGCGCTGAGCGACGACGGCCTGCGCGCGCGCGACCGCATCGCGATCGACCATTTCCGCACGCGCGGCGCCGCCGTCTGCGGCGTCATCGGCGGCGGCTATTCGGGCGATATCGAGGCACTGGCTGGGCGCCACGCGATCCTCTTCGAGGTGGCGGACGAATTCGCCTGAGCCAGGTCCTTCGGATACCGGCATCACGACGTGTCGTAGGGACGGAACCGCGGTCGGACGGGGAAGAAGAGGAGCAGGACGGGCTCGGCGCCGTCGGGCGCGACGCCGGCGAAGAGATGCCGGACGGCGGCGCGGCAGTCCGCGTCGACGAGATCGCAAAGGATGGCGGCCAGCATGCGCAGGCGCAGGGCGAGCCACGCGGCCTCGACCGGCTGGCCGTGCATCCCGGGGGCTTCACCGAGATCCGCCCAGTCGATGCACGCCGTCCCGGCGACGAAGGCCGTCGCCACGGCATCGGCGCGCCGCAGGATGGCAAGGAGGAGGAACCGGACGGGGAAGGAGCGGCCGGCGGCACGCTCGGCGACGAGCGACAGCGCGACGAGGACTGCCGCAATCCGCAGCAGCATCCGGTCGTTTCGCCATGCACCCGCCATGCCGGGCCCTCCGCAAAAACCTGCCGCCATTGTGAAGCAGGATTTCGGGAGGGGGAGAAAACGAGGGTGGAAATCGCGGAAAGCGTTGATCTTATTGGAGGGGGTCGAGGATTCCATCCCCCTGAAACGATCGGATTCCCATCGCGATGCCGCGTCGTCAGTCGGGGCGCACGAAGACGGCGTCGACCTGCAGGAGCCGGCCGCTGCGCCCATCGCGGAACACCGGGACGACATCCCAGAGGGCGAAACCGCGGCCCTCGAAGAAGTCAAGGAAATGCCGGTAGAGGTCCTGGCCCCGGTAGAGCGGCACCAGGGAAAGCTCGATCTCGACGCCGACGAGTGAAGCCAGGCTGCGCTCGGCGCCCTTCAGCACCTCGCTCTCGAAGCCCTGCGTGTCGATCTTGAGGAAGGCTCTTTCGCCGGCGCCGCGGTAGCGGTCGTAGACGGCGTCGAGCGGCAGGACCGGCGTTGCGGCGCTGCCGACATAGGCGGATCGGGGGGCGGCCGCAGTGTGGGCGTCGAGCATCGGCAGGATCGACGAACTGACCGAATTCGCGGAGACGTTGATGCGGGCATCGCCCGGCGCGGCGCCGAGCGCGACGCGGTCATGGACGGTCCATCCGGCGTCGCCGCGTGCATTGCGCACGAGCCCGGCATGCGCTTGCGGCAAGGGCTCGAACGAGACGATCCGTCCAGCAAAGCCCTGTTCGCGCACCTGCGCGGCGAACTGGCCCTCGTTGGCGCCGACGTCGAAGAGAAGGTCGATCCGGTGTTGCACGAGCACGTGCGGCGGCCTCCGGTGCCGCGGCGGCAGCGCATCGAGCCGAAGCCCGAGCCTGCGCAGCAGCGGGTTGACCGCGCGCCGCAGAACCGTCCGTCCGCCCATGATCTCCGCCGCTCCCCAGCGCCCGCCGGACCTCACCATACGCGCGACGGCGACCAGGCATCAATGCGGCGCACGGCCGGCGGGACCGCGGCGCGGTGCGTCCCGAAGCGCCGGCGGGATCGGGATCAGCGACGCAGGCTGAGGATGCGCAGGAGAATGAAGGCCGGAATGACGATCGCGGCGCCGAGCACGATGTAGC